>JAGWBU010000093.1 GCA_021295735.1 Candidatus Poribacteria bacterium | reverse complement strand
TTGTTTTGTTGGAATAAAAACATTATAGAGCAAATCCCATGGAATTAAAAGTATATTATAGGTAGCAACTTAGGTTAATTTACTATACCGGAACTATTAAAATTGTCCAAAGTTTAGTTACTTAAAGACACAGTATTAAAGCAAAAAGGGTGAAAATGCCTAAAAAAGTTTGCAATTTCCTACTTGTTGACTACGTCCTTATAAAAACTTTTAGGAATGTGGTATACGATACCTTACATAACATAACTTAAAGACAAAGTTTTAGGGTGAAAAGGGTGCATAAAATAAAAAAATGAAGAAAAATGAGTTTCAATGTATATTGCATAAGTCCTAACCTAAAAAGTAAGAGGCATCAAATTCCGTAGGCGCATTTAGCGAGCTTACAAGGTTTCCTTTCTCCAGTACTGCCTCAAAATTGAATGGCTATGTTACCATTTTGCTTTTCTTTTTCCTTGACAAACCTTTAATTCAATGATATAATAAGTTATTAAACTAAAATAGACATAATGACCTTCAGCGAAGGATTGGTAAATGGCGAGTACGCCGAGGTTAGTTGTTGAAGTCTTTGAACATGTCAATTATCAAGGACGCAAGATAACCCTCGTAGAATCCATCCCGAACACAACAGAGATAGGTGCCCAGGACGTAATATCTTCTATTAAGATATACCAGGGCCCCGGCTTTAGTGCGTCTCCTAACTACAAAGCGATTTTTCATGAGCATGCAAATTATCAAGGAAGACGATTAGTCTTAGCACCAGGGTTCTATCCAAATATCCACGAAATACCTTACAATTTCGGTGATGCGATTACAGCTATAAGTTTTAGCCCTGCTGCGCATCCAACCCCGCCGGTGTACGGTGCTGTCCCTGTAATCATAGAGGTGTTTCGTGATGTAGATTTCAGCGGTCAACGAAGCCTTATCATGCGTGATGTTAGTTCAATGTTCGAAATCGGTATGAATGATATGATATCTTCTGTCCGAATTCAGCGTGGTCCGAATTTTCCTTTTAGTGGATGCCATATCATCTTCTACGAGCATGTGAATTTTGAAGGGCGTAGGATCAATTTAGATCTAAACTCTCGGGAATTCAAAAAGTCAATTAGAAATCTTCGCGACCTGCCACACTCACAATCGTTTTCCGACATCATGTCCTCCATAAAGATTGTGCCCTTAGGTGTCTTCCGTGTGCTGATTGTTGTGGGCGATAACCTAACGGGCGAACCTGCCGTATTGCAATCTCTTACTACGCTTGAAGGTTTAGAATTTCAATATACAACAGTCCATATTAACGATAACCCTGATAACCGAGGCGACCCAAATAATGCTATAAAACTCTCTAACGTAACACTCTCCAATTATGATATTATTTGGTTTACATGGTTTGCCACCGGGCATGACGGAGAGTATTTTGTTGAAGACGCGGATGACGCGATCAAAGATTTCGTTAGAAAGGGTGGGGTTGTGTGGACATCCGCTATGGATAATAATATAGTGCCACCTGACGGTGTCCACGCATCTGAATCGGCATGGCGCGGTAGTTGGCTACCTGTAGATCGTCATCCTATTGACGTCGTTGGTGCTGAGGATTCCAACGTGACTATTACCGATGATGGTCAAAAAACTGGTATGTTTACATGGCCTCATAGGATCAATGTTGATAATTTGGTGACGGATGACCATTGGATTACCAATGACCCAAGTTATCGAAAGTTGGTAGTTAGAGAAGATAATAGCGGTCCTATCGGCATCCAGTTACAGTGGGGTGACGGATACTACGTTGGTTTTGCCGTAGATACACGGGATGCTCATAAAACCGCTGTCGCTAAACCTTTAATTGAAAATACACTCTGTTATCTTGCGAGTCTCGCGTGGCAAACCTCTCCACGCCAACCGCTCAAGGGGCGTTATCGGACACACCAAAACAGTGATCTAATCTTCCAATAGAAACAATTTCTGAAAGTGATGTTTACAATAGGAGAAATTAATGCGTCTCATTCTTGCTGTTATATTTTTAATTGTCGTTGTGAGTGTCATCGGGTATTTCGCTTATGATCGACTAATTGATGCTGAGAACCAAACTAACGTTCTGCGGTGGATGGGTGTTATAGCGGTTGTCTTCATTGGGGCTTTGACTGTTAGTGTATTATCCGTTATCCGCTATAGGATACCGAAAGCAGATGTGGCTTTGGTCAGAACAGGGGGTGCGAAGGAAAAGATTCGTATTACTGGAGGTCTCTGGGTTAACACGATTATTCATGAAATCAAAGAAATCTCTCTCAACACCATGCGAATTGAGGTGGTTCGAGAGACCTCTGACTCCCTAATTACTAACGACTTCAACCGCGCCGACGTTGAAGTCGTTTTTTATCTTAAGGTTGATCCGGATGACGAAGACATTTTAAAAGCCGCTCAGGCCCTTGGCGATAAATCCATGACGCCAGAAACTATCCGCGAATTAATTGAACCGATGTTAGATGGTGCCATAAGAAGCGTTGCAGCCGAAAGTGAAATCCAGGACCTCCTACAGAAACGTCTACAATTCGCTGATAACGTTCAAAATGCGTGCGGTGAAAATCTGAAACTCGATAATGGATTGACACTTGACACCGTTTCCATCATCAGGGTCGATCAAACCCCCATTGAAATGCTCAATCCGGACAATCGTTTTGATGCTGTCGGTATCCGGGAAATTACTGAAATTACCGCTGAGCAAGAACGCGATAAAGAGGCTGCCATTAAAGCGAAAGACGTTGCCATTGTACAAATTAATGTTGAGGCACGGCTCCGAGAACTTGAATTAGAACAGGAGCAAGCATGGGGAGAATCTGATCAACAGAAAAATATTGCTATCTATGCTGCGGAACGTGAAGCTGATACCATTAAATATCAGTTTGAGATGGAACAGAGCGTTCAAGAACGTGAATACGAAATGAAATTAGAGGTTGAACGCGCTCGTATCTCTCAAGAAGAGGGTGTACAGTTACGAGAAGTTGAGTTAGAATTGAAGGTGCAAACCGAGACGTTTGCGCAAGAGCAACAGGTACAACAGCGAGAAATCGAGAAGAACCTCGTCGTTGAAACCGCACAAATTGACCAAACCAAAGTTGTTCAACTTGCTGAAATCGCACAACATCTTACTGTTCAAATGGAGAAAATTGAACAGGAACAGACAATTGAAGTTCGAGAGATAGAAAAGCAACTCATGGTAGAAAAAGCACGCATCGTTCAGGAAGAGGGTGTGCAGTTGCGGGATGTTGAACGAGAATCCCAAGAACAACAGGTACAACAACGCGAGATTGAGAAAAACCTCGTCGTAGAAACTGCACAGATTGACCAGAACAAACAGGTGGAACTCACAGAGATCGCCAAGACGTTATCCGTCGAAGTCAATAAAATCGGTATGGAACAACAGGTACAAGAGCGTGAGTTTGAAAAACAACTCTTCGTAGAAAAAGCACGCATTGTTCAGGAAGAAGGTGTTGAATTGCGAGATGTTGACCCAAGAACAACAGGTACAACAACGCGAGATTGAGAAAAACCTCGTCGTAGAAACTGCACAGATTGACCAGAACAAACAAGTGGAACTTACTGAAATTAATAAGATGTTGACGGTGGAACAGTCCCGCATTGGTCAAGAATTACGCGTTGCTCTCACTGACGAAGATAGGAAGATTGACGTTGCGAATAAACAGCAGCTTACAGCACTTGCAGAGAAAGAGAAGTTAGTCGCTGAAGCAGAACGCATGGGTGCTGAGGTTGAGGTCACTGCTACTGAACAAGTGAAAGGCGCTGAATGGCAACGTGATGTTGCAATCATCGGTGCTGAGGCACAAGCGCAACCGATTGAACGTCTTGCAGATGCTGTGTTGTCGGAGGCCCGTGCCAAAGCACAAGGTGAAATGGCAGAATATGAAGCACGTAATGTTGCTGAACAACGTGTCCTTGTTCAAGAAGCTATCTTGGAACTGATTGAAGAAGCACCAGAGATTGTTGAACAACTGATGCGTCCCGTAGAGAAAATTGACAATATCAAAATTCTCGATATGGGAGGTAGTGATGGCAAAGGCGGTATCAACCGAAGCAGCATGGGGCGCCTCGCGAATGCGTTGCTTGATACAGGAGCGATTTCACCGATGCTTAAGGAACTTTTTAACTTTGCTGATGTGGATGCTGGACAAATCACAGACAAAATCGCAGAATACCTCGCTGACCTGGTTAATCGCCCAAGTAACGCTCCCGATGTGCATGTAGATGTAGATGTGGATGCCGAATAAGTTGCAGACAAAATTGCAGAATATCTTGCTGAGCTGGTTAACCGCCCAAGTTAACAGTTTTGTTTATAGTGGATTCTACAATTAACTGGACATATGAGCTGTCCGAGGGAACTCCGATTCCCGACTAACAGTGGTTTCGTCTCGATTCGGAGATCGCTCCTACAGAATATATGTGAACTTATTTACATAATTTACTATAAGTTTCGGCTGCGAAATGCCGTTCGTTAATATTGCAAATAGCAACTTCAGCATTCAAGTTGTGCCACATACAAATTAATGAAGCGAAAACTATTAAACCATGCGCCACCAAAGACTTCCTACCAGACAGAAACGCACTAAAACACAAAGGTGCCGCACATGCCGTTCTGGTAATGGCAAGCGTGCATGCCCTGCCCTGAGCGGCATGATAATTTGCCCAGAATGTTGTAGTGCTAAACGGGCGAAAATCCCCGGATGCGACCACCGTTGTAAATACTATAGTCCGCTCATTGTAAAAAGTAGAAAAGTCGCACCACCTGAATATCCGCTCCATCTGTGTCTTGTCAGTCGTTCACGAGATACCGGCATGCTTATTGTCGTCGGTACCCGTAAACGGCCTGATGGAAATCTAAAAGCAATATTTCTTCTCCTGGATCTCTGGAAGAAAGGAGTCCGAGACTGCTTTTACGATGCAAACCTTTCCGAAAAACAGTTTGAACGTGCGTGTCAACGGTTCGGAAGTAGTTATACGGAACCGGAACAAGCACTCCCAGAAGAAGAAAAAGAGGAAGCTGAGCAAGAAGAAAAAAATATAAGGCAGGAATTAATCCGCGTTCCAAAAAACACACTTATCATTGAAGCAGAAACTGCGATACACTTTGATAACGGTGTGACAATTGTGGATGAGGAAGAAGCCTCTAACGGTAAAGCCATCGACAGTGCAAGAGGTGCGCGTAGTATTTATGAAGTTTACATTCCGAAAACTGGCAAATGGTACGTATGGATTCGCACCTATTATAAATCGGGTAGTGAAGATTCTTATTGGATCGGTATTGAAGATGTAGAACCGTATCCGTGGGACGAACAGGGCGGCCCGAATGCAATCAAAATTTGGGCAGTTCCTGGGGACAACTCTAAATGGAACCGTTGGTTATGGGATACTTCAACACACCCACTCGGTAAGTCAATTCCCGGTTACTTTAATATTAAACGCAGAGGCTACTACCGTGTCTGGTCAAAAGGTAGGGAACCGGGCACAAGATTAGACCAAATTTTGCTGACACGTTCCCGTAGATTCAACCCAGAAACCGCTTCCGAAGGCAATCCGATCCCCCTTCACACAGAGCCTCATCCGTATGAACCAGCAACCTTTGAAGAGTGTCAAAAATTAATTCGACATGCAGTTGAAATATCAAAAGCTGTTGAAACCGAATTTCCGTGGGAATTTAAATACTGGCTCCATGACATTTGGGGCGATATCAGAAAATTTCCTGAACATGAGGGTTCACTCTTCAAGTGCCATAAATGTGAAGCAGATTTACCTGACCAAGCAGTTGATCTTATCAAACAACACGCACATTCCGATGACATCCAATTCTATATCTTGTGCAGGAAATGTGGTGGTGAATTTGATTGAAAGACCTTCTACATGTCTGATTTTCTGCTTAGCATTCCTTCTCGCGTTCACAATATCCAGTCTTGCTGCCCCACCTAACCCGTATCTCTATTTTGACAGCGATCCGATTACTGGAAAATTAACCCCGAAATCCACTTCTGGGCAGAATTCTGAACTCAGCATCTCAACATATTTACAAGCGTTAGATGGATGTTGTTTGGCAAGAGAGCAGGGCATCCTACAACCAGATGGCATTGAATATGTCCTTGCTCTCAAAATTGATTTTAGTGATCAGCCCGGTAAAAGAAGCAGCGCGGAATTCAATCAATATCTGTTTGCTGAAACAGGTGTCTCCCTAAAAACCTACTATCGCGAAAATTCTTATCATCAGATGGATGTGCAGCCAGGTCCTGTCGGAGGTGTTCTACCTGCTGGCGATGCATGGATACGCGCAAAGGAACAAATGGGTTATTACGGAGAAGGGGCAAGACACATACCACGTTATCGGGAACTAATCGCCGAAGCGTGTCGTGCTGTAGATGCAACCGTTGATTTTTCAAAGTATGACCGTGATAAAGATGGTATCGTTGACCACCTATTTATCATTCATGCGGGTAATGATGAAGCGTCTTCCGGTGTAATTGATGATATCTGGTCGGTCTTAACACCAAACGTCAACATTATTGTTGATGGTATGCGAGTTGATACTGCTATCATCGTCGCCGAAGAACCAGATTTTGATAAACCTCACTTGGGTATCTACTTTCATGAATTTTTCCATGACTTTGGCGCCCCGGACGTCTACGGTTTAAACTTCACAGATGCTCGTGACCATAAATGGGGATTGATGGGAGCATTCGGTCCGTATCAGGGCCCAGAAGTCTCTGGTGTCGGAAACGGATTGGCGCCCAGCCACATCATCGGTTATCTCAAATGGGATTTTGACGCTCGTCCCGAAAACGGACGTCTCGGTTGGATTCAACCTGTTAACATCACACAAAGTGGGCAAGTAACTGTTCCAAGTTTTGAACTGCCCCCGAAAACAGACAAACTCTTTAAAATTGATATTCCGCACGCACGAGAATCGCACATCTCTATTGATGGTGAACCTCTATTGCCTACCGCCGCGACTAACAGAGAATTTTTTCTTATCGAAAACCGCTATAAAGCCTCAGGTGCTATTTTTGATACCTATCTTCCGGAGTCTGGTATCCTCATTTGGCACATTGATGAAACACAGGTCCGTCCGCTTGGTAGCTACGATGCCGGTCAACAGATATGGCTTGAAGACCCAAATGATCCTGAGCATCTTGGCATTCGCCCCGATGATCCTGGCTTTATAGACATTCACACCATCACTGAAGGTGCAGCCTATTCTGCAGATGATGACCAAACGGCATTTACCCCAGGAACTTTGCCTAATAGTAGCGCGAGCGATGGAACTCCATCAGGTATTTCCATTACCAATATAAGTGCTGAGGGGGCGATCATGCAGGTGCTTGTTTCGTTTGGTGATACCTATGAACCTAACGATACCATAGTAACAGCATTTCCAATTTTCTATGCCCAACCTTATTACTCCTTTCTATATGATGCTTCGGATACTCAAGATTATTATCAGATTGAAGCTGCTGGCGGCATAACAGTTCGCGCTACGTTGTCGGAGATTCCAGCGAACCGGAATTACCTTTTATCCCTTTTAACAGCGACAGGGGAAATATTAGCAATAGGTGAAAAAGCACCTGATCTCCTCGGCTACCAAATCGTTTACCAACCCACTTCTCAACAGACGTTATATTTGATGATAACGTCCGACGGTGGTTTCAGCAGCGTCGCGTCATACAAGTTGTTAATCGAACAGATAGAACCTCAATCTTTCGCGCTTGCACAAACCCGCGTGTATCCAAATCCTTTTCGAGCATCGTTATCGGAAATGACGTTTGCATATCAACTCTCTGCTTCCCAGTCCGCAGATACTGTGTCTCTTGAAATCTTTACTATTAAAGGGGAGAAAGTCTATAGTAAGACACATCAAGATGTATTTGCTCCTGGAAAATTTCAATGGGATGGCTCAAACCTTCGTGGAATACCGCTCGCTTCCGGTATCTATATTTACCACATCGCTGCAACTCAAGCAGATTCGGTTGTTCGAGAAATTGGCAAATTTAGTATTCTCAGATAATTTATAGATTTTGGACATGTCCTTCTCTAATAAAACTGTATTATGTTGTTGACGAAAAATCGCAAGTATGGTATCTTGGACTTATGTTTTATGACAAACAACTAAATCAAGTTACCATTCTCAAATGGTAGACAAGGAGGCGATTTTATCAATGAAATGGTTCAAGTTCAATAAGCAAACAAAGTCTTGCAAGGAAGCTCCGAGCTCTATGAGGAGGAGTTCATGCCGAAGCAAGCGAATTAAGGTACAGCAGGTAAATTTGACACTGCTGAATCTGGGGATGTTCTTTTTGTTAGGGGTTGTCGTGTCAGGTTGTGGCCAGTCCTTATCAAGTTTGGCTCCGATTCAACCAGTGGATAATATCGCAAGTGTGTTAATGGAAAAAGCCGAAAATCCTTCCGCAGATGTGGCTATTCCAGTAATACCTTCTGGAGACCTTACTCAGACTGTTTTAGATAAACATGGACTACAAACAGTCGGTTTTCGTTTGATTAAAGGGGATAAGGTAAACACTCTGGATTTAACGTATTTTTTCGCTTTTTCGGAGTACGCGTATGCTGTTGATGAATGGAATGATTTTTTGACTGACTGGGCAGAAGTAGAACCGCAGATTGAATTGCCCAAGGAAAACGAGGACAGAAAGGTCGTAGATGTCATACTTATCTCGGATTATCCGCAGGCTTTTGATATACAGGCAAGACAACCTATCCTCACCAAAACAAAGGATGGAATCACTGTTTCTATTTGTTATTGGCGTAGAGCAGATTTGGATCGCAAGTATAATCGGGGTAATGCTTCTTCTCCCTTTTACGAAAATGCGGCAGCTGGGAACCAAGGCGACAATACGGATGTGTACTATGTAAAGATTACCAACAATCGTACAGAACACATCATTTTAGATGTAACAAAATGTACGGTAGCTGACCAAGGTGATAACGTCTATCCAGGGCTCGATTATGATGATTTAGCGGAGCGGTTCACCTATGACATACGCTCTTCTGGACTTTATATTACAAATGGGCTTAAAAATGCGCGTCAGATTTTACTTGAAAAGCGAATGCCTATTGTTGAAAGACAGGTTGGCGCGCATCGCGTCGGTGTGAAACCTGGTGAGAGTGTGGAAGGTTTCGTTCCGTTCACACAAGTAAAGCGAAATGCTGTTCGACTCACTGTGATTTTGCCGATTGAAAAAGCACCACCTCCTGAAGGTGCACAGCGTTATCAAACGGTAGAGTTCAAGTTTCCGTTTACACACGACAGAGGCATTCGGAATGCTCAACCTGCACCACAACGTTACTAAGGCTGCAAAGATTTTACTATAAATACTTTTCCACTTCTAACCGCAAAGGCGTTTGAAGTGCCAACCACATCAAACGCCTTTTTTTTAGGTTGTAGAAAAGTATCTCATAAAGCAACATACAGAAATTCAGGCAACAATATCACATGACGGAAGAGAATCTAAAAATAGTTTGCCATAACTGCGGGTTCTGATACGTGCATCCAGAATTACCACGATACCTTGATCAGTTTGTGTGCGAATAAGTCGTCCAAACCCTTGTTTGAGGCGGAGTATCGCTTCAGGTAAGCTGAATTCCAAGAAGTCATTTCCACCTTGTTCCTTAATCTGTTTAACGCGTGCTTCCATCACCGGATGTGTTGGCACTTCAAACGGCAGCTTTGTGATAACCACGTTACTCAACGCTTCACCCCGCACATCAACGCCTTCCCAGAAACTGGAAGTTCCAAAAAGAACAGAATTTGTATCCTCACGGAACGCCTGTAACATATCTGTCCGTGAAAGTTCTCCTCCCTGTTTGAAAGTATCAATGCCGATTTCAGCGAGATAGGGAGCGACCTCCTCGTAAACTTCGTCCATCATTTTATAGCTGGTAAACAGGACAAATGCTTTGCCGTGTGTTAATTTGAGATAATGTTTTATTTCGCGAACAGCAGCAGGGATAAATTCGGTACTGTTTGGGTCCGGCATAGAACGCGGAATATGAATTTTTACCTGCTCCTTAAAGTTAAATGGAGAATGAACAAGCAATTCCTGACATTCATTTATACCGATCCGTTTTTTAAAGTAATCGAAATTGCGATTAGTTGCAAGTGTCGCACTTGTCATCACAACGCTCTCTTTAGCATCAAAGAGATTTTCTTGTAACATCTGACTGACATTTATAGGTGTAGCGTTGAGGAGAATGCGGGATGTTCGTCCCCACCTTGAAGTTTCTATCCAGTAAATATAATCTGAATCTGGTTGCCGAATCATCATGTCCAGTTCTGATCTGAGTCGCTTACACTGGTTGTAGTATGAAGCCAACTCCTGCTCATCGTCATCTGTTGTCGCATTATCGTGAAGCTGTTTAAGTGTTTTTTCAATGTGCGACAAAGGAGTATCTAATACATTCCCTTTTGCAAAAACTTCAGGAACACTGTTTTCATCAATTCGTTTTGTCGCAGTATACCCATCTGTATCTGCGAAATATGCTGCAACAGACTCGAAAAATAGGTTTGCTTGTTCACGTGCTTCATCAACTGCATCAATTAGATTTGTTGAGTTGAATCGTGTTGCAGTACCACTATCGTTCCGCTGGTTATGGAGTGAATCTAAGAACCATTTGACCTTAGTGTTGCTGATTTCAAGGCTGGTATGGTGCGTTGCTGTGGCTTCAAGATGATGGGCTTCATCAATAATTAGGTAGTCATAATCAGGAAGAATCCCAACTGATGGGTCATTCTGTCGGATTGCCAAATCACTAAAGAGGAGATGATGGTTAACGACGAGAAGATCAGCTTCGTGCATCTCGTTTCGCGCCTTGAAGTAGAAACAGACATCATAGGTAGGACATTTGCGACCGAGACAGTTATCCCTATCGGATGCTACCTTATCCCAGATTTGAGACATTGGTTGTATTGGTAGATCAGCACGACTTCCATCTTCGGTCATTTCCACCCATGCGACAATGTCCTTGACCTGATCAACCTCTTCCATCGTGTCAAATAACCCGCGTTCGTAAGTGAGTAGACTCTCCAATCGCCGCCGCGAAAGATAATTCCGCCGTCCTTTCGCAAGGACCGCCTTGAAATCACGAGGGAGTACGCCATGCAAAAATGGGATATCTTTAGTAACGAGTTGTTCCTGCAAACTGATAGTATTAGTTGAGATAACAACTGTCTGGTCTGTTTTAAGGGCAAGTGAGATAGCAGGTATAAGATATGCGAAGCTTTTTCCGACACCGGTTCCTGCTTCAACAATCAGATGTTCGGATGCAGCGAACGCGCGAGCAACTGCATTCGCCATGTGAAGCTGCTCCTGACGAAATTCGTATCCTGATAGATGTTCCGAGATAATACCGCCAGGACTAAAAATGTCTCTAAGGGTTAGTGTTTTTGGTGTTTGCGTCATGTGTTCCCAGTATATCGTTGTCAATACGGGTTTTCAAGTTAGAGGGAGGATGCATAGGAACCTTATTATTATGCGAAACTACTTTTGTAAATGAACTGTTAATTTTTCTGTGCCGTGGCTACTCTTAATATCAAAGGTTAGTTCTAATGCATCTCGTTCAGCCTGAAGCAACGCTTCAAGGGTTTGAACGTCAGATATTTCTTTTCCATTAATTGCGAGGATGAGTGCACCGCGTGGAATTTTTGCATTGGACCCTGGTGCGTTTTCTTTAACTCTTTCAACGATTACACCGTGATCTTTTTCTGTCAGATAAGTGTATCTCTGAGAATCACCCTTCTCCAACTTTCGGACTGCTAACCCGAGCATTTTCCATGAAACAGATTCGTCTTCAAAAGGTAATCCTGCCATTTCCGGTGGCATCTCGGCAATAGTCACATTGAATGTTCTTTCCTGCCCACGCCGCAACACTTTGATAACAGATTCTTTGCCAACCTGTGATTCCGCAATGAGCAGTCGGAATTCAAGAGATTTTTGGACTTTTTTTCCATTGTATTCAACGATAATGTCATGCCACTCTAAACCTGCTCGGTCAGCAGGGGCACCAAAAACAACTTCATCAATACGAATACCTTGCGGCACCTCCGCCATCTTAATACCAAGATAGCCACGGATAATTTTACCGTTTGCAATCAGTTGATTGCCAATTGTTTTAACGAGGTTACTGGAAATAGCAAATCCGGCCCCTGCTCTCATCGGAGCAGGGGTGTTTTCAACTTTCCGAATTAGCGCGTTAATACCAATGACTTCTCCATAGATATTGAGCAAAGGCCCACCGCTGCTACCGGTATTGATCCATGCATCCGTCTGGATAAAGTTTTGGTATCGAATAAAAGTCAGTCCACCAAGAACAGAACGTCTTTTACCGCTGACAACACCAGTCGTTACGGTATAATCAAGTTGGAAAGGATTGCCAATGGCAATGGCAAATTGCCCAACCCGAACCTTTTCCGAATCCGCTAACGGCAGAGTCGGGAACCCTTGATCTCTGTCAACCTTTAGGACAGCAATATCTGTGTTGATATCTGTTCCGACTAAATTAGCATCAAGTTTAGTGCCGTCTAACAAACCCACGCCGATATATTTTGCACCGTGAACGATGTGGTCATTTGTTAAAATATAACCGTCTTGCCGAAAAATAAACCCTGACCCGAACCGATTTAATCGCCTTCTTGAATTTCCTGAGACGATACTAACAATAGCGGGTTTACTTTGTTCAGCAATCTCAATAAAAGCGTTTTCAATGGAACTCAACAACTCCAAATTGGTCGGTTGGTCGGTTTGATAGGCACATGAAGAGAAAATGAGGAGAAAAATAAAAAAAGGACAATACAAATAGCTCTTTTTTTTCATAAAAAATCCTTTTTCAGAAAGTTTTATTTAAATTATATCAAATTTTGAGTTTTATAGTAAAAGCCACAATTACCTGTACATTGGCGAGGTTAGGAAACCTCGCCAGCGCGAGTGTGTGTGGATTGTTGTTCATTGAAATGTGAACATATTTTCGGATTTTACTATAAAGTGAGATTTAAGAATGGACATCTACAAAGAAGCGTGCTTTGTAAGCATGCAGTGTAATGTGTACGGATATCAGATATGAGACTTTACTGACACCCGTTATGGGCTAATTATTATTTAACTCCACCGTTACTTTTTCTGTGCCATTAATACTTTTAATATCAAGCGTAACATTTGATATGTCTTGTTTATCTTGAAGAAACGTTTCAAAAGTTTGAACGTCAACAATTTCTTGCCCATTGATAGCAACGATGAGGGCATTACGCGGAATATTCGCATTGAATCCTGGAGAACCATTCTTAACTTTTTCAACGATTATGCCACGATCTTTTTCACTTAGGTAGGTATATCTTTGAAAAATCCCATTCTCTAATTTTCGCATGGCTAAGCCAAGTGTTTTCCATGAAACAGACTCAGTTTTAGCAGGACGTCCTACCAATTCAAGTGGCATCTCATCAATGGCCACATTGAGTTTCACTTCTTCTTTTTGTCGTAGCACCTTAATAGGATATTGCTTGCCGATTGGGCACTCCGCAACCATCAATCTGAATTCATAAAGTCCTGACACCTTTTTTCCTCGAATTCAACGATGATGTCGTTACGTTTTAAACCGCACTGGAATGCAGTCGTGTTAGGTTTTACTCTTGTAATTTTTAGACCTTGTGAAACATTGTGCATATCTGCATCAATGTAGCCACGGATAACTCTTCCGTGCGCAATCAATTTATTCCCAATTGTTTTCGCGAGATCACTATTAATCGCTAAGCTTGATCCCTCTCCCGGGTTTAACGTAGTGATACCGATAACCTCACCTTGAATATTCAGCAAGGGCCCACCACTACTACCTTTGTTAATCCAAGCATCTGTTTGGATATAATTATTATGATACTGAAAGAGTTTTGTTTTTGGTGGATGAGAACAGCGACCTTTGCCACCGACGATACCAGCCGTTACAGTATGTCTATAACCTATTGGGTCACCGATAGCAATAGCAAATTGTCCAACCCGGACCTTCGCGGATTCCGCAATTGAGAGAAACGGAAACTCTTCATCTCGCTCAATCTTAATAACCGCTATGTCAGTGTTCGGATCGCTCCCAACGACTCTTGCATCAAACGTGCTGCCATCAAACAATTCCACCTTGATGCTTTTTGCCCCACTCACTACGTGTTCATTTGTTAAGATATGACCATCTCTCCGGAAAATAAAACCGGAGCCTCCGGATATCGGCGGTTTGTTATTGTTTTTTTGTTCATCATTTTTTACGGTAAGACTGACAACAGCAGGTTTACTCTGATCTACGATCTTAGTAATAGCGTTTTCAAAAGCGCTTAATATTCCCAAATCGTCAGGTTGGTCAGTTGGTGATGCCCCTGCAGTAATAGCGGCAGCGAACAGGATTAAAACTACGTAGGCGATTGTATTTCTTTTGAGGTTTGTTTTTCTTTTCATCGGGATACCTCTTTAATTTTTTAATTATTGTAGAATTTAAAATTATTTATACACTTTTACACATGGAAGGTTTCAACATTCTACAAATTGGGAAGAACTCAGCTATTTCAAAGTTTCTTATATCCGTTTTTTGGTAGTCCATTTTAACAAATTCTTAAGAAGGATGTCAAGCTGTTTTAGTGCTGATTTCCCCAGTTTTTGAGGGGCCATATTTGTTTGTATTCTCATAATAGTTGTGCAAAAGTGTTTTGTATGCTAAACTGCTTTCAAATTTTATTTTATAGCGTATATTTTAGAGGTATTCCACTGAAACAGATTGCATCGGACAAAGTCTATCCACGCGTGCTCATCCCACAAGTAAAACAAGGGTTCAAAA
>JAGWBU010000092.1:11875-13937 GCA_021295735.1 Candidatus Poribacteria bacterium | reverse complement strand
GTCAAAAACTACAGATAGAAAACTGAGATACAGACACAATCATGTCAAAAGACAAGCATAGTATTATGCCCGTAAATATAAAGAAATATATAGATTATTAAATACTGTTACTTAACCTTACTATCCTTTTCCAGAAGAATAGTAAGGATTAGTACCCGATGCATGGTCAGTTGTATCAATGACCTGCTTGATTTCTGGGAACACTTCTTGAATCATCGCTTCAATACCGTGTTTGAGTGTGACATTTGCCATGCCACAACCTTGGCACCCACCGCCCATGTGAATATAGATAGCATCATCTTCGACGTTCAAGAGTTCTATTTGCCCACCGTGTGCTGCGACAGCAGGATTAATTCGTTCGTCAATTAGTTCTTGAATCTTCTGTGCCTTCGGATTGTCCCAAGTTGGCTTATTCGGATTTTCTATTTTAAATCCGCTTGAATTGAGGTCTTCAACATAGTCAATAACAGCGCCTTTAAGGTCTTCTGCACTTTTTGCATCAACCAAGACCTTAAAACTCCCAATGTCAAGGGCGATGTCGTCTTCCTCGGCTTCCGTAGCTAAGCCTAAACTATATTGAAAGTCGGTAGCACTACGACCTTCAATGCTAATGCGCAGCCCTGCCACATCCACGTCTTCAGCATCAATCACAGCTTGAATTTTTTCTTGCGCGGTTTTTGTAACTTCCAATAGAGATGCTTCAGTTCCCGCGATCTTTTTAAATAAATTCTTCATAACTGCCTTTTGTGAATCCGACTCAAGCGGCTGTTTGATCAACCTTGTATTCTGAGCGGAATTCACCCATTTCGTTGTAAAGGTTGCTTAACTGAGAAATTGCATAGATTTCCAACTGTCGGATGCGTTCTCGGGTTACATCAAGGGCATCTCCAATTTCCCGGAGTGTTTTCCGTTCACCATCTTCAAGCCCAAAACGCATTTTCAAAACTTGTTGCTCCCGTTCAGGGAGTTTGCTGAGGAATTGTTCTACCAAATCATGTGTGATTAATTGTCCAATCGGTCCGTCTTCGGAAGATGTTGCTGGGTCTTCAATCAAATCTCCGAGTGTTGCAGCCGAACGTGATGAGCGTTCTTCACCAAGTGGTAAGTCCATTGACACGGTATCCGCATTAAATGTAAGAATTTCTTCTACCTGTTGGAGGGTTAGGTCAAGTGCTTCCGCGATTTCTGCGCGTGTAGGTTCACGTTGAAGTTCTTGGCAAAGCGCCGCGTACGTTGCATCAAACTTATTCATCTTGGCAACAATATATGCTGGCAACCGAATAGAACGAGCAAAGTTATCAAGCGTCCGCATAATTGATTGCTTGATCCACCAGATAGCATAAGTACTAAACTTAAAACCCTTCCGATAATCAAATTTACCTGCTGCTTTAATTAACCCAATATTTCCTTCCTGAATTAGGTCTTCAAGCGGGACTTTGTTTCCTTGATACTTAACCGCAATAGAAATGACAAGCCGCAAATTAGCCTGAACAAGCTCGTCGCGTGCGGCAGTATCACCAGCTTCAATTCGTTTCGCTAACTCAACTTCTTCTTCGCGAGATAATAAACGATGTCCCGCAACACTACGTAACCAACTCGTTAAAGCGCTCCTATCACTACCCTTGTAGTCGTTTGTATACCCCGTTTCTTCCGTAGGATATACTTCATCTATATATGAGTCAACACCTTCAATGTCTTCTGTTTCACCGAAAAACTCGGTTTCCATTCGTCTCCTCTCCTTATCATAAATTTCTATAAAAATCTGCCAAATAGATATAATACATTATACTATAACGTTTTGTCAAGCAAATTGTTTAAAAAAAAATGAATTTATTGTGAATTTTGCTAAAAAAACCAAAAAAACAATCTACGTTTCATTTTTCTGAAAATTCGAACTTATATACAGAATTTTGGTCTAATAGAATAATACGACAATTCATAGCAACTATTTACAAGGGCATATATGAAACTTGTCTTCTGGTAACTATACTTTGGACAATTTTAGTTGTTTTCGTGAGGTTGGGTTAGACAGAAACATCTTAGAAATACATATAGTTTTCAT
>JAGWBU010000092.1:0-11486 GCA_021295735.1 Candidatus Poribacteria bacterium | reverse complement strand
GTTCTAAAATCCAAATCAACACCAAATGCGCGTTTGGCATTTGGCGGGGTTAGAAACCCCTCCTACAAGAGCATTTGCGGAATAGGTGGCAACTTGGGTTAATTTACATGGGTTTGAAATATAAAACGTCACAATTAAATTTAATTCCGCATTAATGCAAAAAGATCAGATAAGGTGGATTTTAACGTAGGTACGGTGATAAAATTTAATTATGATGTAAAAACGTTTTGGTAGGTATATTAAACCTATTGCCAATTTGTTTCGTCTTAAAGTGGGTCACACATACAGTAAACCGTCCGTCATTGCTTTTTCAAGACATGGATTGAGAAAGTATCAATAATTCCCCGATAAGGTATTAATCCCAGTAAGATATTATTTTCTTGGCACGAAACCGCAATCGTGGTGGTAGAGATTAAATGTATTGGTAAACGAAAAATTATAGTAAGTATATTTGAGCAGTTGAATTCTAAGCTATGTTAACTTACGCTGCGTCAAAAAATACTGGTTAATCTGAAAATCAATAAGGAACTATTTATACTATGTACGGTGCATCACAAAAAAAATCGCTCGTTGAAGTGTTACGGGAAGCAGACCTAATTTCAGAACAGGAATATCATCAAATTCATGAGAAAATTCTGGCAGGTTGGGTAAATAATCCTATGCAATCTGACGATACAACAGACGGAGATCATCAGTCCGAATCACAAGGTTATCGGCAAATCCTGAATGAAATTGAAAAAGCTGGCGAATCCGAGGAAGCAATTATTTCCGATTATGTGTCTCCCAAAGTTCTTGAACTTGCCAAAAAAGGGCGAGAATTCGGAACACCTGTCCTACAATTAGCAGATGTCAATCCTGAACAGGAAGCGCTCGACAAGGTAACAGCAAGTTTTGCCTATCGCAAAAAGATTGTGCCAGTGCATATTGAAAATAACGTTCTTACTGTCGCAATTGCTGATGTGCAAGATGTAATGTTAATTGATGAAATTCAATACGTCACAGAGTGTGAGATTAACATACTTCTGGCAGATGAAGACGAAATCTCAGATGCTATTGTTCGCCTCTATGGTAAAAGTGCTGCTTCGCTGCTGAGCGCAGGTATTAAAGGTCCTGTCGGCGCTGCTGCGACAATTGAACGGGAAAGAATTGAAGACTTTGGGATTGATGAAAAGGATCTCAGCGAAGACCCGACAGTTGTTAATGCTGTTGACCAAATGATTATTGACGCTGTCCGGGCGGGGGCAAGTGATATACACATTGAACCTTATCCGGAAGAGTTGAAGATTCGGTATCGGGTTGATGGTGTTTTGGAAGATCAGGAACAACCCCCACCGTATCTCCAGTCTGCTATTACTTCGCGTGTCAAAATTATGGCTGGTATGGACGTGGCAGAACGTCGCCGACCACAAGACGGAAAGATCAATAAAGAAATCGCGAGTCTCGGCGGCGGGCGTCAGATTGACCTTCGTGTTTCTACAGTGCCTACCGTTGCTACACAGCATAGTGAAAGTGTTGTGCTACGTATTCTTGACCGTCAATCCATTGAATTTGGGTTAGCAGAACTTGGGCTAACTGATGATAATTTTGAACTCTTTCAGCGAATGATCCATAAGCCACACGGTATTATCCTTGCGACAGGTCCCACTGGAAGTGGAAAAACAACAACACTTTATGCATGTTTGAAAGAGATCAACACGCCGCATGTCAAAATTATTACGCTTGAAGACCCAGTTGAATATGAATTAGAAGGAATAAATCAAATTCAAGTTAATCCTGATATTAGCTTTACCTTTGCAGATGGTTTACGACATATTCTACGACAAGACCCTGATAAGGTACTGGTCGGTGAGATTCGTGACCACGAAACAGCCGAAATGGCTATTCATACCTCACTCACAGGGCATCTTGTCTTCAGCACACTACACACAAATGATGCCCCAGGTGCGATCACACGTCTGATTGATATGGGAGTTGAACCATATTTGGTTGCCTCTACAGTAGAAGGAATTATAGCACAGCGATTAGCAAGACGTGTCTGTAAAGCCTGCTGTGAAATGTATAAACCAAGTGAGAAGGAAATTGCTGGAATCTTTAACAACAACGGTGTCCATCTGCAAACCGACCTTGAAATTCCACGCGCAAACGATGATGGTTGCAAAGAATGTCGTGGTAGAGGCTATAGGGGTAGAATAGGCATTTTTGAAGTTATTTTTATGTCTGAAGAACTACGAGCGATGGCACTTGAGCAGCCTTCAACAAGTGAACTTCGTCGTCTCGCTGTGAAATTAGGTATGAAAAGTTTACGTGAAGACGGATGGCGAAAGGTTGTTTCAGGATTAACAACGATTGATGAAATTCTGCGGCTCACCCAAGAAGATGTATACGATTTTGATGAGGATGATCAGAGCACTGCTGAATAAGGGCAGTGATAAACGAAGGTATAATTCGTAAGTTGGGTAGAGCGAAACCTAACTTTGAGATTATTGTTGGGTTTCGCGTTTTTCAACCCAATTTACACTACAAGAGATTGAGTATGCCAAGATTTCAATATGAAGCTATCACCTATACAGGTGCTACAGTCAACAATACCTTAGAAGCAGACTCTAAAGTCGAACTTATTGCGCAATTGCGGCAGATGGGATACTGGCCAACACAGATTGTGGAGGAAGGTGAAGCGCTTGAAACTAAAGCGAAACGGATATTTAATATCGGAACGCGCAAAATCAAGTCGGCTGAAGTAGAATTTTTCACCTACCAGTTAGCAGCGTTGATTAACGCCCACGTTGCACTCCCTCGTGCTTTAGAGGTAACATTAGAACAGATTACGAATCCGGAATTGAACCGCATTATTTCGCAGGTTAAATACGATGTTGAACATGGTGCAACGTTTAACGATGCATTGAACCAACATCCAAAGGTCTTTACCGAACTTTATGTTAACATGGTCAAGGCGGGTGAAGCTGGCGGTGTATTAGGAGAAGTTTTGGAACGGTTGGCAGAGTTTGCAGAGCGGCAGCGCGTTCTCAAAAACCAAGTTGTTTCAGCGCTGTTCTACCCAGCAATTCTTTTCGGATTGATGGTAACTGCTGTCATAGTTCTAATGGTACTGGTTATTCCTAAATTCACAGCCATGTTCCTTGAATTTGATGCTGATCTGCCGCTTCCAACTCAAATCTTGATTTCAATATCGGATGCATTTGCAAATTTTTGGTGGGTAGGTTTGCTCGCTATTAGTATTATTGCAACGGTCCTCCGACAGTACCTGCGCACAGAAAATGGAAAGGTAATGCTTGATCGGATTAAACTTAAAATCCCACTTGTCGGACCGGTTTTTGGCACATTTGCTATTGTTCGGTTTACGCGTACTATGGCGACACTTCTGGAAAACGGAGTACGCATGCTCCCTGCTTTACAAGTTGTTAAGGATACTATTGGAAATAAGGTTTACAGTAATATTATCTCAGAAGCAGAAAAAGAGGTAGAACAAGGTTCCACACTTTCACGCGAATTAGGGCAGAGCAAGGACTTCCCTACTCTCGTAACCCACATGATCGCTGTAGGTGAAGAATCTGGTGAACCTGTCACCATGTTGTCAAAATTGTCTGAATACTACGACATGGAAATCAAGAAGAATCTGGAACGTTTGACGAGTTCAATTAGTCCCTTGGTAATTTTAATTATGGGTTTGCTTATCGGTTTCATTGCTGTCGCGATGATTCTGCCTATCTTTGAAGCACAACAAGCATTAGGTGGCGGTTAATGCTAAACGCCAACTTTTGAAAGTCAATTTTCCTAAACTATCATGAGAGTTATTTGTCTAAATGGATAGACACAAGTTGTTTGTATAGTCAGAAAAAACCAGAACACGAAGTTCTGCATACTAAAAAGGAGTTAAACTAAATGTTTAAGCAACTTAGAACTGACGAATCAGGGTTAACCCTAATTGAGTTGACAATTGTTATCGTCATTTTGGGTATTTTAGCGGCGTTTATCGCCCCAAGAATTGTAAATGCCCCACAAAAAGCAAAAGTTGCAAAAGCACGTATAGAAATCGGCAATCTTAAAACGGCCCTGCAGCTTTATGCTACCGAGGTTGGTGAGTATCCGACCACAGAACAAGGTTTAAATGCACTATGGCGTGCACCGAGCCCAACACCTCCGAGTTGGGGTGGTCCTTACCTTGACCAGCAGCTTACAAACGATCCATGGGGTAATCCTTATGTTTACCGCAATCCGGGCACCCAATATGGGTACGATTATGATTTGCTGTCTTACGGTAAAGATGGTAAGTTAGGAGGTGTTGAGCTTGACGCGGACATCACCAACTATATTCAAGATGAATCTGCGATTAAGTAGATTGCTATCTTTTTCTGATAGGGACTCCAGCATGTTGATAAATTTCCGAAGCCGAATTGTTTCGCGCGGTGAAGAAGGTTTTAGTCTGATGGAAATTATGCTGGTATTTGCTATTATTGCTGTTTTGTCTTCCATGTCTATGCCGGCGATGCGGGGATTTGCCGCATCGCGTAGGCTAAAAACCTCCGCACAGGCAATTACTGACACGCTCGCGTTTGCGCGTGATATAGCAATTACTGAAAAAACTACACATCTTGTTGTTTTTGATGTTGACAGCAGTAGATATTGGTTGGCTTCAACCGAAACTTTTGATGTTCAAAATCCTATTGCTTCAGCAGGGAGAGCTGCTAACACTGCTACTTCAGCGAATGGACAAGCGGTGATATCACGGTCGAGTGGTATTATGGGAATTCCGCAACCGCTCAGCCAAGGTATTACGATTGCAGCTTTACTTACAGCGCACAACGGTGTAACGCAACAAATTACTTCTGGTGTGGATTACGTCTATTTTTCTCCAACTTCAACATCAGTGGATACCGTCGTATATCTCAGAAATGTTAGAGGAAACGCAATTGCAATCACTGTTGAGGCAACAACTGGACGCGCCACCATTCAAGAAATGTCACCTGAACAGATTCAAACGTTGGGTTTATAGGATAATTTGTAAAATGACAAAACGATCAATTTTCTGCCGTGAAGACGGGTTCACTTTTGCCGAAATCCTTGTAACTATAGCAATTATGGCTGCTGTATTGCCAGCACTTTTAAAGGTGTTTAGTGATACATCTCGCCACGTGTCTCTTGCAGATAATAGAATGACAGCACTCTATCTGCTCAAATATCAGATGGCACAAATTGAAATGCAAGGTTACCCAGAGGTTGGACAGCAGAGTGATGTGTTTGGAGGTGATTCCATCTATCAGTGGCAATCTGTGGTATCAGATATAGAATCTGATGAAATAATTGGACTCCGGAGGATTGAGTTAACTATTGCTTGGGAACATTTGGGAAGGCCGCAATCAATTAGTATGTACACCTATATAGCTAACAGGGAAATCCAACAAACACAAAGCCAATAAAACAAAGCATTTGCTGTCTAAAAAGACAGTTGATGTGGAACACTGAGTTATGCGAAATCTAATAAAAAAGTGTGAGAGCGGACTTACCCTCGTTGAAATGCTGACTGCTGTCAGTATTATCGTTATTATGGGTGGTTCCACTTACGCTGTTTTCAATACGGCTATAAAAGCATATCACCGCACCCAATCAAAATTGATTCAAGCACAACGTTGTCGTGTTGCTATGGATCACATAGTCACAGATTTGAGTCAGATGCAGGCGGATACATCTGACGAAATGTTAGTTCTCTATTCCGAAGACGTCCCCACTCCATCAGGCGATAGAGATATTCTCAGTTTTGTGACACTGATAAAGACCGATCCCGACCTATTTGTAGCGCAGCACAACGCTTCAATTATAGAGCTTTTGAGCGATGTGCGTCGCGTCGCTTATTATGTTGGGCCAAAGATTCCTATTGAAGAGTTGCGGATCGGGCCTGTTGTTCCGCCGCCTCATACTGGAACAGAAAAACCTGGGCAAGACACTGCCGCTCTGGAAGAAAACCTCACACTCTATCGCATTGTGACGACAGCACTGAACCCAGAATTAGTTATTAGCGCATTTATGGACACAGGAACAGTTCCAACAGTAGATGAAAATGGCATGCCGATTCACTTTAGGGTGGATGCACTAATTGATGGAATTATCAACTTCGATTTCAAGTATCTTGATGAAGAAGCAGTATATGAATCTTGGGATCAACCAGACACAATTCCGCTTGGTGTCCAAGTGCTGATTTCCGTAATAGATGAAGATAGGCAAGAATCACCATCAACGCAAACTTTTGCGCAGAACCCAGGCGCTATAATACAAGGTGCATTAACACAATCAACTATGGTATATCTGCCTGCAAGCGCAAACGCCTCGGAACAGTAAAAACGGTGAATTTCAAATTAGGATATTGAGGTCATTTTTGCTGCCAACATGTTTTACTTTCAGAAAGAAGTTTAAGGATAACCGATGAAAGAATATCGTAATAATTCATTTAGGTATAGAAACAAATATACCCATCGGCAGATGAAACAGTCGGTATTAACGATTTTCTGCTTTCGCGATGCGAACGGGTTATCGCTTGTTTCAACGCTTTGGATTCTAACGATCCTTTCTGTCTTGGCGATGCAGTTGCTCTATTCATTTCAGCTTGAAAACAACGCGCAGCGCAACTTTGTGGACAGGGAGAAATATCACTACGCAGCTAAAGCGGGGTTTGAATGGGGTGTCGCAAAATTGGGAATGGATGAAACTAATTTCGACTCGCTTGGGGAAACTTGGGCGGAACCGGTTCAACAGCAGATTGATGATGGCATACAAACGGGTAACTTGTTAACCTACCAGGTAGCCATAATTGATGAAGCATCAAAAATTAACATCAACACTGCAGGGGAAGACCTTATACGTAATCTACTCTCGTTTTTAGGTGTTCAACCAGAAAATAATGAAACTGGTGATCTTGCAGTTCGGATCGTTGAAGGACGTCCATACCGAACCGTCCGTGATGTGGCAAAAGTTGAAGGGATGACCATGGAAATCCTTTATGGCATTCAGCAGCAAGCTGTAGCGGAACCGGTAACAAGTGAGTCTGAAAGTATTCTGCAACAACCGCCATCACTAACTACAACGAGCATTGGGGGACTCGTTAATATGGCAACGGTCTATTCCGTTGACGCGAATACTGATGCAAATGGACAGCAACGTGTCAATATCAATACAGCAAATGCACAGCAGCTAACACAAATTCGCGGAAATAATAATCAGTCTGTTTTCACACAAGCTGAGGCAAATGCAGTTATCCAACAACGCGACTTTAGCGGACTTTCTGCCCTATTAGATGTTCCAGCTATATCAGATCAGGTATTTAATAATATTAGTTCAAACATCACAGTTGAAGACAAAGCGCCAGAAAATAATAATAATAATGGTGAAGAGAATCAAAATGGTGGTAGAAACGAAGGTTTTGGTGGAAATGGTGGCGGCAACAATCAAGAGCCCGAGGATGAGTTAATAAATATTAATACGGCTGACTCAGATGAACTACAAGAACTTCAAGGAATTGATAAGGGAATTGCTGATCGGATTGTCGCACACCGCGATTCTCAAGGGTCGTTCCAAAATATTAATGCTATTAGGGATGTTAAGGTAATGACAGTACAAGAATTCGCTGGAATTGTTGACAAAATTGCGATCAAAGATGGTCAAACTGTCGAAGGATTAGTAAATATAAATACTGCCCCCTTGGAGATTTTACAGTTGTTGCCAGGAATGGATCAACAGAAAGCACAAGCAATCATCACTTGGCGTGAACAAGAAAACCCTGATGATCAGAGCAACACTGAAAATCCCGTCCGAGGTACCCCTTTCAACAATCTTTCGCAACTATTACAAGTTGAAGGAGTTGACACACAATCTTTCCGACAAGTTGTTGACTGGGTCACGTATCGTTCGCACGGATATCGTATTGAATCTGCTGCGGTTGATCTGAACGGAAAAATTATAGCAACATATCGTGGCATCGTTGTGCGCAACGGAAGCCAATTGAATGTCACATATTGGCGACAGGATTAGTAAGAGAAACTACCGAAAAATAAAATGAGGCTTTAACAGATGGCAAAAAATCAAGTTGTAGCAATTGATATAGGATTAGCCACAGCAAAGATTGTATATATCGAAAAAATTTCAGGTGTCCCGCATTTAATTAACGCGAGTGTTATCCAGTACACAGACCCTGACAATCCTCAACACATCTCTGAAGTTGTACGGAATCTGTGGAAACAGATTGGAATCAAGCAAACCTTTTTCAATAAACATAAAATCGAAGTTGCAATTGCATTGCCTCGTGGCTCTGTTGTTCCCAAACGTCTATTCAACTTACCACCAGGGACAACGGATGCACAGTTACCTTCCATTGTGGAAATGGCAGCGGAAACAGAGATACCGTTTCAAACAGAAGAGTCTGTTTTTACGTACCACGACATTCAACGGACACCAGATTCTCTTTCGGTCGAATTAGTTTCGGCCCGTCGCGATACAGTGACACGCTACATGGAATATCTGAAGGAAATAGGTGTTACACCTTCAGCAGTGATTCCTTCCATGTTAGCCATAGCGGATGTTACCCGCAACGCATTATCTGATACCTCAGGTCGTACGATCATCGTTGATATTGGGGCAGGAAATACAGTTTTCTGTTTAATGCATGGAAACACGCTGCAATTTTCGCGTGGGTTTAATGTCAGTGGTAACCAATTGACGAGAGCCTTGATGACGGAAATGCAGTTGGATGCCGAAACAGCAGAACAGGAAAAACAACAAATTCCTGCCAATCAAGCACCTACTCGGACCTGGACAAGACGTTTCGTTGAAGAGTTGGACCGTTCTATCACAGCAGCACAACGGGAAATTGACGAAGATGAAGTTGAAGATATTTCAGAAATCTGGTTATGTGGTGGTGGTGCACGCGTTCCAGAATTGGCAGAAACTTGTCAAGAACAACTTCAAATCCCAACCAGGCTTTGGAACCCGCTCTATGCTGACGCATTAGACACAAGCAGTGCGCCAACATCGGTACTTGAAACATACGGTGATGTGCTAGCTGTTCCTTTGGGAGTTGGAATACATCTTTTAGAAGCTGAAGAACCTGTTTCGCTTTTACCGACCGAAGTCGGTGTGAAACGGGCAGAATCTTCGCGCAAACACCAACAACTGATTGCAGCGGGTATTGCGGGTTTCGTACTTCTCGTAATTGTTCTTTGTGGGATTACATGGAGCCGATCTCAAAAATCCAAAGTAGCCTTATTAGACAATCAGGTAGTGACCTTTGGGGCCCTACAATCTGAAGCTAATACCCAACTTGCCCGTGAACTGATTTTGGCGGATAAATTAACCCATCAAATTTCTCCGTTAGATATTTTACATGCCCTTAGCACGCTTTTTAAAGATAGAACAAAAGTTGCATGGAAAACTTTTGAGGTCAACAATTTAGATGATCTCCAAAAAGCACGGATTAACTTTAGTTTACAAGTGAGTTCATATCCGGCTTTTAACTCCATGTTGGATGTCCTTAATGGTTCAAAACTATTTAGCAATATTGAGGCTGGAGAAGTCACGGTAACGGGTGATGAGCGGAGACCGAAATTTGAAGTGAAAATAAACTGCCGATTGTCACCCGAAGCGACACAAATGTTTGCCCAAAAGAGATATCCGAAACCTGTTATTGAAATTATTACAGAGGTAGCGGAGGAGGACATCATCGTTTTGCCGCCACCTGCGGGAGACGTTGACGTTTCACCGCCATCTGAAAAATCTGAAGACTCAAAAGAAGAAAACAAAGAATAAAACTAACTTGCTTACATTCTGCAATTATAGTGGATAAAAAAAGTAGACACCGTCTGTAATCGCGCAGATCAGGGTGTTGACTTTAAAATCTACTATAGGTTTGCAGATAAACCTATAAAAGTAGGTAAGGAAACAAAAAGTGAATTTAAATCTTCAACTTACAACGCAAACCAAAATTTTGATTGGTGTTCTGGCAGTTGTCCTGATTGCTGCAGTTGCAACACAATGGGGCCCTGGGTTATACGGTTCGTTTTCTAATAAAGAAATGAAAAACAAGCAGCAAACCCTGCAGACATCTAAAGATTTGGTAGCGGCATCAGAAATTCTGAAACCGATTGAAACCGATTTGTATCAGAAAACAGGACTTTCTGACGAGGAAAAAACTACGACTATTTTTGATGGGGCTTATGCTGAAACGGTTATCCGTGAGAAAATTGACGCAATCGTGAAAAAAGCTGGCATTCCACAAAATTATCAGTTGAATCTGGAACAAGTCCCAGGCAAAAAATCAGAGAAAATATCAACTCAGGCACGTCGAAACCTTGTTGTTTATTTTTATCAGAAGAAATTGGAAACAGAGCGAGATGTCCTCAAAGACGAAATTGAGGCTGAATTCCAAGATGAATTTGAATTTGAAGAAGAAGTTGGTGTTGATGAAGCATCTATGGATATGTTGATGGCGGCATGGCTGGACGAAACAGACGAGGATGACGCCGAAACACCAAAAGAATCTGAAAAGCCTGAAAAAAATAAAGGTGATTCTGAGAAACTATCCGATGAAGATCAAGATGATTCCGAGAAACTATCTAAGGTAAAAATAGACGAGGATGACGCCGAAACACCAAAAGAATCTGAAAAGCCTGAAAAAAATAAAGATGGGGCTGAGAAGCTATCTAAGGTAAAAACAGACGAGGATGCCGAAATACAGCAAAAACCGCAAGAGTCCTACAAGAATCAAAACGATTCGGAAAATTCGATGAATACTGAATCCCAATGGGGATTCGCATCAATGCCAGAATCTATACCGAGTTCAATGCGGCTTGAACTCATTGAACTTATTATTTCAATGATAGAGCAGCATCTTGTAGGTGCGGAAAAAACACTGTTTGAAAACGAATTCTATGAGATACAAAAACAGGCGGCCTCTGGGTTTTTTGGCATTGGTGCTAAAAAACCTAAAAACGAGATTAACTTTAATCCAAATAGCCAGATTTTAACCAAGTTCACAGGACTTATTAAGACTTATGGGGAAGGATTGGACGAGGAAACAGCCACGACAGAACTTCTTAAATATCTTGAACGGATTCAATCACAAATTGCAGAACTTTCCCAAAAGTTACAAATGGCTCCCACTTCCTATTTACCTGAAAGTTATACCGTAAAAATGAAATTTAAAGCGGAAATTGATAAACTCGTTAACTTAAATCGACTCATTGAAACAACAACTAAATGGTTGATGGTAAGAGATCTTCAAATTTCCGTTGACAACAAAGACAATAAAATAAATGTGGATGTGCTAATGATTGCGAGGGTCTATCAATGACAAAAATGTGTGATAGTTTGGCGTTCCGTTTATCGGGACAAAACCGTAAAATCTGCTTAGTTTTTCTGGTGTGTTTCGGCTTACTCTTCTTAATGCAAGGAGATTTGTCCGCGCAACAGCAGGGACAAATGGAAGT
>JAGWBU010000091.1 GCA_021295735.1 Candidatus Poribacteria bacterium | reverse complement strand
TAGGGTAGGATACCAGTTATATACATTTTCTACAAGAACTCCATTCATTTCAATTTCATGCCAAAAACTTTACACACCCCGTTGAGTACCTAATATCTCGACGCTACGACGTTTGAAATATACAGTCGTACTATGATTCTGTATGGGTTGTTATTCACTGCTTACATAGCAACTTTTTGTATAAAAATGGAGGTTTTTTTGATGAAAACAAGGCTTACTTTTCTTGTTGTGTTTCTTAGTTTTTCTGTATCATGTTTGCTAAACGCTTTCGCGCAAGAATATATGAAAGATTACTTACCCGAAGGGGCAAAAGCCCGTATTGGAAAGGGATTTGTGTATGATATCGCATTCTTTCCAGACAACACTAAACTTGCTGTAGCGAGCTCAATAGGTGTTTGGATCTATGATAAACAAACAGGAAAAGAACTTGATTTGCTCACAGGCCACACGCGTCCTGTTTATTCACTGTGTTTCAACCCTGATGGAAGTGAACTTGCAAGCGGTAGTAACGACAAGACTATTCGGTTGTGGGATTCCAATACAGGTGAAACAAAGGCAACACTAAGCGGTCATACAGGAAGCGTTTATTCAGTTGCATTCAGTCCAGATGGTAAAATCCTCGCAAGTGGCAGTTCCGACAGCACTATTCGGCTGTGGGACCCCCACACAGGTAAAATCAAGACAACGCTAACAGGTCATAAAAGGAGTGTTTATTCAGTTGCATTTAGTCCAGATGGAAACACATTGGTAAGTGGCAGCAGAGATGAATTTATTCGGTTTTGGGATGTCCAGACTGGTGAACCTATTCGAACTATTACTGGACATGTAGACAGAGTTTCTGGCGTTACGATTTCTCCTGATGGAGAAAAACTTGCCAGTTATGGTTACGATGAAAAAATACATGTGTGGAACACAAAGACGGGGGAATTCCTAATGTCTCTTGTACCGAACTACCCAAGTGTCAAACTCGATCAAGAACGTATCAATTCAATGGCATTTTTTCCGGACAGTAATATGCTAATTTCTGGAAGTAATGATGGAACGATTCGAGTATGGGATGTCAACAAAAAGCAGATAAAAATCACCCATAGTGGAAATGGACGTAGAGTCTATTCGGTGACATTCAACCCTAAAGACAGGACGCTTGTAAGCTACGGTTCTGATAATACTATAGGTATTTGGGATATTGCTACGGGGGATCTTCTACAAACTGTTAATAGACACACCGTAGGATCAGTCAGGTTTGCAATGTATGCATCGCATGGGCGAACTCTTGCATGTTTATTATATCCAGGTGATTTTCAACTGTGGGATACAAACACAATTACGCTACAAAAAACTGTTGACACTGAGCTAAATAGAATTACT
This sequence comes from Candidatus Poribacteria bacterium, assembly GCA_021295735.1. Classification (GTDB taxonomy): domain Bacteria; phylum Poribacteria; class WGA-4E; order WGA-4E; family WGA-3G; genus MSPOR6. Next base: position 13,356 of record JAGWBU010000091.1, on the reverse strand, counting down.
TGCACTGCCTATTCACCAGATAATATGACATACGCCTGTGGAAATTCTGAAGGTGCTTTGGCAATATTTGATGTAGACTCTGGAGAACAAAATCACATTATTATGAATGCACACGATGATAGAATTACATCTGTTGCTTTCAGTTCTGACGGAAGCATACTCGCCAGTTGCGGTTATGACAAAGTAGTTCGTTTGTGGAGTGTCCACAGTGGGAATTTTATAAATTCGTTCATAGGTCATGAACAAAACATTCATGATCTGGCATTTTCTCCATCTGGAAATACGCTTATGAGTGCAGGGAGTGATGGAACAATCCGAATATGGGATGTTAATACCGGTAAAACCCTAAAGACTATTGAAGATTTTGCCGATAGGATTAACAAGGTTGCATACTCGCCTTCCGGAGATATGATTGTAAGTTCAAGCGATGATAACATAATTCGTTTCTGGGATACAAAGACCGGTGAGCATATAAGGTCCATCATACCGAAGAAATCGACTATTACTGTAGCGTTTTCACCAGATAGACGGACATTAGCCAGTTCACATCGCGGGGAGACGAACCCTTCGAATCAAGGAGAGATCAACCTATGGGATATAAATACAGGAAAACTGAAGAAGACATTTACTGGACATACTGGTTATATAAACACAGTTGTCTTTTCTCCTGATGGTAAGACGCTAATGAGTGGTAGTTCTGATAGCACTATGATTTTTTGGGAAATTAATCCATAGTAGCTTTCTAAGACATTGATGATATTGATTTGTTTCAAAGGAGTTGACCTTCATGCGTAAAATGAATCTGTTTCGATCGGTGTTCCTTGTAATTTCTGTTATGTATCCAATTTTTATGCAAAACGCTTTCTCCGGTGAATATACACGCTGGGGTTTGCCGACAGATGCTATAGCACGTTTCGGGAAAGGGAAAATATATAACATTAAGTATTTTCCAGATGGGAATAAAATCGCTGTCGCAACATCCGCTGGCACTTGGATATATGATGTGCGGACAGGAGAAGAAATTGATCTGCTACCAGCACATGCTACATACGTCAGGTCTGTAGATTTTAGTCCGGATGGCAAACTATTTGCCACGGGAAATAATGATGGCAGAATCGAGTTATGGGATACACACACTGGTCAGAATAAAGCGACACTTGTAGGACATGGCGGCGGCGTGAGTTCAGTTGCATTTAGTCCTAAAGCACAGATTCTCGCGAGTGGTAGTGACGACAATTCTATTCAGCTATGGGAGATACACACTGGCGAACTCCTAAAAACGCTCTGGGGACATGGAGGAGGAGTGTATTGTGTGGCATATTCTCCAGATGGCAAAATGCTTGCAAGTGGGGCAGCAGACCAGACATTACGATTTTGGGATGCAAATACCGGTGAACAACAGAATATTATCTATGTCCCAGATACTACGGTGAAAACTTTGGCGTTTTCCCCAGATGGCAAAATAGTTGCATGTGCAGCAAATAAGGTATATATTTATCATGTTGCTACAAGAGAACGCTTGAAAACCCTCACTGGGCACGGTGGATTTATCAATTCTGTTGTTTTTGCACCCAATGGGCGTACGGTCGCGGGGGCAAGCCGTGATGAGACAATTCGACTTTGGGATATCAACACTGGCAACCTACTTAAAACACTATATCACCAAAGACTCGTTTCAACATTAACATATTCACCAGATGGCACAATACTTGCGAGTGGAAGTTACGATGGCACGGTACGGTTCTGGAACAGTAACGATTGGACGCTTTCAAAAACCATCACTGGACATACGTATCAGTTACATTCAATTGCGTATGCTCCAGATAGCAATATGCTTGCCAGTGGTGGCGGCGTAAAACTTCAATTGTGGGATTTACATACAGGAGATCTTCTCAAAATCATTACTGGTTATCGCACTTTTTTCTATGCTGCGGCTTTCTCTCCGGATGGGAATACAATCGTAAGCGGACGTAATCTCACATCTGTGAGTAAAATTCGCTTGTGGGATGTGCAAACTGGTAGGTTCATGGGAAGTTTCAGTGATGGTAGATCCAATGCGAAATCTATCGCCTATTCTCCAAATGGTGACACACTTGCTACAGGCTACCACGACGGTAACATCCGGATTTGGGAGGTTCGCGCTGGTGAACAACCACTTATCGGGGATCTGCTAAATACGCTTGAGGCACATGCAAGGTCTGTGAATTCCATTGTGTTTTCTCCGGATGGAAGCAAACTCGCAAGCGGAAGTTCGGACAACACGGTTATGTTGTGGGATTCCAAGAGTGGCGAACACATAAAAACACTTACTGGACACACAGACTATGTTTATGACATTGTGTTTTCGCCAGATGGCACAAGTCTTATAAGCGGCGGAGAAGATGACATTATACATGTGTGGGATGTGGAAACTGGCAAATTACGTTTACCCCTAATTCCGCATCATGGTGATGTCACTTCTCTCACATTTTCCCCTGATGGAAGTATTTTTGCAAGTGGAAGCTACTACGATGTAGTTTATCTATGGGATGCAAAAACGGGAGAGAAAATACACACCTTTGTTGGGCATATTTCAAGGATCACGGACGTTATGTTTTCTCCTGATGGGAAGACGCTTGCAAGCAGTAGCTACGATGGCACAGTGCTGTTATGGGATTTAACAGCCGTGGTTTTTAATCAATAGAGCATGGTATCTGCTTTCATGCAAAACTCGCTAAAAGTGCATCCATGGATGTGTTTATATGGTGGACACAACGAATTTAAGAATACGAAAATAAATTGAATTAATGCGATAATGATGTCTTAACATCTACAAAGATAAGAACTAATACTCTGTTCGTTCCAATTCTAAGGAGAATGAAGATATGAAAACCATATTTCTCATAAAATTAATCTCAGTGATGTTAATACTCACAGGTTGTAAAATTGTCGTTAATAAACCCCCTAAGGAATTGCGCGGAGTAAAGGTTGCCTCGCCACCTATAATTGATGGGAAGTTAGACGACGCTGCATGGAAAAAAGCGCCGCGTGGTACTGATTTCACTGACAGAAATGCTGATGGTGCCCCAGCTAAAGATCAATCCGTTATCAGGTTGATTTATACTGATAAAGCCATTTATGTCGCGTGGTATCTGTACGACGAAAAACCGGACCAATTGGTTGCCTTTGAGACCGAGGATCAGGTTCGACCATGGCGCGATGATTGGATATCCTTTACAATTGATCTTTTTCATACACATCAATTCAGAGACAGAAGATTTTTTATGTCAAACCCTTTAGGCGTAAAGTTTGTCAGCCATCCACCACTCAATGTTCCTATAGACGATGTGCCTGAACTATGGAACGTGGCTGCCAACATCGTTGAGGATGGATGGATTGTAGAGATGGAGATTCCATGGGGCATGTTGGATTATCCTGAGACAACTCAACGGATTGACATTGGGATTAACTTTGACCGCGGACACGCCAGAACAGGTGCAAATACTTGGTGGTCAAAAGTCGGATTTATTGAAGATGACAGAATGGACGGACATTGGGTAAATGTCTTACCTCCGTCAAAATAAACCAATCTCTAAAGACATTAGAGGAGATGGATTCCATCTTATAAATTCAAATTAATTATAGTGAAATCTAAAAAAATGTGGACACTCCCCGGTGGAAACGGTTAGGAAACCGCTCCTACCAGACCTAAAATTGAACATTGTTAAACCACATTTATCGTAAAGTATTCACATATTTTCGAATTTACTATAAAAGCAAAGGAGAGATGTAATGAAAATGCTAAAATTGTTACTAACAACTTTACCGTTAATCTTTATTCTATGTTTACCAAATAGCTATAGTCAAGGAAAAGAATTATGGGATTTACCTGAGGCAGCCAAAGCACGGATTGGAAAAGGTAAAGCATATAAAGTAAAATATTTTCCAGATGGAAATCGTCTTGCTATTACTACGACAATCGGTGTCTGGATATACGATTTGCGGACAGATGAATTATTGGATTTACTCACAGGACATACACGTCCAATTAAGTCTCTGGCTTTTAGTCCGGATGGGACAACATTTGCCACTGCATGTGATGATAATACTGCTTAGTTGTGGGATGCAAACACAGGTGAGCACATATTAAGTTTTATTGGACACCGGGACGATATTAATGAGGTATCATTCAGTCGGGATGGTAAGATACTTGCTACCGCAAGCGATGATAATACGGTTGGACTATGGGATGTCAACACAGGAGAATGGGTAGCATCTCTTCAAGGACATTCAAATAACGTTCACTCGGTATCGTTTTCGTCAGATGGAACAGTGATAGCAAGCGGCTCGTATCGGGTTGGGAACACCTTATGTTTTTGGGAGCCGAGAACGAGAGAACGCATCAACACTATAACCAGTGATCAAGATGATATAGCGCATATACATTCAGTAGCAAGTTTACCCAACGGCAGCATTTTCGCGACAGGAAGTTGGGGAAAGATCTGTTTATGGGAAGGACGCACCGGTAAACTCCTTATAACCTGTGAAGCAGAAGAAAGTATAGGAGAAATCTGGGCAGTTGTGTTTTCACCAGACGGAAAAACCCTCGCAACTGGGATTGAAAACAACGCTATCTTGATAAATGATGTCTCCACAGGACTTTTGTTGAAAACTATCCATACTAAAGAACCGATCACTTCTTTGACCTATTCTCCAGATGGCAATACACTCATAAGTGTTGGCAAGGAAGGGACGATTAATTTTTGGGATGTAGACACTTACAATGTCAAGAAAACAATCACTGATTTTTCCTTTCAAGTATTTTCTATCGCTTATGCACCTGATGGCAGCTCCCTTGTAACAGGAAATATGTCTAAAATTAGCTTCTGGAATCCGAAGACAGGTGAACTACAAAAAACACTCGTTGGACCTATCGGAAGTGTCAGCTCCGTTACCTTCTCAGCGGATGGTAAAATTCTCGCAAGTGCCGATTTTAACTTAGCTCGATTGTGGGATGTTGAAACTGGTCGATTTCTCGGTTCATTCAAAGGGCATACTAATCTTGTCAGAAGTGTTGCTTTTTCACCTGACGGTAGCATGCTTGCAAGTGGAAGTCAGGACAATACTATCGGTTTGTGGGAAATACGATCCGGTGAGCGAAATGTCATAGGGGAACGGTTAGATACAATTGTAGGGCATACAGATGATGTGCATTATGTAACGTTTTCACCAGATAGTAACACAATTGTGAGTGCAAGTGATGACAATACAATCCGGTTGTGGGATGTTGAAACTGGAAATCTCATTAACACACTTGTGGAGCATACGAGGGCTGTACATACCGTTGTTTTTTCCCCGGATGGTAATACGTTTGCAAGTGCCAGCAGGGATGGAAAGGTCTGTTTATGGGACTTCAATACACATGAACTCCTCAATACCTTCAGAGGTCATACGCGGAATAGTATTTCTGTTGATTTTTCTCCAGATGGTAATGTGCTTACCAGTAGTAGTGGTGATGCGATATACTTCTGGGACTTGAGCACTGGCGACCACATCAACACGTTTACGGGCCACACTACTATGATCAATTCTGTTGTGTATTCACCTGATGGAGAAACAGTTGCAAGTGGTAGCACTGATGGTACTATCCTTTTATGGGATCTAACAAAATTGGTTTCTGATCGCTAAACAATTGAACAAACTTTATAGACTTATACAGTCTTAGCGGCTATTGTAGTAACACAATTTATTGTACGCTTTTTAGCGATGTCCGTTTATTTACCGTGTGCTCCAAATTTGTGCGTAAATCCTAATGATGTTAGCATAAATAATTCGTTTTTTCTTTGAATTATGACATTTTTGCAACCTGTTGCTTGTAAAATCGCGTCATCTGTTATTGTAAGCATGAATTGACTATGGGGGTCTCTTATGAAGAAGAGTGATACTGAATTGAATCACAAAATATCGTCCGCTCACGAGGTGGCATTCAGTCCTGACGGAATAACCCTGGCGAGTGGAAGTGGCGATGGTACTATCCGTTCCCAAAATGACTACACAGGTACCGTAAAACATACATTGACTGGACATTCGGAATCTGTCTTGAGTGTAGCGTTCAGTTGGAATGGTGACATTATCGCAAGTGGGTGCAGCACTGGAATTATACGTCTATGGGATGCAGACACTGGGCAACTCATCAAAACGTTTAAAAAGTTTAACGATATGGTCCACAGTATACAATTCTCGCCCGATGATAAAATCCTTGCTTGTGGGACTGACGCTGGCATTCGCCTATGGGATGTACAGACAGGTGAACACAAGAAAATATTTTATATGAATGATCCCTATAACCCAGTACTCAGAGCATTCAGTCCAGATGGAAATACATTAGCCAGTGGCGTTGATGACGAGAAGACTATATCCCTATGGGATGTACACACAGATGAACGCAAGAAAACTCTTAGAGGACATACAAATCACTTGAGCTGTTTAGCGTTCAGTCCAGATGGCAAAACGCTTGCGAGTGCAAGTTACAAGGGTACCGTCCGCCTTTGGGATATCAACATTGGTAACAACAAGATACTTATAGGACATACAGATTGGGTTAGCTCATTAGCGTTCAGTCCAGATGGTAAAACCCTGACGAGTGGGAGTGACGATACTACCATCCACTTTTGGGATGTTAACACTGGCAAGAGCAAGATGATACTCACAGATCGGGATTGGTGGCACAGTTTAGCCTTAGCGTTCAGTCCAGATGGTAAAACCCTTGCAAGTGGAGACAGGAACAAGATTATCTATCTCTGGGATGCACATACCGGAAAGGAAAAGAAAACATTATCGGGTCATACAGATATAGTCAGAAGTATCGCTTTTAGCCCCGATGGAAGAATACTCGTTAGCGGTTGTGATAACGGTTCTGTGCTTATCTGGGAAATATATCCCTAACATCACTTGCCTCACAGTTAACACTGTTTGCTTCAATCCATAGAACTTATAACTTTTCTTCTGATTTTGTGTAAGAATTCAATATTTTTTTTCAATTATGACATTTTTGCAACCCATCCATTGTAAAATCGCGTCACCTATTATTGCAAGTCTAAATTGATTATGGGAGTTCTCTGATGGAAAGAGATGACGTTAAACTAATCCATAGTGTTTTGTCAGGTGACGAAGTTGCTTTCAGCATTTTGGTTAAAAAATACCAAAAAAGCGTTCACGCGCTTGCGTGGCGGAAAATCGGTGATTTCCATATCGCTGAAGAAATTACACAAGACACTTTCCTTCAAGCACACAAAAAACTTGCCTCGTTGAAAAATCCGAGTCAGTTTGCAGGTTGGCTTTATGTAATCGCTGATCGACGTTGCAAAGCATGGTTCCGAAAAAAGAAACTATGGACACAATCGCTTGAAGCCACCGCTGAAGAAACACTCGAAAAAACTGCATATTCAGACTATATCTGTGAACAGCGTGAGGACGCAGCCCTTGAACACCGTCGTCAAATCGTGCAAAAGCTGCTGGAAAAACTACCGGAAAGTGAACGCACAGTGATGGTCCTTCACTACCTTGGAGAAATGAGCTGCGAAGCGATTAGCAAGTTTTTAGGCGTATCTCCGAACACTGTTAAAAGCCGACTTAAACGCGCTCGAGAACGTTTACAAAATGAAGAACACATAATTCGAGAAACCCTCGGCAGTGTCCCATTACGACCAGATTTAACTGAAAACATCAGGCGGCGCATTGACACAATAAAACAAACATCTCCATCAGGAGGTAAGCCGTTGCTACCATTGGCAGCTTTAGGCACATCCGTTATTTTGGTTATTTTGTTAATGGGCGCAAGCAAGCAACTCATCACAAATTTTCAGAAGCCATATAGTGTTGATGCGAAATCAGAACCCACAATTGAAATTGTTGACGCGCCTATTGTCCTTAATCTCCAATCAAAACCTGAATTGCAAAACCGAGTTGGTGGTACTAACCGCAGCAAAAACAGTAACAACGGTCTAACAAAAGGAACAAAAACAGTGAAAAACAACCTAACACAAGAAGCTATGCAATGGAACCTGCCTGAAGATGCCAAAGCGCGTCTTAGTAAAGGGTATATAGCCGATATAAAATATTCTCCTGACGGTAAGTTTCTGGCTGTCGCGAGCGGCATCGGTATTTGGCTTTACGATGTAACAGTACATCAAGAAGCAAGTCTAATCACAGCGGATGCGGATACGAGCGACGTCTACTATCTTGCCTTCAGCCCAGATGGACGCATCTTAGCGAGTGGAAATCTCGATGGCACTATTACCCTGCATGATAGAATCACAGGTGAGCAAAAAACGCTCATTGGGCATAATGGAGAATATATCACATGCATAGCATTCAGTCCGGATGGCAAAATACTTATAAGTAGTAATCGGGAAGGCACTATCCGATTATGGGATGCCATCACCGGAGAGGCGAAGTATACACTCATGCATGTTACGGGTCATAATTTTTCATTCACGCCAGACAACGATACCATTGTGGTTGTGGACAACAAAATCAGTCTGTGGAATTCAGACACAGGTGAACACAAGAAAACTTTCGCTATGCACCCTGATTGCGCTGCTGTAGGTGCAGCGTTCAGTCCAAATGGAATAACAGTCGCTGTTGGTAGTGTAAATGGCACTGTCTACCTCTACGACTTAAACACAGGCGAACTCAAGATGATCCTCTCCGAGCATAAGGATCACGTTATCCACTTAGCGTTTAGTCCGGATGGAAAAATACTTGCTACTACGTCTTATGAAGATGAAACAATCTGTCTATGGGATGTACACACTGGCACACACAGGAGAATACGCACCGAACACCCGCGAAGTGCCGGGCGCGGGGGCTTAGTGTTCAGTCCGGATGGAAAAACAATTGCGAGTGGCGGTGGCGATGGCACTATCCGCTTTTGGGATACCCACACCGGCGACGCGAAAAACATATTCACTGGACATTCGCAGGAGGTCCGCAGTGTTGCGTTCAATCCGAATGGGGACTATATCGCAAGTGGAGACGCCAGTGGAATTATTCGTCTATGGGATGCGGATACAAGGCAACCCGTAAGAACATTTAACGAGCCTAAAAATGGGCAGATAGAATCGGCTTACAGTATAGTGTTCAGTCCTAATGGAAAAACTCTTTTTTGTGGGACTGATGATGACATCCACCTCTGGGATGCACACACTGGCGAACACAAATTGATGTTTACTGGACATACCGGTTTTGTTAAGCATATAACACTCAGTTCGGACGGAAATATACTTGCGAGTGAAGATGGCGATACTATCCACCTCTGGGATGCACACACTGGCGAACATAAAAAGACACTTATTGGACATAAAAAGTTGATCAATAGTATCGGTTTCAGTCCGGATGGAAAAATCCTCGCAAGCGGAAGTAATGATGAAACTATTCGTCTCTGGGATGTTGCAACTGGTAGAAATAAAATGGTACTTACCGAACATAATGATTGGGTGGAAGGTTTAGCGTTCAGTCCTGATGGAAAAACTCTCGCAAGTGGAGGCAATGACGGGATAATCCATCTATGGGATATAGACACGTGGAAAACCAAAATTACAATTAACGGGCATACATTTTTGATGTGCTTAGCGTTCAGTCCGGATGGAAAAATCCTCGCAAGTGGCTGTGGTGACGGCACGATTCAATTATGGGATGCTCACACCTACGAACACAAGAAAACACTGACGGGTCATATAGGTCGGGTCGATAGTATCGCTTTTAGTCCAGATGGGAAATCCCTCGGCAGTAGAAGTGACGATGGTACTGTCCTCATCTGGAATGTAAATCCCTAAATTCCTGTTACCTCGTGGTAAACTCTCAAAGAATTACTTGCTTTTGCACTTTGGCGTATTGTACTGACTGCTCAACTGCCAAAGTTGCTAAAGTAATTTAAGGCGATTCACTGCTGTAATCCTTAAATCCTTTTGTTGAACTCACATAAAAATAGAATTATTTCATCTTTTAAACCTTTTTCTTAAAAACCTTCCTCTATATATTATAGTAAATTATGTAAATAGACGAAACCACTGTTAGTCGGGAATCGGAGTTCCCTCGGACAGCTCAGATGTCCAGTTAATTGTAGAATCCGCTATAACACTTCTTGGGTTCACCTTTTCCTATCTTTGCGCCAAATTATAAATATTGTTGCGCAATATTTATTTAAATGTTAAAATGAAATAAACCCTATTTTTGTTTTAACGTTAAAATTAATATTGTGAATAGTATTTCTGAAGAGGATGCAGAACGTGCTGTATTTAGACGCACTCCAAAACCAAACAGAAAGTAATACGCATGATAAGTTCGTTATCTGCCACCAGAAAATAGAAGGTATCCGGGGAATTCCTGAACTTACACCTTCTGTGCCTTTGTTAAAAAAATGGGAGTCGCGCTTTATTGGGTGGGACAAGTTTCAACAAAGGTTCAAAGCTGAATTGCGAGAAGAATACCGAAAAGGTGATATCAGTCTACTCAAAAGGCTTGCAAATTATTGTGTCAAAAACGAGGTTACGCTTTACTCCCCTGAGCCTGCCGGTGAACGAACATATCGCGCGATTTTAACAGAAGTGATTAACAAAATCTGGGAACAACTCGGAGAAAAGAAACGAGCAATAGACCGTGCCGCTAAATCCGAATTAAATAATATCGTTTTCCGAACGCATCTAAGTGAGATGGCTGAAACTGCGAACAGATGTGCTCACTTTCAACCTATACCAGAAATTCGTCTTTTTCATTCTTGTTTATTTTGTGAACATTTAGATGCACGCATTTACGCCTGTAAAAAATTAGGAAAACCAGTTATTTGCTATAGATGGTATAATGGGAATGGTTATTCCAAAAATTCAGCAATAACAGGTGGGACTAAATGGGAAATAGTATCACCTTGTGCTATTCGCTGACGCACTTCTGTGGAGGAAACCTCTGCATAGCATTCTGGAAGTATCAGGTATGCAATAGATGATCTATACGATTGAAGTGCTGGCTGCGCAAGGAATTCTTTTAGCGTTTCTATGTCCACGTGATCACGGTTTGCAGCAATGAAATGGCACTGTGAAAAAAGATGCTGTAATTCTGTCTGAATATCCGTATAGTATTTCGGATCAAAAATCCGGACCAGTGTATCGTAGCCAACAATGAAGTGAAACTCCGTATCGACAGGATAAACCGCTCTCAAAGCTTCTACTTTGTCAATATATCGACCATGGCTGGATATACCGACTGAAACATCAGTACCATTTTCCGCATAACGTTTGAGTGTCAAAATCCTCCCAGCTAACGACCACCCGAATACATCTTTATCAACATTTGCCTTAGCGAGAAGTAGGAGCAATTCATCCAGTTGGAAACGCTCCTGTGCTTCTTCAACCATCTTGATGTGTGCTACAGTAAGCGGATTAAAAGAACCGGAAAATATGCCGAGTTTTTTACCTGATTCACGAATAGGGTTAGTTGTCCGATGTACAATTACGACCTGTGGCGGAGCGTTCGGATCCAATTGATTGATGAGTTGGGAATACTTCTCATATTCTGGGTACGCTTGAAACTTATCGAGGGACTTCATGATTCATCTTTCTTGACTTTTTCCCAAATTTCGTCGAGTTCTGCCAGTGTTTGCTCGGTAAAAGTTTTTCCCTGTTTTTCCAATTCTGTTTCCATCCGTTTAAATCGAGCTATAAACTTACGATTTGATTTTCGCAACGTCTCCTCGGCTTGAAGGTCAACAAAACGGCACAAATTCACAACAGCAAACAAAAGGTCTCCGATTTCCATTTCGGCAGCGTCAGAATCATTATTGTGCAGGCTCTCTTTAACTTCTGCTAACTCTTCGTCCACCTTTGCAACCACATCAGCGATGTTATCCCAATCAAAACCGACCCGCGCTGCTCGTTTCTGTATTTTCTGTCCACGAAGCAAAGCAGGAAGTGCATTTGGAACACCGTCAAGCACTGATTTTCTATCCTCGTAACCAGCCTCTTGACTTTTAATAGCTTCCCAGTTTTTTACAACTTCTTCAGCGTTATCAACATGAACATCACCAAACACATGTGGGTGTCTTCGAATTAATTTCTCTGTCAACGTATCAATCACATCGTAAATGTCAAAATCTTGGTTCTCTGCAGCAATTTGCGCTTGGAGCATGATGTTCAATAGAAGGTCGCCAAGTTCTTCTTTCAATTTTTTCGGATCGCCAGAATCAATCGCTTCAACCGTCTCGTAAGTTTCTTCAATGAGTGTGGATTTTAAAGATGTATGTGTCTGCTCCCGATCCCACGGACACCCGTTTTCGCCTCTTAACGTCGCTATAACTCCAACGAGTGATTCAAAGAGTTCTTTCTTCATACAATAAACCTTCTATCTAAAAGGCAGCAGCACCTAATTGTCTTCATTTTCCTGCAAGTTTTCTAACTGGATAATCAATTGTCCAAGTTGGAATCGGAGTAACATGTTATAAATTTGCATCAACAAAGTCACTTGTGCTTCAGTTGTCAATTCACCCACTTGAATAAGCTGCATGAATTTTTCTGCTCGTTCTCGCACCTGTTCAGATTGTGCTACATCAATCGGTTCTGATTGGTTTTGACTCTCTTTGATAAATTGCCAAATCCTGTCCTGAATCTCAAGCATATAGTTTTTTGTCATCGCAGTGCGTGCTTTCTTAGCAGAATCAACCCAGATAGTATTCGCCTTCCAATTTAGCATAAAGGCGATACTGTTGATAATCACATCGCGCAGCGTGTCCTCTCCAGAAAGTAGTTCCTCTAAGTTGGTTATGCCTTCTGCTTCTGCTGAGAAAGTGCGAACACGCGTAAAGTCTTTCAAGTTTGTCAACAGCATCTCGTTTTCAGCAATAAGGTGCCAAAAACTCGCGCTCGTTGAAAGCAGCACCTCCACTTGATTGCTAACCTCACCTGACAGTTCAGCACGCAGACAAAAATTGTGGATACTATGCAAACGGTTCCGGAATTGTTGCAACCCAGTTACCGATTGGAATTCAGTGAGACTCGCAACTTGTGGAAGAAGATGCTGACGAATCTGAGTGAGTAGTTCGTTTATAGCGGTTGGTTCAGCGTTCATAGGTGAAATGCCTTTACAAATGGCTATTTTCAAATATAATAACAGATTTATTTGTGAATATCAACGCAAATTTGAGATGTGTTCCGGAGCCATTCAGTTTTCGCGTTTTTCTGAATATTAAAGACAAGGTCGCGACCAGTGAATCAACGCCAAATCAAGAAATCAACGCTACAAATCATGGCGAATGCCGGACGGGGAATGCCAACAGGAAGAGGTTTAAGTAAAAGGTAGAAATTATTGGAAAACTGAATGGTTCTGCTT
>JAGWBU010000090.1 GCA_021295735.1 Candidatus Poribacteria bacterium | reverse complement strand
TAGGTTCGCATTACCTATATCCTTCGCATTACAATGCCAACTTCAAATGGTGCGGTGGCACTCTCAAGCGAGAGGTGAAGTCCACCGCTGTAATGCTGAATATAGTATACCACAAGCACAAGAAAAAATCAACAAAAAAATGGAGACGTTAGCGGTGTCTACATCCCAAAGCTAAAGCAACGGGGTTTTGACACCGAAGATTGATAATGTTGTACCAATTTCTTCGCAATAACCTTTTTATTATCTTTATCTGTGCTTGTGGACTTCTCGTTATAGCGGGATATAAAATCTTGTCGAGTACCGAGTTTCCAAATAATCCGGAGATTATCTCTTCAGACACCCCTTCTGCTCAGGAACAAACCGTTGATGATAGAAATAGCAATGGGAAGATACCAAGAACATCTTCGCGCCGTAAGGGGAACTTCGGGGCGGGGCATAGTCATTCCATAGGAGATCTACCTATTCCAGAAATTTCAGAAGAAAAAAGAAAAAGAATCAGTGCACTATATGATGGTTATCTTGGGAACAGGGATCCTTCTTGGCCGAAGGACGGACCACCTCAAGAAGAAATTGATATTCTTGTTGAGGGATTGGATAACTTAAGTGCTGCGAAGTATTTAAAAGCTTTGGGTGGATATAATGATTACGCCAGTGAATATGCGGCGAAAGCACTCGCGGAAAATCCAGACGATTTTGAAACACTGTTTATCTGGACACAACTTCGACTGCGTAGCGAGGATGCCGAAAGAATAGCAGGCTATCGCAAGCTCTTGGAAATGGATCCGAATTTCGTTCCCGCGTTGGTAGGTTTAGGAGCTAGGCTTAAGGAAGACTCGCCAGAAGAAGCGATCGAACTCCTACAAAAGGCAAATAGGCTTGATCCGTCTGAGGGACTCTATGAATTAGCTTGGGCATATCAAAGGATAGGCGAGTACGATAAAGCAGTCCCTATGCTAAAAAAAGCCTATGAACGTTATAATCGCCGATGGATGCTTGACGAAATTGAGTCAATTGAAGCTGGCACTCCCCAAATTCCACTCATCCAGCGTGAATCTCAAGAGGATAGACAAAACGAAGCTGATAATAAAGTGGATAAGGCATCACTTACGAAACCTACCCGTTAAGGTTTCAAACATGCCAAACTGTGTTATCTATCTTTGTGTCAGATTCCCTAACCTTCTATTCCTGACTTAGCGTATCCTATACCTCGTCAGTTTCCTGTTTGTAATCCTTCAGTTTTCGGTGCAGTGTCCGCACGCCGATATCCAGAATTTTCGCTGCTTCAGTTTTATTTCCCCCCGTCTCCGCGAGGGTTTTTTCGATTGCTTCACGTTCAATTTGTGTCATCGTCATACCGACCTTACCGATGACATCTTCCTCATTTTCTCCGTGAATGCGTGGTTGTCCGATTGATGTTTCTGTAGCCCGCTCACTCTTGGGAATAGGTAGTGGTATAAGTCCTTCATCAGTGCGTTGTTCAAGTGCTTTAGCAATGGTAGAAAGCACCTCAAGCGTTTTTCGCAGCACTGCTGCTGTATCTTCCGTATCTATTTGTAGCCAACTGGTATCTTCATCGGGAATTAGCGATGGTATCTCATCGTTATAAGTAACACTGGGTTCAAGCAGTCGAACCGCTGAGAGGATAAGTCCAAGGATCGTCTTATAAATGGCTACATTTTCTGTCGCAATTGTTCCAGGGTTTGGATGGACAACTTGTATAGATGTTCCCGGCCCGTCAATAATTTGAACAGGAAATTTGGCATGTCCAAATTCTGAATTTGTTGGAAAATCTTTTAGCTCAAGTTCCTCAGAAGTTGATACGATAATAGCGGATTCAACGGCATTTTTGAGTTGCCGAATATTACCGGGCCAGTCAGCATTTTCGAGATGGTTAAGGGCATCCGGCTTTATACCGACAATGCTTTTATTATGTTTAGTGCCTAATTCAGAGATGAATGCATCCACAAAAAGTGGGATATCTTCGCGTCTATCACGTAAGGAAGGGATTTGAATACGGAAAAGGTTGAGTCGGTAGTAAAGGTCCTGTCTAAAATCTTTTTTCTTAACCGATGTTTCAAGATCAACATTCGTTGCTGCGATGACTCGGACATTAACTTTGACGTTTTTTTCGCCACCGAGTCGTGTAAATTCTTGTGTTTCTAACACACGCAGAAATTTTACCTGCACTTCGGGAGACATTTCGCCTATCTCATCAAGGAACAGTGTGCCACCATCTGCAAGTTCAAATAGTCCACGGCGTTGACTCGTAGCGCCAGTGAAAGCTCCCTTCTCATGTCCAAAGAGTTCGCTTTGCAGAAGGTCTTGATAAAGCACACCACAGTTGACTGCCTTGAAGAGTCGGTTTTTACGAGGGCTGTTTTCGTGGATAGTCTGCGCGACGACCTCTTTACCAACACCTGTTTCGCCTGTGATGAGGACAGTCGCATTTGTTGGCGCGACCTGCGCGACTTGGCGCCAGACTTCTCGCATTGCTTCAGATTCACCGATGATGGGGTATGCATTCGGATCGGTAAGGGGTGTTGGAAGATTCATTTTGTCTCCCTGAAAACTCTGGGATAAGTTTTGCCTAACTGTTCTGTTGGACAATTTCAAGAATCAGTTGAGGGTTATCTTTCACCTTTTCAAACACCTCAAAACCATCGCTACACGAGGCTTCGCACAATCTTCTCATCACAACACCTTTGAGCGCCCAATTTGTGGTGCGGAGGCTTTTTTGCAAAGCACTGCCAGTTTCGACAACGTGGACATTCGGTAAATCCTCATTTACCGCCTTTCTCTGACTCTTTGGGAGCAGGAAAATTAGTGTTGTCGCACGTTCTACCTCAAAAACGCGTTGTAGTGATTCAATATCGTCCGGTCTCAATAACGAAAAAACGAGGTCGTAACTTTCCAGTAAATCTACTGTTTGTTCGGGAACGCCATTCTCTCCGAATTCTAACACCTCAAGTTCGTGAAGCGGGGCAGTGTCAAAAGGCACAATAATATCTTTTTCACTAACTGGACTCATTTTTCTGTCAACTCGGCAATGATACCATGGGAAATATAGGTCAATGGTTGTCTTGCCGTATTGTTCGTGTTCCCTAATCTGTTTTAAGCCTTCCCTTAATTGAACGAACAAAGGTCCGGTAAACATTTCAGCCGCGGGTAAGCGATAGTCTCTACTTTTGTTGTGCCAACCTTCTTCATTGAAACCACATAGTTCTTTTATTCGCGATTTAAGACGGTCAGGTGAACCGCAATCTTCAGCACTGAGTGGGTTATCAAGTTTATGTTTTTGTCCCGTTGTGTAGGAGTTAAAAATCAATATTTTCATAAAATTACGCTTTCGCTTTTTGCTCTCTTTGCTGCCATATATACAGGATCGGACTGGCGACGAAGACTGAAGAATACGTACCTATTAATACGCCAACAATAAGTGCTAAGGCGAATGTATTAATTTCCTCACCCGAATTGGAGAGCACGAAGATAACAACAACAACAAACAGAGTTGTTATAGAGGTAATAACGGTTCGGCTCAGTGATTGATTGATGCTTCGGTTTAGTACCTCTACGTAGTCGATGCCGCGCAAAGATACGCCATTTTCTCGGATACGGTCAAATACAACGATTGTGTCGTTAAGCGAATACCCGATAATTGTGAGGAATGCAGCGACGGTAGGTAGATTAATTTCCTTTGATAGGATAGCAAAAAGCCCCAAGGTAATAAGTACATCGTGAACAAGTGCTGCAATAGCGCCTATAGCAAAACGGAACTCAAACCGCCAAGAGATATAAATCAGTAAAATTGCTATTGATGACAAAACAGACCAGAGCGCAGACCACTTGAGGGTGCGTCCAACACTCGGCCCCACTTCAGTAACATTTACACCTTCGGGGTCAGCTTTCCAACCGTCCCCTCCTTCGATGAGGACGTCTGAGAGGATTCTTCCAACGCTCGCTTGTATTTGAATAGTAGCGTTTTCGGTTAAATCTACACCGAATTCCTGTGCCAAAGTCAACTGAATCGCTGTGCCTTCACTAACAAGTTCCCGGGAGAGAATCGCGTTGCGCCTTTGTTCATTACCATCAATCAGATCGACTGTGTCACCGGATTTTAACAGATGTACTTTTTCGGTTGAACTGCTCACCTGAAGACTTGTTGCGGTTGCATCTCCTGGGTCAGCTATAATAGGTATATTAATGGACTGTTGTTGAAATTCGGGACGATGCCCCATAGAAATGTAAGCCTTATTTTCGTCGGACTCAAGTTGTATTTTGGCATCCGCGTAGCCTACTTCAGACAACTTGGTTTTCAACTCGGCTTCTGTTACTGCCCTATTGAATATCGCTTCAACCCTGACACCCCCTCGGAAGTCAATTCCAAAATTCGGGCCACCCTGCACAACAAGAAAAATAATACCGATACTGATTAACAGAGCAGAGAACAAAAACCCGGTACGGTGTTTACTGATAAAATCAAAGTTTGTATCTTTCAGAAATTCCAATTTTATATCCTTCCATATTCGCTTTTCCTGCTGGGAAAATCAGCAGGTTTCAACTCAAATACGCTTAGGTATGTGTTAGATTAGGTAATGCTTTTTGATGCGGAGTAGACTCCTATAAATTAGATGCTTAATTTCTCCACGTCCCTATTTCCGATTGCCAGTCCGTATATTTCGCGCGTAACAACGATTGCGGTGAACATACTCGCGAGAATACCGATACCGAGCGTTACTGCAAATCCTTTAATTGGGCCTGTGCCGAAATGGTATAGAACGAGTGCAGTAAAAAATGTTGTGAGATTTGCATCCAAAATTGTTATAAATGCCCGTTGATAGCCGCTCGTAATTGCTGACCAGACAGCTTTCCCTGTTCGCAATTCTTCGCGAATTCGTTCAAAGATAAGAACATTTGCATCAACAGCCATGCCGATAGTAAGCACAAGTCCAGCAATACCTGGGAGTGTTAATGCAGCGCCAAAACCTGCCAAGGCACCGAGAATAATTATCATATTAAAGACGAGTGCAACAATAGCAATTAACCCAGAGAATCGATAGTAAATTACCATGAAGATGAGGACAGCCAATAGTCCAATAATCGCAGCTTTAACCCCATTGTCAATAGACTCTTGACCAAGCGTAGGACCAACAGCCCGTTCTTCACCTACTTTAACACCTACAGGAAAAGCACCGGCCTTAAGGATATTTGAGAGATAATTTGCCTCCTCAAAAGTAAAGTTTCCTGTAATTGACGCACTGCCAAAAATTTGGGTTTCAATAACTGGCGCAGACTGCACTGTATCGTCAAGCAGTATCGCCAAATGTTCTCCGACATGGTCACCCGTAATTTTGGCAAATTTCCTTGTACCTTCGCCATCAAAATCCATAAGGACGACGATGTCAAAAGTGGTGCTTCCGCTTGCTGGTCTTGCATCATCAATATTATGACCTGTTAAGAGGACAGGGCTTTCTATAACATACCAATTCCCTGTTTCATAATGATAACGAATTTCACTGTCCTCGGGGAGGTTATCTGGAATTGGTGTATCTGCTGAACCGGACCATAAGTTGCCGCCTGCGGGGGATTTCTTCACCATCTTAAATTCTAAGCGACCCATTGTCTGCACAATACGGAGCGGTTTTGATGAATCCTTGGCGCCGGGCAATTCAATGATAATTCGTGGGCGATTTGCTTCCTGACGGATAGAAGGTTCAGCAACTCCAAAAGCATCTACTCGGTTTCGCAAAACTATCAATACTTGTTCAATTGCTTGGTCGCTATATTCTTGCATTCCCTTGTCATCCAAGCGTAGTTGATAAGTGGATTGCGTATCTTTCTCCGTGATAACTTCTGCGTTCTCAAAAAAATCTATATCGTTTAAGAGATCAACAGCTTTTTCCAGATACGTCTTTTTTTCTTTTGGATCGGATCTGAATCGAGAAGGGATTTCAACAAGCACGTTTAGCGCATCTTCACCATTGACCTGTTCCGCTTGTCGGCACAATACTTGCTCAGCTTTAAGCGTCTCAGGAATAGAAAATGAATGTGCTTTTAACAACTCTCTTTTAGACTTTTCCAGATCCACTTCCAAAACAAGGTGAACACCACCTTTCAAATCCAAACCCAGCTTTAATCGGTTGTCGGGTATTATTCTCCGTAACGTAGTTGGGAGACTACCGTGTAGGTGTAAATTCTCTAAGGTTGCAGCAGGATTTTCTTTCGCTTCGTCAGAGATTAGTCTGACGAAAAATTCTTTTGTTTCAGTGGTGTCAAACTGATAGTCAACCGTTTCTTTAAATCCAAGTTTCTCTAAATGGACTTTAAAGACATCTTGGAGTTCAGTAACTGTCTCTTGAAAATTTTTACCTTCAGGATATTCTACGTCCGCTAAGTTCACCTTTAAAGCATTTTCCTCGCTGACTTCAAAAGGCGGGAGGTCTTCTTGCATCCATAACGGCAGATTTCCATACAACGGAAGATAAAAACGATCTGGTGTAGGAATAAGGTATAAAACCGATAACAGCAAAATACCAACGATTAAAACAATTTTCCAGATATTAAATCTGTACATCAAATGCTCCTATTTTCTAAAACTATATTTATGGATGGCAGAATTAGCGAGATAAGAAAAATCTTAATGTATGTCTGTTATGTTCAGAAAAACCAAATGAATGCTGAACTATGAGAATAAAGGATTCACTCTCCAAACGCGGTTCACCTTTCATCCACAATTCTTCAGTCAATCGTCCGCATCCGAACGAAGTAGTACTCAAATATGTGTTTGTAAGCCTACCATCCTGTACATCTATCTAAGAATATTTATAGGTGCGCCTGGGAGGAATCGAACCCCCGACACGAGGCTTAGGAAGCCCCTGCTCTATCCCCTGAGCTACAGGCGCGTTTACCGTTAGAACCTCGTTCAAGGCCCAATTGTTGATCTATCTATTTAAAATATAACAAAGTATTGGCTAAAATTCAACGAGAGAAAAGATCGGTTGATCCGCTACTTTTTTTCGTCCCTTGAATTCCGTGAGTTCTAATAAGAGAGCAATACCTATTACATCCCCGCCAAGTTTTTCGACGAGTTCAATTGAGGCAGAAAGAGTTCCCCCAGTCGCTAAAACATCATCGCATATAAGCACACGACACCCTCTTGAGAAAGCATCTTGATGAATAGCAAGCGTATCAGTACCATATTCAAGGTCGTAGGTCACTTCATAGCAATCAAAAGGTAATTTCCCACTTTTACGGATGGGAACAAAACCGATACCGAGGCGATGTGCAAGCGCTGCAGCCAGAATGAAACCTCGCGCATCAATTCCCACAATTACGTCAATTACCTCAGATTTAAAACGGTTCGCGAATACGTCGATTGCGGCATTAAAGGCTAATCCATTTCCTAAAAGCGGCGTAATATCTTTATATGCTACACCCTGTTTTGGAAAATTCGGTATCTCTCGAATAAATTTGGAAAAATCGCTCATACGTATTTACTTTTAACTCTTGTGCTTTCTCGTCTTACAGAGATGTAGCATGTGGATGAATCATAATCTTCATACCCTTTCGGGATTCCATAGCCTCAAAGGCTTTGTCAATTTCAACAAGTGGAAAATGGTGCGTGATAAGCGGTTGGACACGGACTAAACCCTTTTCAAGGAGACGAACCGCCAATTCATGATGGCGAGGCACACATCCGTGGGAACCGGTAACGAAACATTCTTTATAGTGGATCGTATTGGAGAGAACACTCATCGGACGCATTGTCTTTGGCAATCCACCGAACAGATTGACATAGCCGCGGTGTGCAACCATTTCAACACCTTGTTCATGCGCCTCAACAGAAGCACAGGTTGTAATAACGATATCTGGTCCTTCTCCGTCCGTTTCTTCTTGGCAGCGTTCTACCACATCTTCCTCTTCAGAGGCGATATAGGTATCCGCTTCGTAAAACTTTGCTATCTCCATCCGCAGTTTGCTTCGTTGAACCCCGATAACTTTCGTCGCACCCATAACGCGGGCGAGGTCAATCATCATACATCCGATCGGTCCCAAACCGATAATGACAACACTCTTACCGAGAGACATATTTACTAATTCAAGTCCATTGATAGCACAGGCGAGGGGTTCAGCGAGGGCAGCTTCATCAAAACTGAGGGTAGTGTCAAATGTGGTAACCGGTCCTTCTTCCAAAACAAGACGGGGAAGTTTCATATACTGCGCAAATGCACCGGGAATTTGGTAGCCGATAGCGTAATTAATATCACAGTTGTTTCCAAGTCCGTTGCGACACCAATGACATTGTCCACACGGCACATCCGCACCGATGGAGACGCGATCACCTTCTTTTACACGAGTCACGTTTTTACCGACTTTGACTATCACACCTGAATTTTCGTGACCGATAATCGTTGGGGGTTTGACACGAGGGTTGCCGTGATGGAAGATGCGGACATCAGAACCGCATATACTGACGGATTCAATACGCATCAGTGCGGAGTCATTATCAATTTCTGGTTCTGGAACATCCTGAACATTTAAATTTTCAAGGCTTTCAAGTATAGCCGCTTTCATATTTTTCCTTGTTGCCTGCAGGTCTTAAAACCTAACGTAAGTTACGATGGATGAATAAGTACTTTGGCGTAAAATTCGCTTTTGTCCTTCATCATGTGTAGTGTTTTTGTGCTATCTGTTAACGGAACCTTGTGTGTAATCAGCGGTGAGAGGTCTAACTTTCCAGAAGCTATCGCTTGTAATACTGTGCGCCAATCGTCGTCGTTACCAGACACACTGTAATCGGAATTCCATGTTCCTAATAGACTCACCTCGCGCCGCATCAGTTGTGAAATAAGCGATGCAGGAAGAGTTACATCTGCTACAGGATTCCCAAGTAAAACAACACTGCCACCACGTTGAACACTCCCAAATGCATAGAGATAGGTTTGTGGCACCCCTGCTGCTTCAATACAGACGTGCGCTCCTTTTGCTTTAGTCTGCGCGTTGACTACGTCAATGGGGTCTTCAATTGTACTGTTAAAGACACTTTCAAAACCGAGACGTTGTGCCAATTTAAGTTTTTCAGTGAAAATATCAAATAAAAGCACCTGCATTGCGCCTATTATTCTTGCCCACTGTGCTACGATTAGACCAATAGGGCCTGCCCCGAAAATTGCAACTGTTTTGCCGACAAGCGAATCTTGAACTCTCCTTAGTGCGTGAAGTGCCACCGCGGCAGGCTCTGTCAGAGCTGCCTCTTGCAAAGTCACACCGTTCGGTACACGGATGAGGTTTTCTTTCGGTGCGACAACATATTCAGCAAAAGCCCCGTCACTTCGTGAACCGAGATAGTCGTAGGCGCTGCATTGCACATATTTACCGTTCTCACATGCATCGCACTTACCACACCAAATTAGTGGAAAAACAACGACACTGTCTCCCTGTTCAAACCCGTCAACGTCGGGACCGCATAGGTCTATAGTTCCAGCAAATTCGTGTCCACAGACTGTGGGAAAACTGTAAGTGCCTTTAGAAAAAATCCTTGGAATGTCGGAACCGCACACACCACAAAAACCGATTCGGACGCGGACTTGTCCTTCAGAGACGTTTGGGATCGGCATCTGTGACAGGCGTAAATCCCCAACGCCGTGTAGCACAAGTGCCTCCATCAAACCGTTATGCATCACACTCCTCTTTTTGCGAGTCCAACCGAAATAACCTGATGAATCTGCTGGATATTTTCTGCGCGAGAACCTGATTTGTGAAAAACGCTGCTGCTTCCACCGACCAAAATATCCGCTCCTGCAGCTACCATTTTAGGGATATTTTCAAAACTGACATTCCCATCAACTTCAATCGGAAGGTTCACACTGCGTTCATTCAAAAAAGCTTGGCAATCCGAAATTTTTTGTAGGGTTGCTGGCACTAATTTCTGTCCTGCGAATCCCGGATTCACAGTCATAATCAGCACGAAATCAAGCCGATCAATAACGTACGCTATCGCAGAAAGCGGGGTCGCTGGGTTCAAAGCGACGCCCGCTTTTATACCATGTCCTTGAATTACCGATAAAGTTCTATCCAGATGTATAGCAGATTCAGCGTGCACAGCGACTTGTTGAACACCGATGTTTGCGACTGCTTCCACAAAAAAGTCGTTATTTTGCACCATTAGGTGAATATCAAAAGCGCAATCTGTTTTTTGCCGTAATTGTTCAATGAGTGCCAACCCAATCGGCATGTTTGGCACAAAGTGTGCGTCCATCAAGTCGAAATGCAGCAGGTTGATTCCTGATTTTTCCAATTCCCGAATATCTGTCTCCAAATTACAGAGATCAGCACACATCACTGAAGGTGCTATGCTAATCTTTTTATCCGTGGTAATTGGGCATTGACTCTCAGGAGTCGGCAAGATGTTTCTCCAATCAAATTCGGGTTTCTCAAACAATTATTATAACATAAAATAGGCGAATTGTCAAATTTTGGGAGATGTTAGGATATATAGAATTATGGTATCAATAGGGGTATAAGATTTTTAGGGTTGAAGTTGTCCTGATCGCAATGTTTTCGTTAACTAATGGCTTAAAGCCACAAGGCAAGTACTCAGCATATTTTCAACCTCTTGCCGCGTATCGTCAAGCAACGGTCCCGAAAGGGCTGCACGGTAAAGATTCACAGCCCGCCTTAAATCCCCTGCTTTCTCGTAACAAGACGCTGCACTAATGCGATGTGCCGCAGCTTCTAATTCTCGACTAAGGACATCCAGCATAGGGGCAATGTGTTCCTCATAGTTGGCAACAGATAACCGTAGCGATTTTGCTGTTTCCGATATGCCAATATCTGACAATGCTTGTGCTTTGGTGAGAATTTGTGACTTTTGGCTCATCATCTCTTTGAGTGCCTTCGTATAAGGTTTAGTCTTCAAGTTTGACATGTGATAACTCCTCCAACTGATGAAAAGAAAAACGAATACGATGACCACTCTCCGAAAATGCACAAACGACAATATAAGCGTCAAACCCAAAAGGATTTTTCAATGCTTGTTCAACTTTCTGTTGATGTCGTCGCATTAGTGCAGATAGTGTTTCTGTGCCGCTGATTTCCAGAACGCTTTGCATGTCTAATGAACGATAGTCAGCACGCTCTCCATAATTCGTCACATCTAATTTCCAAGATTAACAATATTAGGGGTTAGAATAAACGCCAAGGACGACGCGGCCATTTCTACTATCGGTTTCGTTTGTATAGTTGCTCGCAAACGTTCAGCCTTTTCCTCTGTCTCTTCCGACCAGGACACCTCAAGTTTAAACTGCACCTCTTCACCGAGCCAGTCTGAAACGATATTTTCACATGTGACTTCAAACACCGCAGGTGGCTGCAAATATAAACGCATCACTGATGAACAAGCAACAATATGTAACTCAAGAAACAAGCGTGGATGCCAATCTGAAATTCTCTCAATGGTGCTTCTAAATGTGCGCATAACTATGAAAACTTATGGAAATGGTGCCACTTCGTAAATTTACATCCAGAATGCTGAAATCTCTTATATTCTATCATAATTGTTGCATATAGTAAAGGAAAATAACTTCTTGGGGTGTGTAAAGTTTTGGTTATAAGTTCATGCTGCCTGTTTGAGTTCATTCCAATATCTGTCCCACGCTCCATTTTTT
>JAGWBU010000215.1:5572-6591 GCA_021295735.1 Candidatus Poribacteria bacterium | reverse complement strand
GAGTGACCTTATCTCGGAACATATTTTCTTTTCCTTGACCAAAGGAGCAGGTCAAATTCATCAAGACTGATTCCCAGTTGGTGGGCGGCTTTCGTCATAAGACTTTCGGCTTCAAGGTATCTTTTTTTCGTCAGGGGATATTTCGTCTCGCCTATGATCCCCAGTTCGGAAAGGGATGCTAGGTTGTTTCGGTCAAGAATCGCGTAGCCGGAGAATCCCAGATTCCTCAGAAAATGGCTTGCCTGCATGTACCCAAGCCCTTTAATTCCGGGGTTTTTCGCGAAAAAGTCTCTTCTTTCCGCTCTGTCTTCAAAGGAACTGACAAGCGATTTCAGAAGAAACCCGTGTTCTTTTTTAAGATATTCTCTTGTAAAAACAATATAGCGCGACGCATTTTCGGCATATTTGTGAATTGGTTCAATGCGGCCCAGCAGTTCATCCTCTTCTCCATCTGACCGGCTATTTGGGGACCGACACCGGAACTCAGTATGCAGAATGAGAGTTCATGGAATATCTGGAGGTCGTCGGCCTCCTGAAAAGCTTGCTTGAATTCCAGAAGCCGGTTCCGTATTTCTTCCCCTCTGAGCTCATAGAGATCCAGAAGTTCTTGTCTTTGCTTCTCAGTCATGCGGAGAACTCTATTTTCCGAGTCATTACTTCAGTATTTCGCCTGTTTTTTCACTCCAGAGAAACAGGTCCATTTCATCAAAGTCAAATCCGTTTTTCTCGGAGAATCTCTTGAACTTGTTTTCAATCTCGATGTATTTGGATCTTGAGTGTGGCGCCCGCGGGGATTCAGTTATACCGAGTTCGAAAAGGCACTGGAGTATGTGTTTATCAAGTATCGCGTAGCTGCGGAAACCGACGTTTCTTAGGAAATGGCTTGCTTCCTTGAAACCGAGTCCCTTTATATCCTTGTTAAGCGCGAAAAAATCTCTTCTCTCGACCGGATTTTTAAACGACAGAAGAAGCGGCCTCAGCTTGAGTCCATATTCGCGGGCAAGATAGTCTCTTGTGTG
>JAGWBU010000215.1:3194-5341 GCA_021295735.1 Candidatus Poribacteria bacterium | reverse complement strand
CTCCCTTATTGACCGTACTGTCAACATCCAGGGCTTATTTGTAGATGACCAGATTTCTTCCGGCGATCAGCGTGGTTGAGGACATGTTGTTCCACCTCTTGATCTGGGAGACCGAAACCCTGTAGCGAAGTGCCAGTTCACTAAGAGTATCGCCGGGGATTATCTTGTGGCTCATTTTCTTCGGAACGTTACTTGACCTATACGTGGAGGAGAGTCTCTGGGGAATTGAGAGGGTCTTCCCCGCTATTATAAGCGAACCCTTGAGATTGTTAGCTCTTTTTATTGCGTCGATTGAGGTTCCGTATCTTTTCGCCAGAAGGTAAATGTTTTCCCCGGGACGAATTTTGTGCTTTACGTATACGAGATTTCCCCTCGAGGGGATCTTCAGCCTTTGTCCGGGACGTATGATAGAATTGGAAAGACTATTTGCGTACTTGAGTTTCTCAACGGACGTTCCGAATTTTCTGGCTATTTTCCATAAGCTGTCATCCTGTCTCACCGTGTATCTTATGGACCTTGTCCTGAAAGGAATTTCAACGTCCTTAAGGGCAATTACCTGGTCTTGAACTGAAATGAGCTTCTCCGCGTAGTCCTTGGGGACCTTAAGCTCATAGTTTCCTCCCGGGGGAGTGGAAAACCCGACAAGCGAGGGGTTGTACTTGGAAATTTCCTTGTATCCCATGTCAAGCAGATTGGCGATTTCCGCAAGACTTTTTCTGGGCGGAACGCTCACGGCTTGATAATCCTTCTCCAGTTTTGTTACCCTGAAGCCGTATTTCTCGGGGTTCTTGGCTATTATCAAAGCGGCGTTGAATTTCGGCAGGTAGTTTCTTGTTTCCCTGGGAAGCTTTCTTGAGAGTGTCCAGAAATCGGTCGAACCCGTTTTCCTGATGGCCCTCGATACCCTTTTCTCCCCGCAGTTGTAGCCTGCGAGGGCAAGTTCCCATGAACCGAATTCCTCATGCATCTTCTTGAGATATCTGGCCGCCGCCAGGGTTGATTTATCTACGTCCATTCTCTCGTCTACCCAGTAGTTTATTTTGAGTCCGTACTTAAGGCCGGTCGGTCTTATGAATTGCCAGAGCCCGACGGCGTTTTTTCTTGAAACGGCCCTGGGCTTAAACCCGCTTTCTATTATAGGGAGGTACGCAATTTCTGGGGGAATTCCCTCGGAGCGGAGGATTTCCCTGATTTCCGGGAGAAATATGCCGGACCTTTTGAGAATCTCGGCGAAGTTTCTCTTTCCTTTTCCCGATGAGAACCGGCGGATGTAATGTTCAACTCTTGGGTTTCTCTTCACCTCGAATTTTATGTCCTCGTAACTTTGTTGGGGGTTCGTACGTCCGACTGCCGAGGTTTCTTGAGGGCCAAGCTCTATCTGGGGAATCTGGGGGATTTGCTTAGCAGATTCAGAAGATAATCGGGTTTTGGTATCGGAGTCTTTTTTCCCAATTTTTTCGATTTCTTCGGGCTCTTTGGTCTGCCGTGCCGGTTCTGCTCCTTTGGTTTTCTGCACTGACTCGACGAGCTGGTTCTGTTCTTCTTGTGAAACCGGGGTTGGTCCCAGCAAATCCTTGCTGAGTGCGGTAGCGGAAGCCCACGGCAGAAAAACGGTGAAAATCGCGCAGAGTGTAAGAATTAAGCTAGAATTGGTTCTGTCTGAAGTAAATTTATCCATGTATATTCGCAACTTTGAATCAATGGCGGGGACGGCAATCCCCGAATAGAGCCTTCCGGTTTATTTTTCCGTTAGTTATTTGTATAGTAATTATAACAACATAGTTCTAATAATCAAAGTATGTTGTGGGAAAATTCATAAGAATGAAACTTTTCAGCTTTTTGTTTTCCCAAGTTTTTGATAAAACTTCGCCCTTGAACACACCTGGAGTCGTGAGTTGAGCAAAAAAACCATTGCGGTCCTTTTCGGCGGTATTTCGGTTGAGCATGAGGTGTCGCTAGTTTCATCAAAATTTGTCATCAGTAATCTCGATCCTTCAAAATTCGCTCTGTTGCCGATTTTCATTTCCAAAGAGGGTTGCTGGCAGAGATCCGTTATTGAGAACTGGTCTGAGGGGGAACCTCCCGCCCTGATTCCCGATTCCGAAATCGTACCCATGCTCCAAGGTTCTCCTCCCGGTCGTTTTGCT
>JAGWBU010000215.1:555-3012 GCA_021295735.1 Candidatus Poribacteria bacterium | reverse complement strand
TTCCCTTTTTCGGTTTCTCAAAAACTGGATGGGAAAGTGACAAAGAAGCAATTCTCTCCCGCGTAAAAGACGAAATAGGCTTCCCCTGCTTCGTAAAATCTTCAAGCCTTGGTTCAAGCGTAGGAGTTTCAAAGGTGGATTCTCCTAGGGCAGTCTCCGACGCCGTGGAGGCTTCGCTTGGTTTTTCTGAAAGGGTGATTATTGAGCGGGCTGTATTGAATCTAAGGGAAGTCGAGGTAAGCGTAATGGGAAATCAGGATCCAAAGGCGTGCAAGGAGGTTTTTATGATTACGAAAAAAAGTACCGCGACGAATCCACTGAATTGTGCATCCCCTGTGACCTTGATCAAGAGATTCAGGATGAAATCAAAGCCCTAGCTATTGCTTCCTATTCCGCTCTTTGCTGCACTGGTATGGCAAGGGTGGATTTCCTAGTTGATGCCGACACGGAGCAGGTGTTTGTTAGCGAGATAAACACGATCCCGGGCTTCACGCCCATAAGCATGTACCCGAAACTGTGGGAGGCAAGCGGGATTCCCGTCGGAGAAATGCTCGAGATGCTGGTTGAGCTTGCAGAACAAAGACATCGGATGAGGAGAGAACTCCGAACGGACTTCTCGGATTTCCGGTAGGGTTCACTTGCCGAGAATATCGTTTTTCTGTCCCCGGAAAAGCACCAGGAAAACAACTCCGGCGATTATGGAAGCTCCCCCCAGAAGCTTCGTGACCGACGGCAGGTCGTCAAAGAAAACGTGCGCGAAAATCAGCACGAAAATCGATTCCATTGGCATAACGGCCGTTGTTCTTGAGATATCAAGCAGCTTTATGGCGTGAAACTGACTTCCTTTGGCTATGTACGCTCCGCACGCTCCCCCGCACGCCATTATAAGTGCCTGATTTAGACTGGGGGGCTCGAAGGTCCCGGTGGCTATAAGGTAAAGAAAAAGAACTATGGAAACCCCCAGGGTTCTGAGCGTTGCCACTGTGAGCATGTTGAGATCCTGCGCTATCTTTTTTACCATGAAGGAGAGAAAGGAATACAGAAACGCGGCTCCGAGAGCCATTGCTGTTCCGAAAATGAGATAATCTTCTCTCTGGTAGGCGACCACCGATCCACCTGCCACCGTCATCGCTATTCCTATGCTTTCTCCCTTGTTGAGCCTTTCCCCAAGAAAGAGTATGCCGAGTAGCAGAGCAAAAAGCGTCTGGGCTTTCATCAGGAACGAGGTAAGAGCTGGTCCGATTGTCCAGAGTGCCACCATCCACAAGGCGGCTCCGGCCGAGGTTATAACGGAACTCCAGATGAAAATGGCACGGTACTGGCGGATTCTTTTAAGTTCTTTCCTCTGCGCACGAAGGAAGGGAAACAGAATCAGGGCGACTATAAAAGCTCCGAAGAACCAGAAGAAAGTGGTGGTCTCAGGGTGAAGGTCGCTTCGCTCAAGCGCTTTTCCTATGGCGTAGGAAAGCGCCGTGAAAAAGGCGGTGGCTATCAAAAAGAGATAGCCCTTTATAGGAAGCCTTTCTTTTTTCTCAGGTTTGTTCACGAACGCTCCTGTTTCTCCACAGCGAGGCTATTGCTCCGCCCGAGATATTATGCCAGATGCTGAAAAGCGCGGCGGGAAGTGCGGTGAGATAGCCGAAATGCAGCTGAGAAAGTTCCTACCTCTACGGATATTGCCCTGCAGCTGCTTTCTCCAAAGCCCAGTGCCTTTGCTATAAGATAACCGCAGATAAGGCCTAAGGTGTTATGAATGATGACTACGAGGAAAACCACTGCGCCGACGGTTTTTATGGATTCTGTGTTTAGAGATACGACTATTCCTACGACAAGCGCTATCACCAGAGCCGACACGGAGGGTAAAAAGGGCAGTACGGCCTCTGATTTTTTCCCGAGCAGCCTCCTTAAGGCCAATCCCAAAAGTACAGGCAGCAGCACTATCTGAAGTGCGGAGATAAAAAGGTCTGCGACAGGAATGTCTATCCATTTTCCCGCGTAAATGTACATTAGCCCAGGCAGTAGAAACGGGCATAGAAGCGTCGAGACCGAGGTAAGCGTTACAGAAAGCGCAAGGTCCCCTCTTGCCAGATAGGTGATCACGTTTGACGCTGTTCCCCCCGGACACGAACCTACTAAAACGATTCCGACTGCGATCAGAGGGTTTATTCCGAACGCAAGGGCGAGGAAGAGACCCAGAAGAGGCATCACGATGTACTGAGCGCAAACACCCGCGAGAATCTCAAGCGGTCTTAAGAAAACCCTTTTGAAGTCATCGACCCTGAGTGTTATTCCCATCGCGAACATTATCACCGCGAGCAGGGGTACTATGAGGAATCCGAGATCCTCAAAAGCGTGGGGGAAAAAGAACGCGGCAGATGAGAACAGGATTATCCAGAGAACGAAAAACCTTGTTATGAGGTCGTTTAGCGAGGTTAAAGCGCCTTGTATAGAGTTCAA
>JAGWBU010000215.1:0-350 GCA_021295735.1 Candidatus Poribacteria bacterium | reverse complement strand
CGTCGTTGAAGTAAACTTTTCCGTCTTTGGCAATGTGTATGTTCACGTCTTTTATTTCAACGATTTCGCCAGTTGCTTTGGGGAGATTGACTTTTATGCCGCTTGATATGGCGAAATTGAGTGTAAGGGCAAAGAAAATAAGGAGGTTGAAAATCACGTCCACGATGGGAGCCATGTCTATGCCGGACCTGCTGCCTGATTTTCTTTGCGAGAATTTCATAGGGATGCCTTTGTGGAAAAAACTTCCAGTATTTTCTTGCCTTCGTCCTCAAGCTCGGAGATTAGCTCCTTGAATTTTCCGTCTGTGTACTTGTAGGCTATGAGCGCCGGGATTGCTATCGTGAGTCCGA
>JAGWBU010000089.1 GCA_021295735.1 Candidatus Poribacteria bacterium | reverse complement strand
AAGTATATTTTAAATCAAAACTTTCGCCGTGGACATCCCCTACCTAAAGGCAGGGGGTTTGACGGGGAGTGCTAAACTATTAGAATTTGAGGGAATCTGCCCACTTCCTGAATAAAACCCAATTATGTAGTCTGGTGTAGGTCAACAATCACAGGGTATAGCGTTGCACTTCGGACACCCCTCTGCATAAATTTGTGCCGCATCCTCAAGAGAAATACCAAGAAGACTTGCTAAAGTGGATAGCCAAGCCAAGACATCGGCAAATTCCTCACGTAATCGTTCCACATCCTGTGGTTGTTTGCGAATCTCTTTTGCTAATTCCCCTACCTCTTCAACGAACCATGTGAAGGTTAATGGTACTCCACGCTCGGCATCTCGTGCGTAATAGATAGTCTCAATCTGCTGTTGAAATTTTTGAATTGTCATATTACTCCTTTTTTAGTATAATAACCTAAGTTGCTACCTATGTAGCATAAACTTTATGAAGGTTAAAAAATAAATTCGGTAATTTCAGTCCCGTAGGGACGATATGTTTATAGAAATGTGATAACCTACCTTGCTTGAGTTCCGTAGGAACGGCATATTTATTGTCTATGTGCTGCCAAACATATCGTCCCTACGGGACTAAGAGGATGAGGTCGTCCGCGCTGCTATAAACATATCGTCCCTACAAAATCAACGCTATGAATGCCTTTATGGCATTCAGCGGGACTGAAGAGCGCTTAAAATGTTCCGAATATGCATAATGCAAAATTACCGAATTAAAAAAATAATCTTCATTTAGTTTGTGTCATAAGGGCGCAAACTGAAAGTGCTATCAACGGTATGAATGCCTATGCTAATAGTGAACTATCCGATTAAAAAGGTGTTTTTTATGTCAATTATCTTGTAGGTAGCAACTTGAGTTATAATAGCATAGTAATCTGAGATTATCAATTGCCAAAAACAGCAGCTCCAAATCAGTATTGATTGTCGTTGTGGGTTGCCTGAATTTCCGATTCGGAATGCTAAGTCCGCACAGCGGAACACTTATGAATGCCCAAAAACCGATTTTTATCAATCAATCGGAACTTGAATGGGAAAGTTGGGATGACCGGACATCGCTGCCAAAAGTCCGATTCGTTGGAAACTACTTATTACAGGTGAACGCGGTCCGAGCAGTGGACTTGTCACGGGTATAGCAGAGGTCCCACCCGGTGCGTCACTGCTGCTTCATCACCATGAGCCTGAAGAAACGTATTACGTCCTGAGCGGCAACGGACACATGCAGATTGACGATTGTGAAGCAGCGCTTAGTCCCGGTTCAGCAGTCTACATTCCACCTAATGCCAAACATACTGTTCGTTGCACTGGAACCGAACCGCTGGTTTTTATATTCACCTTTGCACGCGATTCTTTCTACCAAATCGTCTACCATTTTGATGCGTAATTGCTTATTCACAAGCATATTGAGTTTCACTATTGAGGTAATTTTAGAATGCCAATATCTAAAACAGCAGATACTAAACCTATTTTTTCAAATGAAGAAGCAAGCCTCTTTGACATAGGTGACGGTATCACCTATTTTGAGCTACATGGCAAATTGAACATTATAGAGGATACCACGTTAGCAATCCTTAATTCCGCGCTGGACGAGGTAGAAGCAAATTTTTCTGGCATGCTTATTGGCACGGAAGCGGACAATTTTTCTGTAGGACTTAACCTCATTCTTTTATCAGAGCGCGCTCAAAGTAAAAACTGGGATTCGATATCAAAAACACTGAGAATTCTACAGAAAGTTTGCACTCGCTTACGGCTTTCAACAAAACCTGTCGTGGCAGCGACAGTAGGCATGGCACTCGGTGGGGGATGCGAACTCGCGTTCGGTGCAGATGCTGTGCAAGCTTTCACCAACAGCAAACTTGGACTTGTTGAACTTCGCGTTGGACTGATCCCTGGTGGTGGTGGTACTACCGAGATGGCTTTTCGCTGTTTAGAAGGTCAACAGACATCATCATCAATTCAGCAGCTATTTACGCCTGTCCAAACGACATTTGAAACTATTCGTCAAGCGAAGGTTTCGCAAAATGCTGCAGATGCAGTAGAACTGGGTTATCTTCACAAAACTGCGGTTATTTCTGATCAAAGAACTAACCATCTCAATGATGCTAAACAACTTGCCCTCTCACTTTGGGAAAGTGGTTATCAATCACCTCAACCTCGGCAGGTATATGTGTTAGGAGAAGAAGGGATTAACCACCTAAAACAACAGTTTCAGGAATTGAGACAAGCTAACACCATCAACAATTATGAGCAGACTCTCGCTGAGAAATTGGCTTATGTGTTCTGTGGAGGCATGCTTTCAACACCACAGTATGTCGCTGAACAGGTCCTGCTTGACCTTGAACACGAGGTATTCCTCAGTCTCTGTAGTGAACCGAAGACTCATGCGATGATTGAATCTACTCTTAAAAAAGGCAAAAAATGAAAACCCGTTTGTCGTAAATGTGTAAACACTTAAATTAAAACTAATAATTGAGGAAAAATATGCAATCTCACGTTTATCTTTCTATTGCTGGAGAAAACAGAATCGCCATTTATACCTTTGATGTCGTTAACGGGGCGATTGAGTTTCAAGAAGATGTTGACGTTAGCGGCTCACCCGGTCCTTTAACGCTTTCAACTTGCGGCAACTATTTATATGCAGGACTTCGTTCCAGTCGAGAAATTTCGACTTTTCGTATTGATGAAAATAGTAAGCAGCTTACGCTTTTGCGGACAATTAAACTTGATGCGGATACATGTTACATTGCAACAGACAAAACAGGTAAATATCTGCTTTCCGCGTATTACGGTGCTGGTAAGGTTACGGTGCATGCGATTGGCAATGATAAAACTGTCCAAGGTGAATCGATCCAAACCATCGAAACGGCACCGCATGCCCACTACATTGAGACAGATGCATCAAACCGTTTTGCTTTTGTCCCGCACACCGTGCCCCCAAATGCTATCTATCAGTTTCACTTTGATCCGGATACAGGCATGCTGACTGAAAATGCTTTTGGGAATGTTAATCCTGATGAACAAGTTGGACCACGCCACTACTGTGAGCATCCGAACAAACCGATCTTCTATTTCTCAAATGAACAAGGTTCAAGCGTATCTGCTTACAACCTTCAGAAAGGTGATCCAGAGGTCTCAACCCCAAAGTCAGGTGTTCCCAACTATACAGTTCACGATGCCCCTGGTCTATTATGGGAGTTCCAAACACTTTCAACACTTCCCGCGGATTTTGATGAACATAACAGTTGTGCCCAAATTCACATCGATCCACACGGTAAGTTTCTTTATGTTTCTAATCGCGGGCATGACAGTATCGCAATATTTTCACTTGATGAAGAGAGTGGAGAATTAACTGCTTTAGGACATCAACTCACAGAACCGACCCCACGTGTATTCAACATTGACGAGACAGGGAACTTCTTATTTGCGGGTGGGCAAGGATCCGGCAAACTTGCTACTTACCGTATCAATCGGGAGAGTGGTTTACTCAATGGCATTGAAACTTATGAGGTTGGTAAAAATCCGATGTGGGTGCTTTTTGTGTAAAGAACGATAGCAAAACGCAACGTGATGTTTTGTTGGCACTATAGTTAGAGGATGTGGACAAAACAGCTGTGATTGTAATAGATTTTAGCGATATTTAAAAACAAAATGGGCATGGTAGTACTACCATGCCCATTGCTATATGTTAAACTCTGTCAATCGCTGTAGTGATCTGTTCTGGTGTCGGAAATTGTCGTGTCTCTAACTTGGAGTAGAGCAATTCATCATTTAAGTATACTTCAAAAGCACCACCACTACTTTCAACGAGTTTCACTTCTTTAACCTGACCACTATATTCGTTTTTCAAGGCTTCTGCCAAACTGGCTGCCCGTGGTTTATAGTTTCAAGATGTGCAGTACTCAATTCTAATGTCCATTGGTATATGTCCTCCTAAATTGAAAGGAATTCTGATTAATTTTACCAAAATTTTTTGGAAATTGCAAGTTTTTTCGCTTCGGAATAAACGTGACATATTTTATTGCGTATGATATGCTTTACTTTAATTTCAGCGATTGTTGGACATCTTAACCCGAGTTAATAATGGAGGTAGTAACCATGAAACGCTTGTTACACACTTTCGTGTGGGTATTCTCTGTTCTGCTTTTACTCAGTTTTTCGCTACCAACAGCGTTTGGGCAGGGAGATAAAAAAGAAGATTTGATTGGACACTGGACTTTTGAAAAAGGAGATGAATTGAAAGACCTAACAGGTCATTTTAGTGATATTGAACTCAAAGGTGCTGAAGTCAAAGATGGCAAATTGCACATCGGTAATAATAAATGGGCATTAACGACTGGATACAAAGGTGCGGACATTGGTCCCGATAAGACTTTAGTAACATGGCTCTATTTGGACGACCTTAATGTTAGGCATGGTGCACCACTTGCAGTAAATAAAAGTAGTAGCGACACATTTGACGCTATTGTCTACGCCGAGAAGCATGAGAAACATTGGATGGCTGGTAGCAGTCACTTTAGACGCACCCAGGACGCACCGCATGGGTCTGCGGAAAAGGAAACAGGTAAACTCATTCAATTGGCGATTTCTTATGAAGATGATGGCGGCAACGCAAAGATAATGATATACCGTAACGGAGAGAGGATTGGTGACTATACGAAAGGACCAATTAAAACCTGGGTAGAAGATGATGTGGAGGCACTTTTTGGTCCACGCGCCTTCATCAATGGGACAGCTCATGGGTGGGTCGTAGCGCGCGTTGAAGATGCAAGAATCTATAACGCTGTGCTGAGTGAAAAGGAAATTAATAACTTGGAAGCGGATACGCTTGATGTGGAAGCACGTGGTAAACTTGCAACAACATGGGGTTCCATTAAAAATAAGTAGGGACTTGCTTGTAAGCGCGCCGATCTACTTTAAGGAAATTCTGAATTTGAACAACGTCCATACACTTGCCAATAGCACGGAACTATTTATTGATGATGCCTTAATCGCCTCTAAGCAAGGTGTGAAGCGTACGCTACATCCATGTGTAAAGCATGAGACTCCCGTTCTTGAACCTGATCCAGAGAATCCTTGGGAACATGGGGGACCAGATCAATCCAGACGTGTGCACCTCTACGGCACAACGATGTATGATGCAGCGTACGGCAAATATCGCATGTGGTATATGTGTCGCATGGGTCCGCATTGGCGGTTTGAAGCGAACGAGATTCCAGGACTCTACGTCCCGCGCCCAGATCGCAATCCGTCAACATACAGAGGAAAAACACACGATGCGTACGGACGCAAGTTTGTGGAGAATGATCGCGGGGACCTCACCTGTTATGCGGAAAGCGATGATGGATTGACGTGGACGAAACCGAATCTCGGTCTTTTTGAATTCAACGGAAATCCAAACAATAACATCGTATGGGACCTACACGGTGCCTGTGTATTTCGTGATGACGATGAAGCTGACCCGCAGAAGCGGTATAAGATGATCGGATTTTGCCGACGGTATCGTAATATATTCCTACTTACATCACCGGACGGTATTCGTTGGGACGACTCCGACTATTTAGAACCAGTTGCAGAGCGAAACAACGAAGGCGCATTCAATGTTATCTATGATAACAAAACCTCTCTATTCCGAGCTTATGCGCTGATACGTGGCAACGACAAAGATGCACGACGCATGATAGCATATACCGAAAGCCCTCACTTAGAAGGTCCGTGGAGACCGCTTGAACCGATGTTCGGTGCAACTGATCATGATGATGAAGTTGGTGCAGAGAAGTATGGTGCGGATCGTGCCGAAATCCACAACATGTCAGGTTTCCTCTATCATAATATCTATATCGGTATTGCTGGCGTGTTATATGTGACAGGACCGGGTGCAGCGGAACATGAAATTCCTGTTGACGGACCGATTGATGCGCAATTGGTCTGCAGCCGAGACGGATTCAATTGGGATTACCCTGACTCAGATCGCACGCCGATTATTCCACGTGGTGAAAGCGGTTCTTATGATACTGGTATGATTATGGGAACTACCACACAACCTATCATCACTGACGATGAAATTCACTGGTATTATACTGGGACGGAGCATACTCACGGTGCGGTGATGAAGGATAGACATAAGGCAATTGGACTTGCCAAATGGCGGTTAGATGGTTTTGTTTCTCTTGATGCTGATGCAGAGGGTGGTGTCATTGAAACCGTCCCATTGCAGATACCAAACGGCGCACTTGAAATTAATGCAGATGCAAGCAGGGGACAGATTGGCGTTGAGGTGTTGACTGCTGATGGACAGGTTCAATCCGGATTTTCGCTTGACGATTGCGTTCCGTTGACAGAGGATAAAATACATCATACAGTGCAATGGAAATCTGCTGCATTAGCGAATGCTCAGCAACCGATGCGTCTCCGTTTCATCCTGAACCGTGCAAGACTCTATGCTTTTCGTGTAGGGTAATGCTTTTAAGATTATGCACAGAGGTTGAAAAAGATGAGACACACTACGGAAATTGAACTCGAAAATCTATACGACTTGGTTGCTGTGAAGTTAGGCGTTATGGAACCTGAAGATGTGCGGCAACTCACGGTCACGGATGCCCTTGTTGACACTGGTGCAACGGGACTCTGCCTACCAACACCGCTCATTGAGCAACTTGGTCTCGCCCCTATTGAAACGAGGCGGGCACGTACCGCTACCGGCATCGTTGACCGCGTCCTTTATTCGGAAGTCCAATTTACGATATTGGAACGAACAGGGACGATGCAAATTACCGATCTGCCTGAGGGCTCTCCTGTCCTCGTCGGGCATATAGTATTAGAACACTTGGACCTCTGGGTTGACATAAAAGAAGGGTTAATCTATAATCCCGCCCATGATGGTGAGTGGATTACAGAGATACTCTGACAACCTGCGTAGTGTATTTAGTCTTATGATTTTAAAGAATCATTTGCCTACATTCGGATCTAATTCCTTCGCCTTATCAAAATCTGCTTTCGCAGCTTCCTTTTGTCCAACTGCCTCTTTCAAACGAGCGCGAATGTAGTAGTATTGGGCGTTTTCAGGGTTAATCTGGATGGCTTTGTCAAAGTCAGTTTTTGCACCTTCCAAGTTACCAAAACTAGCTTTTGCCATACCACGATTAATATAGGCATCAGCATACTCAGGTGCTAACTTTATAGTTTGTGTCCAGTCTTCAATTGCTGTTTCATGTAACCTTAACGCTTTCTCCACATTCCCTTGGGAATGTTCAAATTGTCCAAGTTTCACCTGTGTCTTCGCTCGCCAATCGTACGCCTGGAGATATTTTGGGTTAATGGTAATGGCTTGCGTCAAATCTTCAATCGCCGCCGCATACAAACTTTGGACTTTCTCAATATTCCCGCGTGTAGACTCCAGTTCGCCAAGTATTGACCTTATTACTGCCCGAAGATAGTAGGCGTCAACATACTTTGGATCAAACTGTATCACTTGAGTGTGGTCTTCAATCGCCGCCTCATATAATTGGAATGTCTCTGCTAAATTGCCTTGCGCTGCTTTAGATTCACCAAGTCTAAATTTCGCTTTCGCACGATTCCCATAAGCAAAGAGATTCTGAAGGTCTATCTCAATAGCTTTCGTATAGTCTTCAATCGCCGCCTCATATAAGTTTTGCGCTTTTTCGATATTCTTGCGTGTAGACTCCAGTTCACCAATTGTAAACTTCGTGTCTGCTCGATAGTTGTATGCATCAACATCCCATGGAGTCAACTGTATCACTTGCGTATGGTCTTCAATTGCCGCCTCATACAACTGAAGAGCTCCTGCTATATCTCTTTGAAACACTTTAAATTCACCAAGTTTTAATTTTGCCTCTATGCGATTCTTGTAGGCACGCACATACTTAGCATTAATTTTGATGGCTTGCGTGTAGTCTTGAATTGCCTCCTTATATAACTCTTGCGCTTTCTCTACATTTCCACGATCAGATTCTAATGTGCCATTTATATACTTTGCCCAACCGCGATTGCTATGAGCATTAACATGTTTTGGATTAATCTGGATCACTCTATTAAAATCAAGTATTGATCCTTTAAGATCGTCAACAGCAAACTTCGCTAAACCGCGAAAATTATAGGCATCATCATGCTCTGGATCAATCTGGATGGCTTTACCGCAATCGACTATTGCCTCCTGATATAAACGTTGTGCTACCTTAGTTTTCCCACGTGCCGTTTCGGATTCGCCAAATTTGAATTTCACACCGCCTCGATTGCTTATAGCATTGGCGTGCTGAGCATCAAGTTCAATTGCTTTATCAAGGTCAACAATCGCATCAGTATAGTTCCCAAGTCGAGCCTTTATACTCCCACGGACGTAGTAAGCATCAGATTCATCTGGATCCATTTTGAGAACTTGCGTACAGGAGGCTATAGCGTTGTCATAGTCACCAAGATAAGCCTGAGTTCTACCAAGCTCGTAGTAGGCGCGGACATACTTAGGATTTAGTTCAATAGCTTTATCAAAGTCAACCTTCGCTCCCGCATAATCTTTGACAGCAAGTTTTCCTACGCCTAAACTGTAGAACGTCTCAGCGCGAACATGTTTTCGTTTCTGCCACTCTGCCAAAGGTTCTATTGGCACAGACTGGTCAAGTAATACCTTAAGCGTGCTTGAAGGAATAGCGTACCTGTAAGTATTACCATACGGCACGATAATCCCAATGACTTGTCCCTTACTGTTAAGCATTAGACTGCCGTTGCTCTCTATAGTGGCAGTTGCTTTTACCCTGAACCACTTATTACTTTTTCGGATGGTCTGTATACTCCCTTCCGTAGTTTTGAATTTTTCATCGGGATAGCCCTGAATAGAAACAGACTCACCGATTTGAACCGTATCACTGTTCCCCAAAGGCAGTGGCGTTCCCTCACCCGTGACCCTCAAAATGACGAGTTTGTTCTTCATATCATACGCAACAACACCTTCTATTGTCCAATTTCTCTCTTCATCAAGGGATTTTGCAAAAATTGGACCAGCGTGTGCAACAACATGAATGCTCGTTACAATCTTATCTGGACTAACGAAGAAACCCGTACCAGATTCTCCTTCACTCTCAATTAAAACTATAAAAGCTCTAATTTTATCGTAAACTAAGTCTGCTGAAGGTATGATCGGTCCTTCGACAACTATCTGCCGTGAAATCACCACACGCGAGAATAAAAGCCCTAAGATTAACAGTAAACCAAATAAAGTATCTCTATTCATTTTCATAAGTAAATACCTTAATCCTATTAGATCTTACCTCAATTATACAGCAGATTTAAGACTGTGTAAAGTGTCACGGGACCAAAGGAGAAGCAAATATACTTGAAAAATAGATTAAACACCCTACTGTTAGATTGCGTTATATACTAAATAGACACACTTACAGCAATTCTGGTATCCAATCGAAATAGAGACAAAAAAATGCCTTACAGGACCTTTCTTTTTATACTTACTATGCTCTCTGTGATGAACTTTAACGCCTTTGCGATAAAAGAAATTAAGGCGTTAAGAACGCAAGAGACAATCAAGATTGATGGATACCTCAACGAGGAAGATTGGTCGCGAGCACAAGTTATTGACGATTTCACGCAACAATATCCCGATGAAGGACAACCGCTCTCTGAACGCACAGAGGTCCGTTTGTTGTATGATACCGAGAAACTTTATATTGGGTTTAAGTGTTACGACTCACAACCCGAAAAGATCGTAGCAAACGAAATGCGACGCGACGGAATGCTTTGGCAAAATGATAACATTTACATTATGCTTGACACTTATGGTGATAAAAGACAGTGCTTCTTCTTTCGGATAAACCCTCTGGGAGCACAGTCAGACACCGCTGTCACTGATGGTGGCGAGAACCTCAACGGGAGCTGGGACTGTATTTGGGAATGTGCTGGACGACAGCACGAAAAAGGATGGACAGTAGAGATAGCGATTCCCTTTAACCAACTGCGTTTTAAGAAAAAAGATTCGATGGTGTGGGGTGTAAATTTTGGACGCAATATTCCGCGCACAAACGAGACATCGCAATGGGTCCAAGTACCCAAAAGCCAGAGTTGGCCAGGCACTTATAACCCGATATATCAAGGCAAACTGACTGGACTACAAGGTATTTCATCCCCATCATATTTTAATGTCAAACCGTATCTAATTGGCGGGTTAGCGGAGCATCTTGATGATGCAGATTGGCAGCGCAATACCGAACGCGATATCGGATTGGACATGAAATACGGTGTCACCTCAAACCTAACATTAGACTTGACGATGAATACCGATTTCGCACAGGTTGAAGCAGACCAGGAACAGGTTAATCTCAATCGATTCAGTCTCTATTTTCCTGAGCGGCGCGATTTTTTCCTTGAAGGCAGTGGGCTTTTCTCGTTTGGTGCTGGCGTCGGAGGCTGGGGTCCGCCGCCGTTGGCTGTTTTTTACAGTCGCCGCATCGGAATTGTGGATGATGATAAAGAAGTTCGACTTCTTGGCGGTGGTAAACTGACAGGGAAAGTTGGGGCTTATAGCGTTGGAGCACTCAACATGACAACCGCCGCTTCCGAGCAAACTCCTATGACAAACTTCTCTGTGTTAAGAATGCAACGCGATATTCTCAGTGATTCGAACGTTGGCTTTATTCTCACCAATCGGCAGAGCGATTTCGGCGGTAGTTATCATCGCAACGGTGGTATAGATTTATTTCTAAGACCGCACGACCAGTGGCGAATGCGTGCAATGACCGTTGGCAGTTGGTCGCCACATTCTGACGAACGCGATTATGCATGGTATTTTTCAAACAATTGGCGCAACAAACATTTCCGTTTTGATGCTTCTTATCTTGACATCGGTCCTGATTTTACGAGTGAAATGGGATACATGTATCGCAGAGATATACGGTCATTCAGAATGAATACTGGAGTTAACTCGCAAATCAACCGATACCTGATACGGGACCTTGGAGCAAGTGTTTCAGGTAATTATCTACTGGATCACGACAATAGGCTAATTGGATGGGAAGCGTATTTTGGCGGAGATATATCCTTTCCTGCAGGTGACGGTATCAATATTGATTTTCAAAGGTATTTTGACCGAGTTGATGAATCGTTTAGTATTGATGATGCTGAAATACTGGCTGGCGATTACGAAATGAATGAGTTTTCACTTAGTTTTTACTCTGATTCCAGCCGTCCGTTTTCAGTGTATGGAGGGGGAAATTACGGGGATTTCTTTCAAGGAGATAAGTTGGGTATTTATGTAGACAGCCAATGGCGCGTAACGCATCAACTTGCTATTGATACACGATTTAATCGAAATTTTATTTATTTGCCTGAGATAGAACGTTTGACGACAACCGTCATAGGTGGACGGGTTAGTTACGCTTTCAACACCCGCATCTTTACAAAAATGTTCACTCAATGGAACCATAGTGAAGAACGAGCAAGCACAAATTT
The DNA here is from genome assembly GCA_021295735.1 of Candidatus Poribacteria bacterium. Classification (GTDB taxonomy): domain Bacteria; phylum Poribacteria; class WGA-4E; order WGA-4E; family WGA-3G; genus MSPOR6. Next base: position 1,054 of record JAGWBU010000089.1, on the reverse strand, counting down.
TTTGCTCAATTACATCTATCGTCCCGGCAGCGATTTTTATCTCGTCTATAATCAAATTTGGCGGACATCGGATGGTTTCCACACCGACGAATGGACAATATTGAGTAAATTTACTTTTTTACTTAGCTTATAGAGCGGCATTTCTTTAGACTAATTGCTTCACGTTTTCTTCAAAAGTGCATCCGAAAATGTGTATATGTGAATCATTACTATTTTATTGAAAATGGCATCCTATTACGGTTGTCTTGCGAAAAGTAGGATGCCAACCAAACAACAATCTATAAAAGGAGTTTCACCTATGCAAAAACAAAAAATTGCAGCGAGTTACCAACAGTTCCACGTCATTACTCACAATTTGGACGAGACAGAAGATCTCAAAGCTGAGTGTAAGGTGCAATTGGGTGAAGGCGTTCGGCTCGCTGACTGGAACGACATAGTGGCTTACGTCGAAGCGGGTGGTTCAATTGAGGATTTTATCGCTGCCCTTAAGATACCACTTGAGTATGTCAAGCCCGAGGATATGGAACCGATACCGAATACCTCCTATCGTATTTCAATGAACGGTGAACTGCACTGGAGCGGCGATCGCCACTATTTCTTTGCGCGACATGATCACAAATTACGTGGAGATTTTTTGGCACACGGCAATCTTGATAATTACAGATTGTCATTGGGTTCATGGTTTGGCAAGGGTGGCTTTGCGCTCTGCTACGGAGACCCAGATAGCACGGAGGCACCCCCTGAGCCAGAAACCAGAGAACCGGTGCGGAAATCGGGTGGCTGAGGCTGTGGCTGCTAACGCAGTGGCGGTGCCATTGCCTTGTTTTTTTATCCGGTAGGCCGTTTACAAAGCGTACCATAGGTATCAATTTAGTGCCTGATTTTCTTGTGGGAGTGAATCAACGCAGCATGCGCGCGTGGCATGCTGCGGGTTGAAAACCCCGATAAAACTTGTTTTGAACCTCACAAAATCGGGCTTATACCAAATTAACGGGATTTATCGCATTTTCCGGACGGTAGGTGCGGTTTCCTAACCGCTCCATAACTGTCAATT
>JAGWBU010000088.1 GCA_021295735.1 Candidatus Poribacteria bacterium | reverse complement strand
CAGATGTAAGACGCTTCTTCGGAAACGCTAACTGCTACGAAGCACAAGCCCCTGCCTTTAGGTAGTGGGTCACTATGACGTTATGTAAGCACATGAACCTTTTCATCAGATAACTCCTTTTGTTTTTAGTGCAGAATACCATACAGTATTCTGCCAAGGTTTCGATAATTAGCAATTAGTGATTTGCCCAATTCTCGGTAAGGTTCTTTGGAAGTCCCTACCGTATGGTTAATATGCCAAAGACAAGCCGCCATAAAATGAACGGCCAACAAACGTGTAAAATGTTGGAATTTTGAAATCAAATATATTGTTACATCCAATTGAGGCTTTGAGTGATTTGAAGAGTGTCTTTGCAGTACGGATGTTCCATACCCAATAACTCGGTGCAAGTTCTTGAGGTTCAAGTACTTTATCTCCATCGTCAAAGAAACCCCACTGGCTTGCGTATCTTCCACGCAGATCAACTTGAAAACCACTATTGAGATGTGAATATACTAATTTGAGTGTGCCGTTGTGTGTTGAACGGTTCAGTAACGGCAATCCAGTCGTTTTATTCGCACCGCGCAGATACGCATATCCGACACCCGAAGTAAATCCGCCAATACTACCAATGATGATTTCCAGATCAATCCCTTCTGTAAATGCCTCACTAATGTTCTGATATTCAAACTTGCTTCCACCTGCTCCACTCTGCCCGATCCGTTCTGCTTCTATCAGATTGTGCAAGTCATTGCGATACATGTGGATTCTACCAAGCAAACCGTTGAATATCTGATATTCTATTCCCAGATTCCAGTTGTGTGAGGATTCAGGTTGAAGGCTTGGATTGCCCAAGACTTGGTAACCGGAAGTGACATTTGTGAAGTTGAGGTAAAGGTTTTTAAAGTCTGGTGCGCGGAAGCCTTGTCCATAAGAAGCACGAATCCGAAAATCGTCTGTCACGCGATATAAGGAACTCAACTTTGGACTGAAATGTGTTCCAAATTCGGAGTGATTATCTAAACGCCCACCAATGACAAGGGCAAACGTAGAAATAGGTCGGAACTCATTCTGGATAAAGAGAGAATTCGTAAAAATACCGCGTTCCCCATCTTCAATCCGTTGAGATTGTAAATTTTCAAGAATCATCTCCCCACCGAGCGTTAGCCGGTGTTTTTTCCAAAGAGTCGTATCAAACTGAATTTCGCCCTTGAGGAGGTTTTGAATGTTGAGATTTTGAGATGATGTTGCCTTCGTCCCCCTATCAATAACAGTTGACTCATCGTCATATCGGGTTGCGTAAATTTTTCCTGTCAGTAAAGTCGGAGAGACACGCTGCGGGTTGCCAAAGCCAAATTCATGTTCTATTCCCATACTTCCACTGAAGTTTTTAATATCACCGAGACGGTCATATATGATGGAATCGGTTTCACTGATACCTTCTTGGTCCTGCGTGAAATATTGTCCAGAAAATACAAGATTTGTTGCGGTTGTAAGTAGATATTCTGTCCGAATTGTGCTCGTTATATTAGCATAACCATCAATTGTAGTTGTGAGATCAGATGTATCTAAATCAATTGGATTTCGGCGGTTTGCACTGAGCGTAAATAACCCGTTGAGTTTCCCCTGTTGCAATCCAACAGTGCCTCTGCTATCAAACTTGTTGTTTTGCTCAATGCTTTGAGAAACTTGAACAGAGAAAGGTGACACAGCTTTGCGAGTGATGATATTTACTACCCCAGCGAGTGCGGCGTTACCGAAAAGGGAGGCAGTGGCGCCTTTGACAATTTCTATCCGTTCAACATTTTCAACAGCCATTCGTGCCATGTCAAGTTTACCGGCGATGCGCCCAACCTGCGGTTCACCATCCACGAGAATTAGCACGTATTCCGAATCAAGCCCTTGAAGTTGCACGCCGTCCCCATGCCCATCACGATGAATAATAATGCCAGCTTTGTGCTCCAGCACTTCTCCGATGTTCTCAGCGCCTGTTGCTTCAATTTCTGCACGTGTAATCAGATTTGTAATAACAGGTGTATCTTTTAGACGGTGGGGTGTCCTTGTGGCAGTTACCACAACAGGATCTAATTCTACGTGATAGCCGCTTTTAGATATTTCATTCCCGTTTTCGGAGTAGCTTGATATTGTAGAGGCAAGCCAAAAGATGAGTATTGACAAAACCCATTTTTTCCAATTGAAAACCATAACGTTCTCCTTCGCTTGAGTCATCCTACAATTTGCTTGACAATTGCAAGGATGGTAGCGTATCCTAATAGATACAGAAAAGGCGCGCGTGCGAAAAACCCGCAAACGAAAATGCGGTCATTTTGCAATCAATTTTTGATTCTATTAGAAACTTGGGTAATAACTTACAATTGGCAGTTGAGGGTATACCCAGTTCTAACGTCGCTTTTTCTGCTTTTATTTTTAGTGAACCTTAAACGGACCTCCCCGCGGTTCTTCCTTTAGGTCGGGTTGAGTAGAATCCAGAAACACCTCGTGCAATTCCAGTTTGTTGGATTGTGTAAACGCCTCTTTCGGCATAGTGCCAGATTGTGCGTGTCCCTTACGGAATTCCTCAGAATCAACCCAGTTTTCAAAATCCTTCCGTGATTCCCAGAGTGTAAATACCACGTAAGGATCACCATCATTGACAGGTCGCAAAACCTGATTAGAGATAAATCCGGGCATTCCGTCAACGAGTCGTGCCCGATTTCGGAATCGTTCCTCAAATTCCTCGTAATATTCAGGTGCAACATAAATTCGATTTGCTACTGTTATCATTATTTTCTCCTTATAGTAATGAGATTTCTCACAAAGACTCTAAAAACGCAATAAGTGCATCGCGTTCCGCTTTTGACATCTCCAAAACGGCTTGTCGTGATTTTTCTGCTTCCCCACCGTGCCAGAGAATTGCTTCCATTAGGTTGCGCGCCCTGCCATCATGGAGAAAATTGGTGTGTCCATTAACTGTTCTCACTAAACCGATACCCCACAATGGAGGTGTCCGCCACTCTGTTCCGCTTGCGTGAAAATCAGGACGATTATCCGCTAAACCATGTCCCATGTCATGCAACAATAGGTCTGTGTAAGGATGAATAGTCTGATTGCTGACTGAAGGAACGCCCGACAGAACGCCAGTTCGTAACGTTGGAATATGACAGCTCGCACATTGTGCTTGTGCAAAAAGCTGCTCACCATGCATGACCTGTGGGTCATCCACATTTCGCCTGGCAGGTACCGCCAACGTTTGCACGTAAAACGTTACCACGTCTAAAATTTCATCGCTAACCTCAGGGGTTGTCCTGTTTTCGGTAAGTTGTGGTTGTCCCGCCGAATTTTCTATGAGGAACAGTGAGGTCGTCACACCCATATCATCATGATAGGCAGAAGCGACCTGTTGAAGAAGTGTCGGTTGGTTCGCTTTCCATCCGAAACGACCAAGCGCGTAACGCTTTTTAACTACATCCCACACATAGTTGGGTTTGCCAGAGATTCCATCTCCGTTAACATCAATTTCGTCAGCGTAAGTCAAAATCGTACTTTCAGGAATTGCTTCTAATAAGCCGAGTCCAAAGACAACTGGTGCCACACGCGGTGATACCTCTACATTTTCAGGTAGCGGGTGGTAAGTGTTCGTAATGGTATAATTTGGATAGCGGAGATGCACGCGCGTTCCATCCTCCGTTGTTAACGGTTGCTCGGAATACTCAATTTTAACTGTGCCTTCTGCGGGTGTTCCAACGATTGCGCGGTTATTCAACTGCCTCCCATAGCCTGGCACGGGAATTGGAGGCTTTCCATCTGCCATATTATCATTCTTCGGGAGACTTAGTCTTAAGAGCAATGATACCAGCCCTTCATTGACACCTGGCGGGCGACCTCTGCCATCACGGCTATGGCAGTTGATACATGAAACGTTGTTGTAGATAGGTCCTAAACCGGGATTCACCACAGCCGGTGCAGTGACAAATACTGCTTCAAATTCAACATCGCCTTCCAAGTGTTTTTCAAGTGCTGCTGCGGAAAGATTAGGAGCAGGAATAGAAAATGCGTGGCTGGATGCGTCAAAGATAGTTGTATCTCCACCAGAAAGCGCACCTGTGGAATCTATAGAGGCATTGGAATTTAAGATATTTGTTGGCTGTTCGGAGTTACACCCAATTAGGATAGATACCAACACTGTAAGATATAGAACTGTGTGAAAATACTTCATATTTATTGCTACTTTTGTTGGAACAGTCAGTGACTGTTCCAACAAAAACGAAATAGTCTTGCGTGCTGACAAAACACGCTTATGTTGTGCTAATTAAACTCACTCGCCTGAACGAGTGGAAGTATATCTTGCTCAAGCGTCAACTGAACTTTACTGACAGCATCAATAGCTGCTTGAACTGCAGAACGACTGCCAGTAATTGAATCGCGGAAGGGATCCGGAATTTCTCCAATGGTGTCAATCGCCTTCTGTATCTCCGTTTGGAAACGGGAATTTAAGTCAGCATCTTTACGGTTAACAAATTCATTCAACCCTTGACCATCATTTACGAATTTCCCCATGTAGACGTTCTGAATTCCTCGGATATTGTCTTGGAAATCTGAGATGGAATTGAAGCTAAATTGGGATTCAACAAGGGTTGTGTCCGATTCGTTGTAAGGGTCAGATATCTTCCCGTTAGCAACTTCATCGGCAATAGTAATCATACCGTTGACCATTTCTTGCACAGCGGAACTCTGTGAAGGATAGACAGCATTTCCCTCCTCACCAGCTGACGCAACAGTTCTGCTGAAATTTTCACCTTCTGGTGCCCAAGCCAATTTCAGTTGAGAAGTGCTCGCCTTGAGATTTTCAGTTGACGATACAAGGTATTCAAGTTCGCGTTCAGTTATATCCGATGCCTTGCGCTGATCGCCATCTCGGAATAACAGAAACTCAATGGTGTGAAATCCTTTCTGAGTATCTTCTAATCCACTGACATAATCCACCGTTAAGTCATCATCGCTATCTAAAACAGATTGTAGGTTGACGTGATCAACCGGCCAACTATCTAAAGCGGGGTCAAGTCCCTGTGTATCAACAGGGCCGAACAGAAACGATTCGCTCTGCTCCCAAGGTGTCCGCGTTGCCTTCCACGCCTGTTGTGCTTTTTCAAGATTTGCTTGCGTGGTATCAGCCTCTAATGCCTTGACTGCAGCCAACAATTCACCTGCTTTGCTATCTAAATCAGAATAGGTTGCTAACACCACAGTGTTCGCAAAATCATCAAGCATAGTACCAGCATCATAAGATTCACCGAGATCCACATCCTCTACATCGTCTCCACATCCTACTATTAGAGCAGGTGTGATGAGCAAACAACAAAAAATTGTCCAAATTTTATAGAACTTCATAAAAATCTCCGTTTTTTGGTTTTTAAACGCGGTCTCCTGCCGCGCAAATATGTGTTAATATTGAAAACCGAAACCAACTGCCAAAGTATTTTCCTTGTTTTTGTCTTTGGTAGCTAACCGTCGTAGTGAATAGTGACTCTTGAATACCAACTGCGGGTGCACGTGGTAGTTAATCCCAAAAGTCCACGTGGTTCTTTCCCACCGAGGATTGTCAAAGATAGTCCCTTCAACACTCGCCATCGTATCGTAATAATCGTAACGTGCAAACACATCCAATACATGTGAGGATGTTTTGGCTTTTCTGAACAATGATAGTACATCGTAACCCGCTTCAATGTACCAGCCGAGTGCAGAACTACCTATCGGTGTACGCTTCACATTGAGGTTATTGGAGAGAGTGCGGTTGACTTTAGACAACTTATCAGCATTTTCAAGTGTTCCCCATAAGAACAATCCTCGGACTCTTACTGCATTCACCTCGTAAAATCCGTGTAGACTTACAATCCCGACATGAGCATCAAAATTCACATCCGGTTTCGGTCGATTTGCCGCAGTGTCTCCAAAATAACCAGAAATACCGACGGTTGCGTTTTCATGAAACGCATAATCAAGTCGTCCGACAAACGCGGGTGCCTCAGCGTTGACTGTCTCAAACCGAAGTTGGTGTCCGCGAACTATCCAATGCCGAGAACTGAAGCCGGTTGAGTCCAAACCATTGATAATTTGCGCTTGGTATTTCAAAGCACCGAGTGTGCCAAAAATTTCAACACCGGTTTCGTGCCATATAGTCGGAATGATATGTGCCTCTGCTTCAGGACGGGTTGTGGTAAAGTAGTGTTGTGGTCGGTGCCGTTTCGAAACAAGCCCTACAGGGACAATGATATGCCCAACGCGGAAGTTAAGGGCAGGTTGTATAGAAAAAACAGCAGCGAGTTTTTCTACGATCACTTCACCGCCTTTTTCAATTTCCGTTTCGAACTCGCCAAACTCTTCAAATTTGTCAAATTCCATCGTGCTACCGGTGCCACCGTGTTCAAATTCTATTTCCGCTTCAAGTCGGATGGTGTCATTGATACGGTATTTCGGTGCGACAACGAATCGTTCTACGTCAATGGCTGCACGTCTGTTCGGGTCAAGTTCCCAATCAAAGTTAGCGTAATTAATTATGCCGTATCCAGAAACGGAAAATGGGTTGTCATCAGCAACAGCACCAACACTAAGTAAAATAAAAATCCCCAGAATTGTCGGGAAAATCAATTGTTTTTTCATAAATATAAACCCTATCTAATATGATATTGAGTTTCAATATCATATTAGATAGTCCGTCAAATCAAATTCCAAATAGACTTGAGAGTTAATTGTAAATTGATAACGAATCTCATTATCTTATATCATGCTAATATCAAAAACCGTGGCAAATTGGTTATTATTACACGATTTTCGTTAATTATACTTGGTATTATCAGGAATGTCAAGAAAATCTGCAGAAAAAGGTGTGTAAATATTGGTTACATAGGTTCAATTTGCAATGATTACGCGGCGTTTTCCACTGTAGGGCGGGGTCCCTGTCCCGCTACTGCGCAGGACGTGCCATGCAACGGGCAGCAGGCACCAAATCAAGAAATCAACGGTATGAACGACATTTAGTCATTCACCGGGTATGAATGCCTTTTGGCATTCCCCCCCCTAAAATAGGAGTTGTGCGGATTTCTACAAAAACTTTACACACCTTGTTGAAGAAGTTCCCTTGACAGGACTGCGATTTTCTGATAAAATCAAAATTACAATACAGAAGGTGAAGGAGCAAATTAAGTGGCATCAGAAACAGTCCGAGTCGGTATCATTGGCGCAGGCAGAAACACAACATCACGACATATCCCAGGACTACAAGCAATTGATGACGTTGAGATTATTGGCGTTTGTAATCGGAGTCGTGAGTCATCGCAACGGGTAGCGGACGAGTTCGGCATCCCTAAAATCTACGACAACTGGCAGGATGCAATTGACGATAAAGAAACGAATGCGATCGTCATTGGAACATGGCCCTACATGCACTGCCGTGCAACCGTTTCAGCACTTATGGCAAACAAGCATGTGATGTGTGAGGCACGAATGGCAATGAACGCCCGTGAAGCACACGCAATGCGTATGATGGCACGTCGGAAATCACGACTTACCGCGCAGATTGTTCCTTCACCGATGACACTCCGAGTTGACAAAACAATAAAACGTCTGATTGCTGAAGGGTATATCGGAGACGTGCTTGCCATTGAAGTGTGTGCAGGCGGCGCGTTTCTGGATAGCGAATCACCGCTGCAGTGGCGGCAAGATTTTGATCTCAGTGGCATGAATATCATGAGTATGGGAATTTGGTATGAGGCATTGATGCGCTGGGTCGGAGAAGCAACAAAAATTATGGCAATAGGTAAAACGTTCGTCAAAATGCGTCCTGATGCTGAAGGTGTCATGCGGGCAGTCCGTATTCCTGAACATATTGATGTTGTCGGTGAACTTGCCTGCGGTGCACAACTTCACATGCAAATCTCTGCAGTAACTGGGTTGGCTGGTGCGCCTGAGGTTTTTATTTTTGGCAGTCAAGGGACTTTGCGATTCTCAGGAAATAAACTCTACGGTGGTCAAAAAGAAGACGATGAATTGAATGAAATTGATATTCCCGCTGAGGAAGAAGGTGCGTGGCGAGTAGAAGAAGAGTTTGTGAATGCTATCCGCGGTGAGGAGATTATCACACATACCGATTTTGACACTGGGGTTAAGTATATGGAGTTTACGGAAGCGGTCACGCGGAGTATATCGTCTGGTGCTGCAGTTTCTTTGCCGCTTCAAATATAGAAAATATAGTAGATATTACAATAAACGATCCCATCACCCGCGTGCTCACAAAGCGCGCCTACCAGTGAATGTTTTATATCTAACGATAATTATGGTACACGGCATGTGCCTACTACTTTTAAGAAAGGAAAACCATTGACTTTAGAAGAACTCTTTGATATTTGTCAAGACCTTGAACTGCGACAAGCCAAATTGTACGCATCTTTCGCACTACTTTTGGGGGATGTTGATGAACGGATAGCGCGATTTTGGGAAAGGATGAGTACCGAGGAGTGGCAACACTATATTCTTGTAGATTTCGGTCGCGCTTTGTGTGTAGAAGCCTTCGGAATTGACACGCCTATATCTGCTGGAAACACTGAAAAATCTTCCTCACCGATAGCACCACTACCTGATATTTCGATTCAAGAAATTATAGACGCTCTCAATGCTCATGAATCGAAGGTAGAAAGTGGGAAAATTTCATTAGATGAGGCGTTTGCCATAGCAATCGCTATTGAGGGAAGTGAAGCAGATACGATCTATATGTACCTTCTCTCAATAATAAGAAAAGCCATACAAAAAAGCAACCAACCTTATTTGATGAATCGCATTGTGCAAGTTGAAAGAGATATGGTGTCCCATGTAGACGGACTCGTCAGAGCAACTCAAAGATTTTCAAAAGATGTCTCGCTGATTCGGAAAGCACACCGTTTAAAAGAAGAACACGGTTAAATGGTTAAGTTGTTAAGAAGCAGGGTTATGAGTGTTGCGCATTGCAAAGCAGGTTTCCTGCTTGTGTACACGCAACCTGTTCAAGTTGGAGGGTTGTATGGTTAATCCCGAAACGTTGTTGCAATTCGGTGTTAATTTGTTGCAGAATCTGGTCATGCGCAAGGGTAGTATTTTCGTGAATGACCACGTGTGCGCTCAATGCGCTATAGTTGGAACATAATGACCAAATGTGCATGTCGTGCACATCTTTAACGGCATCTAAATCGCAAAGATGTTTAGCCACAGTGTGTGCGTCAGCATTGCGCGGCGAATTCTCAAGCAGGATATGAACCGCTTCTCTCGTCACATTAATGGCACCAAAGAGTATTACCCCACCGATGAGGAAGCTGAGGATCGCATCAATTGGGTACCATTCTGTCCAAAATATAATCGCACCACCAACGACAACAGCAACAGATGAAAGCGTGTCCCCTATCACATGAAGCACCGCGCTCCGAACGTTTAGGTTGCCATGACTTTCACCATGCAGTTGCCATAAGATAAACAGATTCGCAACAAAGCCGAGACATGCCACAATAAACATGCCGGTCACCTTAATTTCAGTAGGTGAATTGTATCTGTTGTATGCTTCGTAAAAAATCCAACCGGAGATACCGATGAGCGACACTCCGTTGAGAAACGCTGCGAAAACTTCAGCGCGATGATACCCAAAAGTGCGGGATGATGTTGCAGGCCGAGTTGATAAATAGATAGCCAACCAACTTATCAGAAGTGAGATCACATCAGACATCACATGCGCAGCATCACTTAGCAATGCAAGACTTCCTGACCAGATTCCTCCGATAACTTCTCCAAGGAAGACAAAAAACGTAACAAACACCGCAATCTTAAATTTCTTCTGCAGATGTGTCTGATGGTTATGTGAATGTTCTTCCTCGTGATGGTGATGTTGGTGGCTATGATTGTGCAAAGCATCTCCTAAAAAGTTGCGTATTAGCAACTATTATTATCAAACCGTGATTTTCTTATCACTGCGATAGGCGCGGTTTCAAACCGCGCCTACAAGGGAGTACGTATATTCTCATATTTTACTATCATTTAGTCGGAGTCACTGGGCTTGGTCTTTGATTCACTACTTGTGTCAGTTTTCTTCTCTTTTTTCTTGCTTTTTTCGCTTTTGTCTGACGATGCGTTTTTATCTTTCTTTGCGGATTCTTTGTATCCTTCACTCCGATAATCGGTAATGTAAAAACCGGACCCTTTGAAAATCAATCCAGCACCCGCTCCGATGAGTCGTTTTACTTTACCGTTACACTCAGGACATTCTTCAAGCGGTGGTGCTGTAATACCTTGAAACTTCTCAAACTGAATATCACACTCAAGACACTTATAATCATACGTAGGCATATAAAATTCTCCTTCATTTCTTTGTTGATAAAATACACATGATTTGATAAATTTTAATGGTTAAATTTGAAAAAGTCAAGTCAAATTTGACAATGCTGAAATCAATTAGGCTTACATTAGAGGCATTTATGCGTATTCCTTATGATATAGAGGGTTTTCCACTCGGCAAGGGACCGATGGTCATGTTGGTTCTTTTTCTCATCTCCTGCCTTTTCATTTTTGCGCCTGCGAAAGAAAAAGGTGAAAATCTGGAATTTTGGATTTTCGCCAACACCCATTACGAAGAATATCAGGCACGCGTGCCAATCTTTGAGGTATTACATCCAGAAATTAACATTCAACTCATCAATTATGGTGGCACGATGCACGATAAACTTCTCACCGCCCTGCTATCCGATTTTGGTGCACCGGACGTTGTTGAAGTGGAAATTACATCTATTGGTCGTTTCTTAAAAGGAGATATAGACGAGGTTGGTTTTGTTGACCTTCGTCCCCGTTTAGAAAGTGAAGGTTGGATGGATAAACTTGTCGTCAGCCGCTTCACACCGTGGTCATACCGTGGGAAAATCTTTGGTATCCCACATGACTTACATCCCGTTGTTCTGCTGTACCGAGATGACCTTTTTAAAGCAGCCGGTGTTGAAATGACCGATATTGAAACGTGGGATGATTTTATTGCTGCTGGGAAGAAAGCTACTCGCGACCTTGATAGTGACGGTAAAATTGACCAATATGCGATTGTGTTGGATAACAAGACAGAAAGCGACTATTTTAACCTGCTGCTGCAAAGAGGCGGTGGATTTTTTGATGCAGAAGGAAACGTTGTTATTGATAGTGATATTGCAATTGAAACCTTAGCGTTTTTTACATCGCTGTTCAATGAACACAAAATCGCTACGCCGGTTTATGGGACTTGGCATGGTGATCCAAGCAACTTCGCTGCAATGCAAGACGGTAAGATACTTTCTATCCTCGCACCGGATTGGTATGTCGGTATCCTCAAAAGTCAAGTGCCACAGATGACAGGTAAGTGGAAGGCTATCGGTATGCCAGCGTGGGAAGTAGGAGATAGACGCACCACAACACGTGGTGGTACAATGATCGGTATCACAAAGCAGTGCGAAAATCCAGACTTGGCATGGGAACTACTGAAATTCGCCTATTTTGATAAAGCAGGTCTGATTAACCGTTATGAAACAACGCGGATTATTCCACCTCTCAAAGCAGCATGGGACGCACCAATTTACAAAGAACCAGATGCTTACTTGGGAGGGCAGCCACTTGGAGAATTGTTTATTGAGCTTGCGCCCGATTTACCGCCACGCTATCAGAATCCCTATTGGTCTGAAGCAGCGGATTTGTTGAATGATGCGATTTTCAATGCCGTTACTGAAAAACAGACACCTCGGCAAGCCTTGACGGAACTCGCTGAAAGGGTCAGATCAATTATTGCAAAAGATCAAGAACGTTGGGGGAAAATGTAGGCATATACTGTAAATATAAGAGGCGCAATAAATTGCGCGACTACAAACGCCACAAACTGAAAGATAAACATCTAATATTTTTATGTATAGTGAACTTTGAAATTATTGGGACACTTTGCTAAACTTGTCTTGGAAAGATAATGGACAATAGAAGTTGTAGCAC
>JAGWBU010000087.1 GCA_021295735.1 Candidatus Poribacteria bacterium | reverse complement strand
GAAGCGCGCAAATAAAAAGACTACACTGGAACATCTCAAAAATGCCGCAAAAAATCACTAAATTGACGCCTATGGGTTGCGCAAACTCAACCCAACCTACGATACTATTATATGCATTAACACATGTGATAAAATGCGTCAGAAATATAGAAAACTAAATAACCCTGGCTGCCCTTTATTGCAACAGAAATTGTCCAAACTTTAGTAGATTAAATCGTCTGATTTATATATTTGCCTCATAAAGTGTTATTTGCTTTGAAAAATCCAAGTTATGTGGTGCTTCTCGTCCGTTTCCCCAAATTGCTGTCAGGTCTGGAGTGCATGTGTAATCCTTAAAAAAACGAGAAACATCGTCTGATTCTCTCTGTTCTGCAAGTCTGTTTTGAATAAGTTCTACGTTGAAGGCATCAAGTTCAATACCGATTGATTTTCGTGCTAATTGTTCTGATACAACCAACGTTGTGCCAGAACCAGCAAATGGGTCAAGGACGACATCACCAGGATTTGTGGAAGAGAGGATAATTCGTAGGAGGAGCTGAATGGGAGTTTGCTGTTTGTGTAAGCGATTCCCTTCCGCATCGCGTAACGCTTCATCGCCTGCAAAATAGCCTGATGTTAACTCGCGAATATCATCCCACACGTCGGTAACGAATATACCGTTTTCACGCGTGTACTTGTAATCTGCTGGCAGTGGTGGATCAATACGGAGGCGGTTAAAAACGCGTGGCGTTTTGCCTTTCGTTGCAAATCCAATTATCTGATAGTGCTTTCCAAATCGCTTTGTTCCTGGAACTGCTGAGGTTTTCTTTTTCCAGACAATCAGATTTTGAAAAGTCCAACCACTATCACGTAAACATTGCAAAACGAATTCTGTATTTTTTTCGCGTTGCATGAAATAGATAGCACCACCATCGGAAGTTAAAGCGTAGATTTTTGAACATACCTCTTGCATCCATTCCCAATATTCTTCAGGCGGTAGGTTATCATCCCATTGATTGTATGCTTTGTCTTGATTGAAAGGCGGATCAAGGAAGGATAGGTCTATCTTTGAGACAAAGTTGCTGGTATCCAAGGCTGTTGTGCAACTATCATGGAGCACGATACAGTCTTTGCTATATGAGTATCCCATGGTGACCTGCGTTTTTACAGTAATGAAGTTCAGAACAAAGTCTTCTTGAAGTGTTTGTGTCCTATAATCTTCTGGATTCACAGATCGCTGATCAAACAGTGTAATTTTTTACAATATCTTCATCCAGGTTTTCCAAAACATCTTTAGGGTCGCGTTGTGTCGGTTTCTCTTTTTTCACTTCTGCTTCAAGGAAACCGTTTTCTTCAATAACTTTTTCCTCAACATAGATCGGCACTTCACATCGGATTGCAAGGGCAAGTGCGTCGCTTGGTCGCGAATCTATATCGTATTCTTGCCCATCCAATTCAAGTTTTACTTGTGCAAAGAAGGTTGATTTTTCAACGGCATTGATACAGATAGAATTTATCTTGCCAGAGATTGTATCAATGACATTTTTGAGCAGGTCGTGTGTCATTGGTCGTGGCAGATCAATTTTTTTCAGTCGGTTCTCTATTGCCCACGCCTCCGATTCACCTATCCATATCAACAATATCCGTTTAGATTCGCCTTCTTTTTCTTTTAAAACGACGACCGGTGCGCCAGTATTTCGATCAACGGTCAGAAATTCAATTTTAACTTCGACCATGTTATTTCTCCTTTTCAAAGAATCCGTTTTTTCAATCACATCTTCTTCCACATAGATTGGGGCGTTATATCGGATTGCGATGGCAAGGGCATCACTCGGTCGCGAATCTATGTCGAATTCTTGACTCTCCGATTTGAGTTTCATCTTCGCATAAAAGGTTGGCTTTTCAACAGCGTTGATATAGATAGCCACAACTTTGGTTGAAAGTGTGTCAATGATGCTTTTGAATAGATCATGGGTCCTGGGACGAGGGTGTTCCGTTTTTGCCAATCCAGATTTGATTGCCAACGCTTCAGTTTCACCTATCTGTATCAACAATTTTCGTTTAGAATCCCCTGTTTTTTCTTTCAAAATCACTGCCGGTTCACTATCGTTCCGCGATTCAACAAGAAGATCATCAATTTTAACTTCAACCAGTGTCCTTCCTCTTTGCGTTAAGGTATCTTTGAAATAGATTTTATTCTAAATCGAAGACACCCTAAAAATATTAGAAGATCACATTGACAATAAGGTTTAGCGTAAATTATCCATATTAATTCAATCAGAAACAGGATCGGACTCGGTTTCTGAATCAGACTCTGAATCAGATTCAGAAACAGCGGTGCGGTTTAATCCTTTAGCATAATCCTGAATTGTCTGTCCAATCTTTGCAGTATCAATACCACTAAAGTTCACAAGTTCTTTGAGAAGTGGCATTGCTGCACCAGCGTTGACAATAGACCCAAGAATGCGGTTCATACTACCAGAACTACCATTACCACCGCCATTACCGCCTAAGTCAAGCACACGGATGCTTTCGATACGTTCCGCGGGTTTCATCAACTCACTGGTGACTTGAGGCAGCGCTTCTACAAGGGCAAGCACAGCATCACTGACGAGTACTTGTGGCTCAGCCTGATTTTTTGCGATAATTAATGCTTCTTCACCATCTGCCTCGGCTCTGGCTTCAACAAGTAGTGCTTCGGAGAGTATCTTTGTTGCTTCAGCCTTGACTTGCGCTGCTTCAAGTTCTGCCTTTGCCGTTTCAACAATAGTATACACTTCCGCGTCAGCGGTCTTTTCCTTGGCAATTCTATCTTCGTCCGCCTCTTGCTCGGCACGAATCAGTTCTATTTTACTTTCACGTTCCGCCTTTTCAATTGCTTCAGCTGTTTCAACGGCGGCTTCAGCCCGTGCTTTTTCAGCTGAAACTTGCAAGAGTTCAATAAGAGCAGCCTCGCGTTCTTTTTCTTTAATTGAAACCAGAATAGCGTTTGCCGCCTCAGCTTCTTTTTCTGCACGTTCTTTGTCTAACAGAATAATTCTACGTTCAATGTCAGTTTCTTTGACGGTAGCCTCTTGGTCGATCTTAGCTTTTTCAATATTGAGGTTGCGCTGAATTTCTGCCTCTTCAACCGATTGCTGTTGTTGCACGCGGGCGATTTCGACAGCCTGCTTTTGTGAGATTTCACTTTCTTGCACCATGCGTTCCTGTTCAATGCGTTCCATCTCAATTTTTTGTGTCTGTATGATTTCAGCGGACTTTACAGCTTGTTCCTGTTTGATGCGTGCTTCCTCAACCGCTTGCAACTGTTCATACTTATGTGCCTCAACCGCGCGTTCCTGTTCAGCCTTGTTAGTTGCAATTTCCTTGCGCTGCTCATCTTGTGCAAACTCAAGTCGCTGCTCAACCTCTAACGCTTTTGTTTCTGTTTCCTCTTCCTTTTGCTTAATTTCAAGTTCCGCAAGTAGACGATCTTCTTCACGTCTGACTTTGTTTTCATGCTCAATTTTAGCAGTATCAGTCTGTTTTTCTTCTACTTCCTTCTTGATCGTCTGAATAGCAACGACATCAAATCGGTTGTTTTCGTCAAGTGCTTCAAGCGGTGTTTGGTCAAGGTTAGTAACAGCAACGGTTTCAAGTTTAAAACCGTTCTGCTCCAAATCCTCAAGACATGCTTCCTGAACCTGGTCGGAAAATTCTTGGCGTTTCTCGTGAAGTTCCTGCAAGTCCATGGTCGCAGCCACACTTCTGAGAACACCCACAAGTTTACCTTCCAGCAATGCATTCACAGCCTGGGGTGTTAAGGTTTTATCACCAAGACTTGCTACAGCTTTCAGCACGTCTTGTTCATTCGGTTCAATTTTTACATAGAACTCCGCCTGTATGTCAACACGTAAACTATCCTTAGTAATCAGAGCCGCTTGACCTTCCCGCTCAACAGGGAGTTGTAGCGTATTCAAAGAAATTAGCTGCGTCACATTCGTGATCGGATTAACCAGTGTTCCGCCAAACACAACCCGTTTTTTGTTTCCCCCTGAGATTACTAACGCTGCGTCAGCAGGGGCTTTTTTGTAGAAAGATTTGTATATTAGTACAAAAATAACAAACAACGCAATCAGACCGCCCACAATGAGTACAAACAGTTGTCCACCCATTTTTCATATCTCCTTTACTGATGGTATCAGGTTAAGAACAGGAATCGGCATTTAGTGCAATTCCGCTTCTACAGGTTTTACATCAAATATGCGTTTCTCAGGATCATAGTTGATTAGAATTACAATATCGCCCTTTACTGGATTGGGTTCATCTGGATTAACACGGCACTTCACCGTTAACGTATGACCATCCGGAACTTCTACCCTTGCGGTGCCAAATGTCGTAGTAATTTGACCACTAAGCACTCTACCTCGCAACCCGAGTAGGTGAAGATCCTTTGTAGGAGGATCACTTTCAGGAAAAATCTTTGAGAGTGTAAGCGATAGATAGCGAGTGCCTAAAACACTACAGACAAGCGCAGCTGAGCAAGATATCCAAAAGAACGGGCTTGGTGCAGCGTTGACATTCAAGATTTCATTGACGATTAAGCCTGTGAAACCCCACGTGGTAAAGAGTGTCATCACCACAACCATAAAGGGGACTCTCCCTACGTTCAGAAATCCCAATACGTCAACAAAAGTGTTACCGCTTACACCGGAATCTGCACTTATATCAGTATCGGCATCCACGTCAGCATCAACGTCCATGTCTACATCAGCATCAACGTCGACATCCACGTCAGCGTCAACATCAAAGTCTACATCGGCGTCAACGTCAAAGTCTACGTCCGCATCCACATCAAAGTCCACATCCGCATCCACGTCAGCATCTACATCGGCATCTCCAAAGTCCAAACCACCAAGGATAAGCCGAAAAATTGCAAACAGAAATACGACAGCAAGTGGTGCAGTAAACCATACATTATATGTTACAGTTAGGTAAGTCCAAAAACCCATATTTACCTCTGTATCTGTTCGGCGATAAGTTGATGGGCACGCCGTGCATCACGCAAACTCATGTTATCAATCCAAAAACTATTACGTTTGACGTCAATTTCAAGTCGTGCTTGTCCAAGAAACCGATGCTTCAAAAGTCGGGCAAGTTTCACATTGCTAATTTCGCTAAAAAACACATTACATCGGATATTCGCGTAAGAGATAGCGAGGCTCCCCATATTTCTTTCGTTTAAGATAAGCACCCGTAACGTGGTAATCAAAACGAAATCTGGGCGCAGCAGTGAGGAGCGTCCGAGGACACACAAACATATCTGTTCATCAGGTTGTAGTTCTGCTTTGGCAATCCGTTGAATGCGGATGGGTAGATTTTCAAAATCAGCCATCGTGCTTCGTCCCGTCATTGTAAAGTCAGAAATATATAAAGATTCTTGGTAGGCGCGGTTTGAAACCTCGCCTACTGGGGATACGCAAATTTGTGTCAATTGGTGATGGAGGTGGCGGGAATCGAACCCGCGTCCGAAAGTATATTGATAGAGGTTACTACATGCTTATCACAGGTTTTGAATTTCGCTGTCCAGACTCCCCTATGCGGGATTCATGGAGGCTATCTCAAATTTAGGTTCACGGAATGGTCCTTGAGAACAATCAAACCGCTATCCCGTATTGCGGCGCTTTAGCTTCCCTGACGGGAAACAGGTCGGCCAAGCGTAGCTGCTTAGGCAGCTAGTGCTAATTCTTGATCAGCAATTATAATTGTTCCGCCTATTTAACGAGGCCTGCGGAGACCTCGACATGCAACCTGTATCGCAATTACCTCCGTCGAAACCAAGTTCACCCCCAAAATTTACTTTTGTGAGTTATGAATATGTTCGTATTTCTCGGTTCGCGTGTTCGCGCTCAATTTTATCGCGCTTGTCGTAAAATCTCTTCCCTTCTGCGACCGCTAACTCTAATTTCACCTTGCCGCCGTTGAAGTAGGCACGTGTAGGAATTAGAGTCATTCCTTTTGACTGAATTAACCGTTCCAGTTTTTTTATTTCGCTACGATGCAGCAACAGTTTACGGGTGCGTTTCGGTTCATGATTCATCCGATTTCCCTGATCATATAAACCGATAAATGCATCAACGAGGAACACCTCTCCATCTGTTATTTGCGCGTAACTATCGGTTAGGTTAAACTGTCCGTTTCTAATTGCTTTTACTTCAGTCCCCTGCAAAACGATGCCTGCCTCATACCGATCACGCAGATGATAGTCATGGCGTGCTTTCCGATTGACAGTAATCGTTGCGTTCTGCGGAGATTTTTTATCTTCTTTCACAATAACCCTAATTCTAACATATATTGTATGAAGCGTGCAAGGAAAATATGATTTAATAGTGTGTATAGTTTCTGTTGAATTAATTATAGGTTGAGTTGAAGCATGAAACCCACCATAGGTGTCAATTTAGCGTGTGAAATAGCAAGAAAGCACTGATCTGCAGATTTGTATAGACAGTAGCAAAGATGATGCGGAATGTGTATAGAAAACTATAGTGAATTATAAAATTAAGTGAACATTTCTTAGTATTTGCGGCGTTTGTAGTCGCTCAATTCATTGCCAAATCAACGCCAAATGCGCGTGGCAGAATATGCTTATGGTATCCTGCATGATTTGTCGCCTCTTACATTCACACCGGTAGGCGAGATTTTCTAACCTCGCTGGTGCAGAGTGTCCAAGTAATTCTAAAATCTACTATAAATAGCCTTAACGTGAGTTTGATAATTAACTGGACAGGCAAAAATTGAACAGAGAACGGCATATTTGCTGAAAAAATCGTTATTTTGGTGTTTTTAACCCCCTAAATCCCCTTATCAGAGAGACTTTAAGAGGAAATGTGGAAGTTCTAACTATTTATCAAACTCACGTTAGCCTTAGTATAATTTGGAATAGAGTGAATAATATGAAAAATTTTGATAGATTGAGACAAGAAAACACGTATTTTTTCCCTTTTATGCAACCTGTAGAACAAAAACTGTGTCTTTAATATCACACGCACAAAATGTTTCTATCTTACTGAACTAATTTATTAAATATAAGGAGCAAAACAATGAAAAAATTTGTCCTCTTACTACTTATAATCGTAGCACCAGGACTTGCAATGAGCGAACCACCGGAAGAGATGGTGCTGATATCCGCAGGTGAGTTTACGATGGGCACAGACAATCCAAAGGCAACTGATGACCAACGACCCGCACGCAAAGTAAATGTAGAGGCTTTTTACATTGACAAACACGAAGTTACAAACGCCGAATTTCAAGCTTTTATCTTAGCAGATGGATACAATAAACAGGAATACTGGACAGAAGAAGGTTGGGATTTCATTCAGAAAGAACGGTTTGTCTATGTTTATCCAGCAAAGGAAGAGTATCGGATTGACAAACCGCTCGGCTTTGAGGGAAATTCTGTGTCACGAGAACCCGACCATCCCGTTATCGGTGTGAGTTGGTATGAAGCTGCAGCCTACGCCAAATGGGTAGGCAAACGCCTACCGACCGAGGCAGAATGGGAGAAGACTGCCAGAGGTACTGATGCACGCCTCTATCCGTGGGGTAACGATTTTGATTTTTCCAAACTTAATTATTTTCCACATCACGAAAAGGTGTCTTCTGTTGGGAGTTATCCGGATGGTGCGAGTCCTTATGGTGTGCTGGATATGGCAGGTAATGTTGCTGAATGGTGCGCGGATAATATACATGATAAAGATAAAAAAGCTGTTCGAGGCGGTGGATGGAATTCTATCCGATTGCATCTGCGTTCAACCCATCGCGTAGCACATCCACCTTCATATAGATATTACAACATCGGTTTCAGATGTGCAAAGGATATTGAGTAGAAGCTCATTCGATACATTAACTACAAACGTAGATTGCATAGGCAAATAATAAGGTGATTTTCATGGATAGAAAGATAATTACGACTCTTCTAATCTTATTCTGCTGCTACAACTTTAACTATGCAGAAGACATCTCAATAGAAGAACTCATACGCGGCATCAACAAGCATCGGCTGAAGATTCTGAGCGGTGAAGTCTATTCCAAAACGACAACACTCTATCCTGCTGAAAAAACTGAAGCGGAGATCACTGAATGGATGAAGGCGGAAAAGAAGAAGGGATATTTAGAATACAAACCGCGTGAATCTGATCAGAATGTTGATGAAGAACAGTATGAAACAGAATGGCTCATACCTTATCTGAACTCCAGGGCAAATCATTATCGTGAACACACAGACACAGAGCTTACAACAACAATCTTCCGCATATTTAATCCAGATGATGAGACAGTCCCAAGACAAAATCAATATAAGTTAACGTTGGTGGATACACCAGGGCATCCCATGGACAGAATGTCTGAACTGTTTACGCCGTCAGATAATATCTATCTACTTGCTTTTGATACGCGTACACAGGTGAAACAAAATATAGGAAACATTGTCCATTCGTGGAGTGCTCGGGGTTCGGTAAGTTTTTATGATTCCGTTTATCACGGCGGTTATAGGAAATTTGCTCTGTTTGGCAGATCACCTGATCGTGTTCCATCAGACGCTAAAGAAATTGGTGAAGAAAAGATAGAAGGTGTGGATTGTCGTATCATCACCTATGACTCCACAAGAGGTCAAGTTCGATTGCGGATTGATCCTAAAAAGGATTTTGCTGTCCGTCAGTATGAACTTCTACATCCAAAAACTAAAAATGTTAGTTGGCGGAGTGTTTATAAAGCGTACAAAAAATATGGAAAAGTTTGGTATCCCGAAATCTATATAGGCACTTCCTATTTTCAAGATGGGTCGTTGCGGAATCGTTATACGGTTGAAGTAATTGATGCAGATTTCAACGTTAGTTTTCCCGAAGAATTTTTTGATATTGATAGGGATTTCTATAAACCGCTGGATTTTATATTTAGCCAATAGACCCGTAGGATCGATCTCCGAATCGCGACGATATTGTATTTGGGAATCGGAGTCCCTCCTACAGAACGTATACAACATAATCAAAACTAAGGAGAATTCAAATGCATAGATATGTTTTTGCCAGTGTCATCATTAATATGCTTCTTTCCATTAACACATTGTGCCACGCAGCAGACATACCCACATACGAACTCATCCAGCGCGTAAATTTGGCACGCTGGGACATCAAAAGTGGCGAAGTCCAAGCAGAAATATCGACTGAAAACGCTGCTCGGAAAACGGAAGAAGAAATTGCCGAATCTATCAAAAAGAGTATAGAAGATGAGCTAAAAAGTTATGTGCCACAGGAAGGCGTTGACAAGGAAACGTTTGAGAAAGAGTATCTCATACCGAAACAGAATTACATTGCTAATTGGTATCGTAAGCGCACAGAAGTCGAACACAAAACAACGCTATTTCAGATTATCGAACCAGACTCCGCTTCCTTCCCTAAACTTTTTCAATATAAACTAACATTCGAGAGGTCACCAGGACATTCTTTGGATAGTGAAGTAGCACAGAATCACCATGCCAGTGAAACGATCCTCCTTGCTTATGACCGTCAAACTCAAGTAAGACAAGCTGTTGGCGATCTAATATCTCCCGCTGGAGAAGTCGATATTGAGGATTCTAATGCATCGTATGGATATACGCCTTATTCACTGTTTGGAAGATCGTTTCACAAAGTGGCGAGAGATGCACAGTTCGTAAAAAAAGAAAACATCGATGGCGCGGAATGTATTGTTTTGGAATTTACGAACGTGTACGAGCAAAAAAACAGAATTTGGGTGGATAAATCCCTTCGCTATTGTATACGCAAGTTTGAATCTTTCGGTACCACTGATGAAGACCCTATATATTATCGTGTAGAGAACAAAGACTTTCAGAAATTCAATGAAATATGGTATCCTATGCGTATAGAAGAAACCTACTATGAAAAAGATGGATCAATACGTGAGCGTGTTACCAACAAGATCGCTTCTGCAGAATTTAATGTAGATTTTCCGAAAGATTTCTTTAAGATAGATAGAAATCAATATAGACCCCGAAGAACCGGACAACCATCACCTTCCTCTGAGAGGCTTCTGCTGAGCGGTCTAAACAGTCTATCGCACTATTGTAAATTGCTAAAGGTTGAAACGGATATTGATGAACTTAAGCGGCTGTCAGATTTCGATCCAGCACAAGACACTACGATGAAAGGATTGAGCAAGGCTGCTATTGCCAAAGATATACCGCTAACAAGTGTAGAGACATCACTGGATTCGCTGAAACGAAATTTGGTGTCGTTGCCAGCTATAACTCATGTGGATACCAACCATTTTCTTATCTTTGAATCTGTAGATTGGGACGGTGTGAAAATCATAGATCCTTTTTACAAATATTATCCGTATCTTACTTGGGCGGAAATCTCAAAGATATGGAATGGTGAACTGCTTGTTTTTAATAAGATGGACGGTCAGCAAGCGATACCTATGCAGGTGCCGCTAATCTACGCAGACGAACCAGTTTTCAACTTCGGAAGAGCGTTCGGGGGCAGTGAAGTTCAACACACTTTTGCTGTCAAGAACATCGGACAAAAACCGTTGAATATTCTTGACATTACAGAAACGTGTGCATGCGCCGCAACCGTCCTGTCACAAAATGAAATTCTACCTGGGGAAATAGGCACAGTTTTAGCTACCATGAAAATTTACCCTGGAAACGGCATGATGCAAGAATACATATACTTACATACGGATGATCCGATACAAAATACATTGACATTTACACTTACAGGACAAGCATTTACACCGCTCAAAACGTTACCCGATATGGTAGCATTCGGGCAAAGAAAATTGCTTCTCAAACAACCCATAACGAAGCGGGTTTCAATACACCTACAAAAGAATACGAAACTCTTGCGGGTGAGAACCGACTCAGAGCATATTAAGGCAACATTAGAGACAAAGAGTGGTATTCCACATGCAAACCTACAATTTATGCCGACCTTTCCTGTTGGGAAATTTAATCAATACCTTATGGTAGATTATGAACATAAAGGTCAGAAAGCCACCCACTTCGTCTACATTCATGGAGAGATATTAGAGAACTAAGGCATCAACCGAACGCATCACATTTTGAGCAAATCCTCTCAACAAAAAATTGGAATAGGAAATAAATCTTGTATAAAAACGCAATCACAATTATTATAACATTACTGTTTTTCGTTTCTGTATCCTCGGTAGCGGACATATCCGTAGAAGAATTGATCAACGGTGTGAACAAGGCACGGCTTATAATCAAAAGCGGTGAAGTTTATTCCAAAACGTTTAAAGAAAGTGAAGCGCGAATGACTGAGGAAGAGATCACTGAATGGATCAAAACGGAAAAGGAGAAGGAGTTGCAGCGCTTTACTTCTGGTCGATCGATTTCTGAAGTAGACATAGAACGTTATGAAAAAGAATATCTCAAAGCGGATCTTGAATATAGTGCTCAACGGTATCGTAAACACAAGGATATTAGCCGGACGACAACACTCTTCAAAGTTCTGAATGCAGGTGACTTATCCCAAAAGCCTCAATACCAGTATAAGTTAACGCTGGTTGACTCACCAGGAGTTCCTCTTGATGAGATGTCAAACCGATTCAGACCGTTAGATGATATTTTCTCCTCGTTTATGATAAACAAACACAAGTCCATGAATCTATAGGAGATATTATCTTTTCCTTAGATCATCCATCTGCTATTACTTTTTTTGATAGGAGTCAACATGTAGGGTGTCCTAATTTTCACTTTTGGGTAGATCGGGGTACTTTGTTCCACCCGATGCAAAACGCGTCGGAACAGAGAAGATTAACGGTGTAGAATGCCATATCCTTGTATTTACAGCATCAGACAGTCGGAGAATCAAAATATGGATTGATCCTAAAAAAGATTATGCAGTCCATAGGATTGACCATATACATCCTACAATGGAACTGGTCTTTTGGCGGAGTGTTTATAGTAAAACCTGTAATTACTTATACACTTTTATAATATCGTCAATAGAGGTCTCAGCGTTGTATTGACGTATC
>JAGWBU010000004.1:49738-87848 GCA_021295735.1 Candidatus Poribacteria bacterium | reverse complement strand
CTAACCTCCTATCGTCCGATAATAAGTCAGTATAACAGAGGTTAACAAAATTTAAAACTAATTCATTATAATGTCTATTACAAAAGTAAACCTAACCGAGGAAATATCGCTCTTTCTGCTTTGCTTCTTTATACTCTTGAAATGCTTGTTTTGCAGAGTCTACCTCTGAAACTTCTGCCACAGGCACATCCCACCACGATTCGTACTGTGGAACCCGCACGTCAAAATGGACATCAATTTTGACGACGGCTGTTCTATCACTATCTCGCGCTTCCTGTAGTGCAGCCTTTAAACTTTGCGTCGTTGTTGCCTCAATGACGTTAGCACCAAGACTCTCTGCATTCGCGGCAAGGTCAACGGGCAAAATATCTCCCTTCAATTCTCCGGTGTCATCATCACGGTATCGGAATCGTGTAGCAAAACCTTGTGCACCTGTTGCCTGCGACAATCCGCCAATACTGCTGTGTCCATCGTTATTGATAAGCACAATAATCAACTTATAGCCTTCCTGAATTGATGTGATGATTTCTTGTGCTAACATGAGATATGAGCCATCGCCGACAAGTACATAGACGTCGCGCGTAGGGTCAGCCATTTTAATGCCTAATCCGCCAGCGATTTCATATCCCATACAGGAGTAGCCGTATTCCAGATGGAATTGTTTCGGGTTACGCGTACGCCACAGTTTGTGGAGATCGCCGGGCAGGCTTCCCGCAGCACAGACAACGACATCTTCAGGACGCGAAAATTCATTAACAACTCCGATAACTTCACTCTGACTCGGCAACGGTTGATGATCAAGATGGAAAAGCCTTTCCACTTCTTCTTCCCACGCATCTCGGTAATTTTCAATCTGTGTTGCGTAATCAGTATTAATTTGATACGTTCCGATAGCATCTGATAATTCAGACAGTGTGACACGAGCGTCTGCAACTAACGGTAGGGCTGCGTGTTTCGCAGCATCAAACTCCGCAATATTAATAGTGATAAACCGAACATTCGGATTTTGAAAAGCGGTTTTAGACGCAGTTGTGAAGTCGCTCAATCGCGTTCCAATGGCAATGACTAAATCTGCTTCACGCGCAGCGATGTTTGCACCAGGTGTGCCAGTAGCACCAATTGCCCCAAGGTTTTGTGGATGGTCATACCGTAATGAACCTTTACCTGCAAAGGTTTCACCGACAGGGATGCCGGTTTGCTCAGCAAATTTTGCTAACTGTTCAGTTGCCTCGCTATAGATAACACCGCCGCCTGCAATGATTAATGGTCTTTCGCTATTTGAAATCCATTCTACAGCGCGGTTTAGCAGATGCGCATCTGCACGAGGTCTTGCAATAGTATAAACCCGTTTTTCAAAGAGTTGTTCAGGATAAGGGAATGCTTCCGCTTGGACATCTTGTGGTAAGGCTAATGTCACGGTTCCTGTTTCAGCTTGTGAAGTGAGCACACGCATCGCCTCTGGCAGTGCAGTGATAATCTGCTCAGGACGGTTGATGCGGTCCCAGTAGCGAGAAACCGGTTTGAAACAATCATTGACCGAAAAGTCTTGTGAATTGGGAGATTCCAACTGCTGTAAAACAGGTGCGACTAAACGCGTTGAAAAAATATCTCCCGGCAATAATAGCACAGGTAATCGGTTAATTGTCGCCCCTGCAGCACCAGTGAGCATGTTAGTTGCCCCCGGCCCGATAGAAGAGGTACAAGCAAAGGTGCTGAGGCGGTTAGACATCTTGGCATAAGCTGCAGCAGTATGTACCATAGATTGTTCATTGCGCGTCTGATAAAAACGGAACACATCGGAGTATTGGTGCAGTGCTTGCCCAATCCCTGCCACGTTTCCATGTCCAAAGATACCAAACATACCTGCAAAAAAAGCCCTTTCAATTCCATCACGTTCAACATATTGCTGCTTAAGAAATTGTACTATGGCTTGCCCCATAGTTAATTCTCGATTTTTCATTTTAAAAATCCTCTGTTCTATATTCCACAGAACATTTGAATGAGTTAAAGTTCACCACGTTGTTCAACAAAAGTTTTGACTTCTGCCATCGTAGGCATAAAGTTTGCGCATCCGTGGCGTGTAACAACAATTGCCCCAGTCACATTACCAAGTCGAGCCGATTTTCGCCAATCCCATCCATTTAGTATGCCATAAATAAAACCGCTGGCAAACGCATCACCTGCTCCGAGTGTGTTATAGATTTCAACTGGAAAAGGAGGCGCATGAATGACTTCTCCATGCTTTAAGTAGATATCCGCTCCGTCACTGCCGCGCTTCACTACTAATGCCTCAGGCCCTGTATTTAGAATTGTTGCGATGGCAGCTTCCATATCCCCTTCAATGTTCGGATTTGAGATTTGAGAATGTTCTATTGACATGTGTGAGACATCGGTCAGGGATGCTGCTTTAATCTCCTCTTCAGTCCCGATAGCGATGTCAACATTACGCAAGACAGACCGGACACTCACACCGAAAGCACGCGGGTCATGCCATTGGTCTGCGCGAAAATCCAAATCCAAAAATACCGTTCGGTCAAAGACTTTTGCCTGCTCTGCTGCATAAAGAGTAGCACTACGACTCGGTTCTTTACTGAGACCAGTGCCGGATATCAACACGGCGCGGCTTTCTGCAATCGGTGACGCAATAACGTCATCAATTGTGAGTTCAATATCCGCGCAGTTATCACGGTAATAGATGAGTGGGAATCGGTCAGGCGGCTCAATTCCAAGAACAACAGCACTCGTTCGGTGCCCCGGTTTGTTGACGATGAAACGCGTTTCAACGCCTTCATCATTCAAAAATTTGAGTAGAAATTCTCCGACTGGGTCATCACCAACCGCTGTGAGAAGAACTGACCGTAGCCCGAGGCGACGTGTCCCCACACTGATATTAGTAGGACACCCGCCAACGAATGCACCAAAACTTGTAATTTCAGAAAACGGACTCCCTATATCATTAGAGTACAAGTCTATGGAACTCCGACCAATCGCAAGAATGTCATAGGTTTCCATTATATCCGACCATATAGTAAAAACTGAATCAATGAGACACCATAAACTCTGTTCGCAAAAAAAATTATCAACACACATTCATAAACATATAGTGAAATCTAAAATTACCTTTACATTGTTTTATAGATTTGGTGTGTTTGTCGTCGCGCAATTCATTGTGTATCTTCCTGTGAATCAACGCCAAATAAGCGTTTGGTATTTGTCGGGAGCGGCCTCCAGGTCGCGACTTTAAAACTGTGGAACACTTTGTCCGTGCCAAATGAGAATATAAAATCAATTGTAAAACCCACTATAAATGCAGATGGCTGCATTGATATACCTTGCCCAAGCATTCTTAAAAACTTCGCGTTTATCCGTAATTCTCTTTCTGGATTTCGTCGAGCAATTTTTGTGCCTCAAGTACTGACCTTGGAGGATTTGGCAAACTTTCGCCAATCGCTAAAATTAGCATGTAATAATCATAAGCAGTTTGAAAATCACCGTTGAGATGAGCACTTTCAGCAGCATTAAAATAGCAAACAGTTGCGGAAGATTCGCATTTTTCAACATCTGGGATGAGTTGCGCATAGCGAAAATTGTCCGCAGCAAGGATATAAGATTTCCCCGCTTCTATCCATGCGCGCTGCATTTCTAACTGTCGTGCCAGATGGACGTAGTACGCGGCTCCATTTCTTGCATTTTTCTTTGCGTCCCGTTGCTTTTTAGCTGCTGCGTAAGCAAAACGTGCACGTGTATAACAATTTGCAACGAGTTCTATTTCGTCCATTTTGATAAAACGTCTGGCATATCTATGGTAAAAAGCACCAAGTCTCTTATATTGGATGAGGCATCGGCGTATGTTTTCTTGTTGTGTAAAAATTTGTGCTTGCTGATAAATATATGCCGCTTCTTCCTCATGCGGATATTGTATATCTTCGTGAACTTTGTCCAATAAAAATTCCGGAGAAGCTTCTTCGATTAATACGCGGTAATTGCCGCTCGTTTGCACTTTGGTGTTCGGGGCAAGTTGTGTATCAAATTCTTTTTCTTCCTCTTCTGGCTCAAACTCATATTCTGGCTTAATCTCAACTTCCGGTTCAAGCTGAGATTCATCAATATTTAATTCATAAAATAAACTCAACTTTTCCGCTTCAGGCAGTTTCCTAATCAGTTCAGCGATTTCGTGGATCGTCAGCGCATCTGTAGGTGGTAAAACTGTGCTCATCTCTTTTAAGAGTGTGTCGGCTTGAGCGACGAGTTCTGCATCCTGTAAGCAGAGAGAGTGTGCCTTATGGAGTTCCCGAAGTGTTTCATCTGTGTCTCCGCTCCGTGCATATTCAATCGCTTCAGTATAGTGCTGCATGGTCCGAATCTTTAGTTTTTCGCGATTTTCCTTTTCGACTTTGCTACGCATCTCAAAAAAGAGGTTCTGGTTAATTCGCTCGGCAGTATCAATTTGTAATCGGAAGGTTTTTCGGCAACGTTCAAGTGCTCCGGCCAATTCAGTTGATGGGGAATTAGAACTCTCAGAAATCAGGATAGAGGCTTGCTGTTCGTATTGCCAGCGGCGAATTCGATCAAGCTCCTCGTACATTTCAGATGCCGTTTGGTAACGTTTATCCACATCTCGATGGAGTGCTTTCATCGAAAAATTACGGAATTCCTCGGGGCATTTCTCAAGGTTCTCTATTTCGCCTGAGGCTTTTTTCCTGTCAATTTCATCCGCTTCGCCCGCAAATGGAAACTGTTTTGTGAGTGCCTCATAAAGGACTAAACCTGTAGCATACAAATCAGCTCGGAAATCATAAGCACCAAAGTGTTGTTCTGGTGCCATATAGCGTCGGGTACCAGTCATAGTAACTGCAAATTTACTTGTTTCACCAAAAATGCGTGCGATACTAAAATCCGCTATTTTCGCTTCTTTTTCGGGGGTAAGCAATATATTTTGTGGCTTAATATCCCGGTGCAGGATATTGTGAGCATGCGCAGCTTTTAAACCGTTGCAAATATCTAAGCCAATATTGAGAACATCATTTAGGGTTAAGTCACCTTGTTGAACGAGTTGATGTAGGTTATCGCCTTCAATATACTCCATCACTATCCATGCAATATAGTTGTCCTTACCCGGTTCAACAGTATGGATTGAGACAATATTAGGATGTCCCCATATATTTGACATTGCTTGAAACTCGGTTAAAAGATAACGCATCCTATCTGCAGGATAAGCATCCTTGGAGAGAGCTTTGATCGCAACAATGCGGTTCGTCATTTCTTCGTGCGCGCGAAAGACAGACGAAAAGCTGCCTGAGCTGAGATACTCAAGCAACCTATATTTTCCTAATATCAATTCGTTAATCTTCATAACGATTATTCGCTAAGTTATATCCGCTTTTAATAAAATTTTATGGGTTTATTGTCTCTATTTAAAAATTAGCAAAAATAAAATCAACTGTCAACGTAAAAACGGTATTAATGTGGAATGTCTAATGAATTAAAAGTTTTAAAGAATTGGGTAGGAGCGTTTTGTAAGTGAAAATTGCAGTTTGTAAGTGAACATGACATATCGACGGCGTATCGTTAAATTGCGAAAAAAGGAACGTCTAACCGCAAACATGACTAAATTATTTGTCAGACGTTAATAGTATTATTTTCGTTTATCTTTCATTTGACAGATTTAACAGCAGCAACCAAAATTTTCGCTCTTTCTGTAAGCATCGCGAAGTCTCCAGATTCAATGAGAGAACTACTAACCAAGGAGCTGCCAACACCTAATGCTGATGCACCAGCATTAATGAATTCAGCAGCATTTTCCGCATTGATGCCGCCAGTCGGAATAAGTGGAATCTGTGGAAGGGGTGCTTTTATATCTTTGATGTAGGCGGGACCGACTCCACTTGAAGGGAAGACTTTCACATAATCTGCGCCTGTTTCCCATGCTGTCAAAATCTCTGTAGGTGTAAATGCCCCTGGTATAACAACCTTGCCATACCGATTGCAGATTTCTATTACGTCTGACTTCGTAACGGGACTGACGACGAATTCAGCGCCAGCGAGCATTGCTGCACGGGCTGTCTCAGCGTCTAATACAGATCCAACACCGACTAAGACAGCATCACCCAAACGGGCGGATACTTCACTAATCACCCGTAACGCATCGGGTGTTGTCATCGTTATTTCAATAACGTCAACACCTCCAGTTTGAATAGCCACTGCCGCTTCAATCAATTCATTCGAACTGTTGGCGCGAATTATCGCAACGATGCCGCATGCCTCAATACGTTGCATCTGTTCTAATTTTGTCATAAACCGCCTCATTTTATTGGTTTTTCAATGGTAATGTACCGCTTGGTAGTTAATTGTGTTAATGTATTTTATCTGAATTTCCTGAGTAGTTCAATTTTTTGTTGCATTTAATGTGTTAACATGTTATATTAATATTAAATCACGTTATATCAATATTGAACACACTATATTTTAGCACAGAAACTGAGGTTAGTACTCTTGGACGAACATCTCATTAAATTCGTCCCTCAAAAGAATGGAAGTTCCACTACTGCCTTATTTGATTGGATTGGTAGGTTTACTTATCCTTTCCGGCTTTTTTTCCGGTTCTGAGACGGCTTTATGCGCGCTAACGCGAGTGCAAATTGAAAAACTACGTCTCAAACGGGGAAACACGTCTGCAATTGTCAATTTCGTTGACAATCCACGCCGTTTATTTATTACTGTCCTCCTTGGAAACAATCTGGTTAACGTTACATTCGCGATTATTATGGTGCAGCTTGTTGAGAAGAAAATACTTCCCCAAGCTTCTGAGGTTATCCATTTTGTTGTTGCTACAGCACTCAGCGTGATCCTCATGCTCATTTTCGGTGAAATGACACCGAAAACCTATGCAATTAAGCATGCGGAGTCCTTTTCCAGAATCACAGCACCACCGTTGTGGGCATTTTCCATTTTCATTTCCCCTCTACGCGCGCTACTGCGTAAAATCATTGACAAACTTATCCCAATATTTGGTGGACAACCACCACCTTCAGAAGAATTCACAACGACAGATTTACAAGAATTTTTTAAGACCTACCACGAAGAAACACTCCCACCTGATGAACGCGAAATCGTGAGTAATATCCTTCAATTGCGAGACATTGAAGCAAAAGAAATTATGGTTCCCAGAACTGAAGTTATTGCAGTCCCTACCTCAAACACTATCCAAGATACCTTGACGCAGGCAAAAAAATCAGGGTTTTCACGGATTCCGATTTATCGAGAACAAATTGATAACATCTGTGGCATTTTCTATGTTAAGGATTTATCGCAGTGGCGCCTTGCAGAGATAAATTCGCTTACAATAGATGAATTTCTTGAAAAACGGGAAAAAAATACAGACGCTCCATTGATTCGAGAACCTTTTTTAGTACTTGAAACCCGAAAAATCGGTATGTTGCTACTCCAACTGCAAAATGAAAAAACCAAAATAGCGATTCTCCGTGATGAATACGGCGGAATTTCCGGCATTGTTACAACTGAAGACATCGTTGAACAAGTCGTAGGTGATATCGTTGATGAACATGATAAGGACAATTCTACTCCAAAGTATATCAAACATTCAGAGGACCCGTTAGTGATAGAAACTATCGGACGCATCAGTATCCGCGAACTGAACCAACAATTTGGACTCAAAATCCAAGAAGATGATGCCGATACAATCGGTGGATACGCACTCAGGCTTTTTGGACGAATTCCCTCCGTTGGTGAATCTCATGTTGACGAAAACGGTATAGAATTTGAAATCACTACCACAGAAGGCAATCTAATCGCAGGACTGTTTATCCGAGTCCCTACATCTGAAGTACCTGACAAGGAAAATATAGTTGAAAATGCTGTTCCATTGAAGCTGCTTCTATTATCCATCTTTTTAATCGGTGCTGGCAGCGTAACACATACTGCTATACTCATTGGTTCATTTGCTTTAGCGGTGCTTATCTGCCTTGTGCTGTCAGCTTTTTATTCGGGTTCAGAGACTGCCCTCGTCTCAGTCAATAAAATCCGAATGAACCAACTTGTTGAAACTAACGACGCAAAGGCAAAAATTATCCATCGTTTAGTTGAATCCCCTGATAAGATGCTTGCGCTCACTTTGGTGGGAACAAATCTCGCAAATGTCCTAATTTCACTATTTGGAGATCAATTGACTGGAAAGATTTTGCCAAGCCTTACAGATGAGTTACGAGCAGCAATCACCGTCACTTACATAACCGTTTTGTTGCTTATCTTCGGAGAAATTTTGCCAAAAACGATTTTTCGTGTCAAGGCGGATGCCCTTGCTTTGCGTTTCGCGTATCCTTTACGATTATCTGAATATATTTTAGCTCCCTTAATCTACTTTGTCCAAACTGTAACGAAAGCTCTCGTCAAATTAATAGATAGAGGTGCAAACTCACCCAGTCCTGATGCCCAACGTGAAGAATTACGGTTGCTTGCAACTATGGGTGAACGTTCAGGAAACCTGCTGACAGAACAACGACAAATGATTCACCGTCTACTCAACTTCCAAAACCGTACTGTTAGGCAGGTGATGGTGCCGCTCGTTGATATCATTGCAATAGAAAAAAATACAACATGTGAGGATTTTTTGCAAATTGCTGCTGATTCTGGCTACTCCCGGATTCCAGTATACGATGAACGTATTTACGACATTGTTGGAATTGTTAACCTTTTAGACGTTATCTATGCTGAAGACCAACCTGAAACGGTCGAACCGTTCATCCGCACAGATATACATGTTGTCCCTGAATCGAAAAATATTAATGCTCTCCTCAAAGAAATTCAAAATACCCAGCATACGATGGTATTTGCTGTTGATGAATATAGCGGTATTGTCGGTCTTGTGACTGTTGAAGACCTTATTGAAGAGATTATTGGTGAATTTGCTGATGAACGGGATGACCCTGATTCTATCCATTTAATTGCTCCCGACATTCTTGAATGTGAAGGCAGGACCGAGATCGAGATATTGGAAGAACACTATGGGCTACCAATTCCTCAAGGCGATTATTATACGACTATCGCTGGTTATATTCTTGATCGTACTGGTACAATTCCGGAAACTGGCACGGAATTAGAACTCGGCGATGCAGTTATCACTATTTTAGATGCTGATACACGCGCTATCAAAAAAATTCGTATCCGACGGCGACTCGGTAGATTTAATACCTAACTGCTTTGTGAACAACTCCAACAAAATCGCTATCAGTTTTTAAGGAAGGTCTCCTTCAAACCGATAGCTAAATATATAAATATTTACAAAATTCCGAGCGGTGGCATCACAACAATTTCTTCGGTTACCATGCCAATCGGTTGTTGGCACACAGACAGAACAACGTTAGCAACATGTTCCGGTTTAAGCATCTTTTCAAAATCGGGATGTTGTGGAATATCATCCCAAAATGGCGTTTCAACGGAACCGGGTAGCACTGCCGTTACCCGTATGTTCTTGTCCCGCACCTCAGCAGCCAGTACCTTTGTTAAGGCAAGCGCACCTGCTTTTGCGGCGCAATATGCGCTTGAAGCGGGAAAAGCAACCTTCGCTGCGATAGAAAGCACGTTAATAATCTGACCCCCATCTTGTTGTGCTAATAAATGTGGAAGCGCGTATTTAGCACAAAGATAGACCCCTTTCAAATTGGAACTGATAACGCTATCCCAATCTGATGGATCAAAATCTGTAACGGTCCCAAATATTCCATTCCCTGCGTTGTTTATCAAAATATCCAGATTCTGATAGGTATCTAATGTCCGTTGAATAAGGTTTTGCACAGCGTCAACGTCTGTGACATCAGTCGGGATAGCGATTGCATCCGCTCCTGACTCTCTAAGTTCTGCTGCGACCTGTTCCACTGTCTGAGGCGTGCGTGCTGCAAGGACAACCTTTGCACCTGCATCTGCTAAAGAAACGGCTATTGCTTTACCGATGCCCTTTGATGCGCCAGTAACAATCGCGACTTTGTCTTTAAGATTATCTGTTTGTAGTTCGTTGGGACTGTTTTGTTTGGACATTTTTATGCTTTACAAAGAAAGGGGTGTACGGCACACGGATAAAGATTAAGTATTTAAATCGGTAATTCCAATTTTCCATGGGCACGGTAGTTGCAGTTAGCAAGCCTTACCTACAAAGGAGTTTTTACTACGATCAAAATTCTTTAGTAGCCCAGTAATGCTATTCCCTCACGATAAGTCTGTGCAGATGTCTGCAAAGCACTCAACTCGTCATCCGTCAATTCAATCTCAATAATCTCTTCAATACCTTTCGCTCCCAGTTTTATAGGAACACCGATATAGAGGTCATTGATACCATATTGTCCGGTGAGATGTGCAGAACACGGCAGTAACCGTTTCTTATCCAAAATAATCGCTTCTGCCATCTGTGCCAGTGATGCGCCTGCGGCATAATATCCGCTTGTCTTGAGAAGATTGACCACTTCAGCACCACCATCGCGAGTGCGCTGTGCCATCGACTCAATCCGCTCTGTTGAAATCAACTGCGGAATCGGAATGCCGTTGACGGTTGTATAACGCGGTAATGGCACCATCGTATCACCGTGCCCACCAAGCACGAGCGCATGGATGTCCTCTACCGATACGCCAAGTTCAAGCGAGATAAAATAACGAAACCGTGCCGAATCCAGTACACCTGCCTGTCCTACGACTCGGTGTGAAGGAAATCCTGATACCTTCCACGCGTGGTAGGTCATGATGTCAAGTGGGTTGGTGAGCATCATAATAATAGTATCTGGCGAATGCTTCACCACATTTTCCGTGACGCTTCCAACGATGTTGGCGTTTGTCTGCAATAGGTCTTCGCGTGTCATCCCCGGTTTACGTGGGGAACCTGATGTGATAATCACTAAATCGGAATCTACGGTAGCGGAATAATCAAGGTCACCACTAATTGCAGCGTCAAACAACTCTACTGGTCCCATCTCCGCCATATCCAACGCCTTACCTTGCGGCACGCCATCAACGATGTCTATCATGACGACATCCCCGAGTTGTTTCTGCGCTATCAGGAATGCTGCTGTCGCACCAACGTTCCCGGCTCCAATTACACTAATTTTCTTTCTTGCCACTTCTTCCTCCATTTCGAAAAATTATTTGATGATTTGTGTTGTGCAATACTACCTCTCGCCCTGCTTACGAATTGCGACCAACTCTTCCAAGATACGTTTATGAAGACGATATAACTCAACCCCTATCCCGAAGCCAACACCAACTAACAGACCGACTCCAAGAACAAGTTTTGTTTTTAAGGACATGTGCCACTCCTTGTTGTGTGTAGTAGCATGTTTTTACGAGAAGTTTTCAATGATCGCTTCGCCGAATTCAGATGTGCGAACCTTTGTTGCGCCTTCCATCAAACGTTCCAGATCGTAAGTCACCTTTTTTTGGAGTATAGTTTTCTCAAGTCCGGCTATAATCAGGTCGGCAGATTCTTGCCAACCGATATGCTCTAACATCATCACCGCAGACAGGATAAGTGAACCCGGATTGACAACATCTTGGTCAGTATATTTAGGTGCAGTGCCGTGTGTTGCCTCAAAAAGCGCGACTTCATCGTTGAGATTGCCACCAGGTGCCATGCCAATTCCACCGACCTGTGCCGCCGCTGCATCAGAAAGATAATCACCATTCAAATTAGGCGTGGCAATAACATTGTATTCATCGGTTCGTGTTAAAATTTGCTGTAACATGCTATCTGCGATCCGGTCATTGACGATAATTTTGCCTTCTGGGACGTTGCCGTCATATTTGTCATAGAGTTCTGCTTCGGTAATGGTTGAGTCAGCAAATTCCTCTTTAGCGAGTTCATATCCCCACGCGCAGAAAGCCCCCTCAGTAAACTTCATGATATTCCCTTTGTGCACAAAGGTAACACTGCGTCTACCGTGGTCAATTGCGTACTGAATCGCCATTCGTGCCAAACGTTTCGTACCGAAGATGCTTATCGGTTTAATCCCGACACCAGAGTCTTCTCGGATTTCCACCCCCATTTCGGAGCGGAGCAGGTCTATAACCTTTTTCACCTCCGGTGTTCCCTGTTCCCATTCAATACCAGCGTAGACATCCTCGGTATTCTCACGGAAAATGACAACATCCATCTTTTCAGGATGCGTGACAGGTGCGGGCACACCTTGGAAGTAACGGACAGGACGGACACATGCATAAAGTTCAAGCACTTGACGTAACGTTACGTTTAAACTACGAAAACCTCCACCGACAGGTGTTGTCAAGGGGCCTTTCAGTGCCACACGGAAATGCTCAATCGCGTTGAAGGTATCTTGTGGCAGCCATTCATTGTATTTGTCCATGGCGTTTTCACCAGCGTACACATCAAACCAGACAATCTGATTTTTGCCACCGTAAGCGGTTTGGACAGCCGCATCAACGACACGGCGGGTTGTTTTCATGATGTCTCGCCCAATGCCATCGCCCTCAATAACAGGGATAATCGGTCTGTTTGGAACTGCCATCTGCCCATTAGATGTCTCTATTTTTTCACCTTCTGTTGGGACTGTTAATTGGTCAAATTCAATCACTGGGATTCCTCTCTGATTCGCACAGAATCTCTATAAGTTCAGCTTACACTTTCTATTTATAGGGGACTCATGACCGAAGATTTCCTATTGGTCAAATGTATTCGATCCTGCCATCCGATTGTGTAACGCAACAACTTCGTTAGCAATCGTCATATCATCGGAAGGCTTAGGAATAATTTCAGGTTCGGGCGGGATAACTGGTCGGATAATTTTGAGTTGGAGTTGTTCACGTGCATCCATCATCCAACCAAATCCGCGGAAGATGTAGGTTAGGAATGTTCTATCGCTTTCGTAGATAGCCAATCCTTCTTGGACTGCCCATCCACCAAAATCGGTGTTAGGGGTTAAACGGAGCGGCGGTTCGTCTTCGCGACCGGGACGCACAATCCCTTCAATGAACGCTATTTGGTAAATGCGTTGCATAATTGCTAATCGTTTTTTCTGTTTATCGTTCAGTTGAATTTCACCTTTATCAACTGCATCCAAGAACGGATTAAAATAGATTGCGGGTCTCGGATCTTGTTGGATTTCATCTGTTCTACCAGCGGCAGCGATTTCAGGATGTCCAAAGGTTGGTAGTGCTGTGCGCATTCGTTCTCGGATTGCGTCTTCTCTCTCAGCAGTATCAAGCGATTCTATTTGATTGATAAACGATGTCATGTCGTGAATAGCACCGAAATGTCGGTCACCATCTAAAGCCATCTGTGCAGCAACAAAGAAGTCGGAAACAGCGCCTGTGTGTAAGGTAGCAAGATAACGGGCAACGACGTTTGACCCCGCGGAGCCGTGGTGCGTTTGTATGACTCCCATACGTTCTAAAATATGTGCTTCAACAAGACTCGCTTCTCTGCCTAAAAGGAGACTATAACATGTTTGGAAGGCTGTTTTTCCGTTTTTTTGGTGTTCTCCAATAAGGTCGTTCGCTCGCATCGCGAGGACTTGTGGGTGCAACGCACTGCTTTCTCTCAACTGATGTCGCATGTAGACGGATATTGTGCCTAATGCGACGTTTTCCATGTGCGTATCAATAAACTCCAACAGCAAAGAGCCGGAATCTCTTGTGCTATTTATCCCTTTTTGGTCTGGGATACTCAGCTTGCGAAGTGTTGAAAAATGTTGGATGGCCGCTTCAGGTCCTGCTTCAGGGAAAGCTTTAACAAAATCTGCAACCTGATTGATGAGACGTTGATTACCTGTTAGACCCTCTCTGCGGGTTTCAGTAAACTGATAAAATTTCTTATCTATTAATTCTGAAAAGAGAACTTGTTCGTCTATATCATCGGAGGGTTTTTCAGGTCTTCTACCAAAGAGACCGGTGAAAATAACATGCGCGGGGCTGAGTCGGTTGGCAATAATCTCACTCTCTGAGACAATACCGCGAATTCCAAAACTTCGGATATTCAGGGTAATCTGCGTCCCGCCACAGTCCACGGCGGTCTTGTGTAACACGGGATTCGCAAAAACATTTGTGGATTGCGGCATTGAACTGAAACTTTTGAGTACCGCTGCAATTTCTCCCTCGCCTAACGCTGTCGCCTTAGCCATTGACTCTGTTACGGGAGCATACGCCGAGGCTTCGGGGACTTCAGACACGATTTCTTTGACCGCCGCTTCCCGTTTTGCCTCCAAATTTTTGTTCAACATGAAATCTCCTTCGTCCGTCAAGAATCTGATTCGTCCAGAAACACATAACTCCGTGAAAGCACAGCTGGCAAGCCTACCTGAAAAGTCGCGCGTGAACGGTTGAGGTTTTCAGATTCCATTTTTTAAGAAAGTTTGCTGACTAGTTGTTTTACGTCTTTAACATATTGTATAAAAAATCTGATTAAAAGTCAAGGTAAAAGTTGAAATGATTCGCGCGTTGACCTTGACATTTTTCGTGGAATGAGTTATCATATTGTTAACAAAATGTTCAATCTGCAGGACAAACTATCCTCCGAAAACGTATAAGGAAGAGAACATAAGATGAAGAAAGAACAAATTGTCTCCCAAGATCTAAGTGTGATGCACGGCACCTTGGTTTTTGCTGGCACTCGCGTGCCGGTTGAAAGCCTGATTCAACACCTTGTTGCAGGCGACTCACTTGATATATTCCTTGATGATTTCCCGACAGTCGCAGATGACTCTGGAGTTCGCTAATGCGCGTGTTGCTTGATGAGCATCTACCTCACAGACTGAGACAACTTTTCGCCGCCCCAATTGAAGTTGTCACAGTTGGATATCGGGGGTGGAACGGTATAAAAAATGGAGAACTCTTGCAAAAAGCTTCGGTTGAGTTTGATGCCTTTATCACAATGGACAAAGGGTTTTTGTATCAGCAAAACTTGGAAAAAATTCAAATAGGCATTGTATTGTTGCATGCCGAGAGTAACCGATACACAAATCTTGCCCCGTTGATTCCTCAGGTGAATGTTGTGTTGAAAACTCTTAAGAAGGGCGAAGTTGTAAGCGTAAGTATAGAACAAACTGTGACAAGGCAAAATCAGGACAAGTATAACATTTAAACCAAATGAAGTTTTGGGTTGATGCACAACTTTCTCCAACATTGACATCCTATAGATTATCTTAAGGAAGCATATATGAAACACAAAGATAAATTATTGTGGCCGTTCCCCAAACCACCATTATAGCACTCCTCCTCTTTTGCATAATAAACACCGCACCTGCGCAAACCACCCTGCCTGCCGAAGATATTGCCGAAAAAGCGTTAGCAGCGACGGTATACTTAGAGATGAAGGATAAAAATGGCAAAACCTTGGGCATCGGTAGCGGATTCTTTGTGAAATTCAACATTATTGCAACCAACTACCACGTGATTGAAGGTGCAGCAAAAGGCACTGCAAAGTTGGTTGGTAAGAACACCACATACAATATTGAAGGCGTTACAGCAACTGACAAGACAAATGACCTTGCACTGCTAAAGGTAACGGCGTTTGGTATCAAACCGCTTTCTCTTGGAGATAGTGATAAAGTTCGGATTGGTGAGACGGTTTACGTTGCTGGTAACCCGAAAGGTTTGGAAGGGACGTTTTCGGATGGTATTATCAGTAGCCGCCGAGATAAACTCACGAAAGAACGGCTGCAGATGACTGCGCCGATTTCTCCCGGGAGTAGTGGTGGACCCGTGCTAAACCGTAAAGGTGAAGTTATTGGAGTCTCCGTTGCTGGACACCCTGCCTTGGATGCACAGAATCTCAATTTTGCGATTCCATCAAAATATCTCAAGGCACTACTGGAGCAGAAGAACCCAGCAAAACCTTTATCGCAAGGAAAACAATCTATATCTGCGGATACCTACTTACAATGGGGATTTGTAAAGTACGAGTTGGGCAATTATTGGGGTGCCATCTTAGACTGTACAAGGGCAATCTTACTTAAACCAGATTATGTTGAAGCATACCACGTTCGGGGATATGTGAAGCATGTGTGGGGTGATAATGCAGGTGCCATTGCAGATTATACGAAGGCTATTAGGCTTAAACCTGATTATGCCATTGCTTACTACGATCGCGGAAATGTGAAGTTCAAGCTGGGACAATATGCTGCTGCTATTACTGATTTTGACATCACTATCAGACTAAAACCTGATTATGCCAAGGCATACGCTGGTCGGGGAGTTACAAAGGCTCTTTTAGATCGGACACTGGAAGCGAAGCAAGATCTTCGCACTGCTTTACGGTTTGCTATAAAAGCGGGTGATGCAAATCTCAAAACTAAAGTTAAGGATGCGTTGCGTATCCTCAATGAGTGAGTAGAAACACTTTATAAGCACTCTGTCGATCAAGTTATATCATTAATTGTAACCACTACAATAAATAAACATTTTCTGTGTGTAGTTATCTAAAACAGATAACTTAAAAGGAGAAATTAATATGGATCAAAAATTTGAAAAATGGAAACGCTGGCTTGCTGATGAAATCCATTGGGAAATTGAAGAATTGGTCACTAACAAACACATTTTTTGGGAAATTCAGAAAATGATTGATGACAACCCAAATATTCAGGAACCATGTTCATTTAATTGGTTTATCGGACAAATCTACTCTGACTACGGGGTAATTGCGGTTCGCAGGCAAATCAAGAGTGATAGACAGAGCATATCATTCGTTAGATTACTGAAAGAAATGATAATGGATCCTGGCGTGCTCTCACGAGAGCGATTCGTGAATATGTATCGAATAGGTATGAAAAATATAGAAGAAAGTAAAACGGAATATATAGGAAATAAGACTTTCGATCGCCATTTTTCGGGAGGATGTACAAATTATAATCATATTGATCCTATCATGGTTCAACAAGATCTGGATGAGTTGAAAAAACACAGTTGCAAACTGGAGGATTTTGCAGACAAAAGGGTTGCCCACTACGATAAAAAAGCACCAAAAACAATACCAACCTTCAACGATTTAGACGCATGTATAGATTGGCTTGAGAAACTTACAATAAAATACACTTTATTATTTGAGGGAAAAGACTTAGGTGAAAATTTAGTGATAGAGTTTTTAGAAGATTATTGGGAAGAAATCTTTAGCCAACCGTGGATAGTAGATACCGCCAGACAAACATATAATTCATTAGATCGAGACCTATAAAGGGAAAATATCAGTCACGCATTACTCGCAACCTTAATCCGATTTTGTGCACGGGCGAGTGCCGCTTCAGCACGTGTTGTTCTTGGGCACGTTCAAGTGCACTTTCGGCACGCGACACATCAATATCCGATGCCCATTCTGCTGTTTCAACCAATAGGAACTGGTTGAAAAATTATTGTTTCCTGTCACTTGAAGTATCTGATGCCTCCGCAGAAGTTACTTTCACCGGTATTGGTTCACATGAATGTCGAGTCAGGTATTCAAGTACTTCATCTTGCATTTTCAGAATCTCTGTCCGATATCCAGTTGAGATGAGCGAAAATTCTTCAGGTGTTGCCTTAACTCGCAGTTGTAAGAGCAAGTTTTGAAAATACGCTATGCGTTGCTGACTTGCTTTGAGTTCTTTGTCATTGTGAATCATTTTCTTACCTCTATGATACCGCGTCGCGTTCCATCCCGTTTGATTTGCCAACTTTCAATAAACTCGTCAAGTGTTTCAAACAACA
The DNA here is from genome assembly GCA_021295735.1 of Candidatus Poribacteria bacterium. GTDB lineage: Bacteria > Poribacteria > WGA-4E > WGA-4E > WGA-3G > MSPOR6. Next base: position 70,163 of record JAGWBU010000004.1, on the reverse strand, counting down.
GTAAGGACGGACGGATCCAAAAAATACTGGCTCCGAATTCATTTTCTGCCTGTTGATGGTTCAAAAGCCGTTTCACTTCCTCGCTGCAGACTGTTAGGTCGAAATCGTCATTAAAGATGATTACAACGTCCACATCATTAGGTTCAGGCTTCGCTGTAATATAACTCCCAAAAATAATCAATTGCTGAAGATTTCCTGTATCTTTAGCAATTTGATAGATTCTTTGCAAACGCGCAGTCACAATTTCTCGCTGTAATGTTCCACTCCCAAATTGAGCAATTACCTCATCTATCGTCGCTTGATGTATTCCTATAGGTAATTCACCAGCATGGTTCAAATTGGGAAGAGCCATCAATTAAATCTTCTTATGGTTAATTATACAGAAAATTCTAACCTGTCTCAAGTTTTTTGCGTAAAACGGACGCATCGAAGTGATACTTATACCATTTCTGAAAATAAATATCACCTGAACAACTTTTTTAAAAGGGGACACGGTGGCACAAACTAAAAGTTTATGCTACATGCACATTGAAAGGTATTCAATTAGAAATGGTATTACAAATTACTCGCGACTTTAATGCGATTTTGTGCACGGGCAAGTGCCGCTTCAGCACTTGTTCTTGGGCACGTTCAAGTGCACTTTCGGCACGCGACACATCAATATCCGATGCCCATTCTGCTGTTTCAACCAATGTAGTGACACCGGTGCGTAGCACTTCAAAAACGCCGCCGCTTGTCGCCATTGAACGTGGTGTACCCGATTCTTGGACCCGTATTTCACCGACGTCTAATGCTGTAAGGAAGGGGATGTGTCCATATAGAATCTGAAAGTTGCCTTCAATTCCCGGCGCGTTAACGCTGGTCACATCGCCTTCATAAATCAGTTTTTCTGGTGTGCGTATTTCAAGGTGAAAACTTCTATTTTGCATATTTATATTGTTCCAGGAATGTAAGAGGCGCAATGAATTGCGCGACTACAAACGCGGTTTTGGTAATGAGAAATTATTATTCAGAATGGTATTAGAGTTGATCTTCAATCCATTCGTCATCATGGTCAGGATTATAGATTAACCCTTTTTTGATATCTAAACAGAGATCGAGCATCTCCAAAATCATGTGTCCTACGAGGACTGGCACATTGTTCGGCACATCTGTTACTTCGATTGTTCCGCTTCGTTCCAAAACTGTAAATCTGACTTCCGAATAGATAATCCTATCTACAATGCCGTTCGTTATTCGGGCTTTCCGACTACCAACGGGCGTCAAACCGAGTTGTTCAATAAGCGATTTAGGTAAGGACAATCGAGTTGCACCGGTATCAACGATTGCGTTATCAACAGTTACGCGCCGGACCTCTTCAGGCTTGAGAATGCCTGCCTCGGCTAAAATCAAGTTTCTCTGATTTGCTAATTCAATGCTTGTTGTGTGTTTCATGTGTCACCTCTACAGAATTGTTTGATGACAAGACCGATGTCGTGGTGAGTTTTGGAATTTGCTTTTATACTCTAAGTTGTCACATAATAGCACAAAATAACAGTTTGCGCTACAAAAGGGATATTGATTTCCCTAATCCGCTGCTGCTTCCAATTCTGATTCTTTTGCCTGCTCAAATGCTTCGTCAATCGTACCGATAAGGCGCAGCGACTGTTCAGGTAATTCATCACAATCACCGTTAAGAATTGCTTGGCAACCTTGCACGGTATCCTCAATCTTCACATATTTCCCTGCGCGTCCGGTGAAACGTGCAGCAACAAACATCGGTTGTGTGAGGAACATTTCTAATTTCCGCGCTCTGTTCACTACTATTTTTTGTTCATCTGAAAGTTCATCAACACCGAGGATAGCGATAATGTCTTGCAGGTCACCATATTCCTGTAACACCTGCTTGACCCTAAATGCCGTCTGATAATGCTCGTCGCCGATAACCTCTGGCGACAGAATACGCGAACTTGACGTAAGCGGATCCACAGCAGGGTATCTGCCTTTTTGGGAGATGCTTCGTTCCAATCGTGTTACAGCGTCAAGATGCGCAAAAACAGAAACGACAGCCGGATCGGTATAATCATCAGCGGGAACATAGACCGCTTGGAACGAGGTGATTGACCCGTGTTGTGTAGAGGTGATGCGTTCCTGCAGTTCACCCATTTCTGTTGCGAGTGTTGGCTGGTATCCGACAGCCGAGGGCATCCGACCAAGCAGTGCTGACACCTCACCCCCTGCCAATGTGAAACGGAAGACGTTGTCAATAAAGATGAGAACATCTTGTCCCTGTTGATCGCGGAAGTATTCTGCCATAGAGAGACCTGCAAGTCCAACACGGAGACGTGCGCCCGGTGGTTCATTCATCTGCCCGAACACCATCGCTGTTTTATCAATCACGCCGTACTCGTCAAGTTCAAGCCAAAACTGATTACCTTCACGGGTACGTTCACCGACACCACAAAAAACGGAATAACCGCCGTGTTGTGTCGCGATGTTGTAAATCAGTTCAGCAACCAAAACGGTTTTGCCGACACCAGCACCGCCGAAAAATCCGACTTTTCCACCCCGAACAACAGGTTGAATCAGGTCAATAACTTTGATGCCTGTTTCTAACATTTCTGCGGCTGTGGTGAGTTCTGCTTGCGGTGGTGGCGGTCTGTGAATAGAGTACCGTTCGGTCTCACCAGCATCACCTCTTTCATCAATGGGCTGCCCTGTGACATCGAAAACGCGCCCGAGCACCGCATCACCGACAGGGACAGTAATAGGACCGCCTGTATCCGTTGCGAGTGTGCCGCGAACTAATCCATCGGTTGTGTCCATAGCGACTGCACGCACACGATTTTCGCCTAAGTGCTGTTGAACTTCAAGTACCAACTCGCTTCCGTCGTAACGTTGAACTTTAACAGCGTTTAGGATATCCGGCAGTTTGCTTTCCGAAAAATCTATGTCTACTCGTGCGCCGACAACTTCTAATATTTTTCCTTGGTTCATGAGAAATTCCTTTTTATTGGTTACGGCACGTGGAACGTACCTACTACCTTTAACCTTCTTGTGCGGCTGCGCCACTGACAATTTCCGATATTTCCGTTGTAATTTGTGTTTGACGTGCCCTGTTCCGTTGTAAGACTAATTCGTCAATGAGTTCTTTCGCCTTTTGTGTGGCGTTTTCCATCGCTGCCATTCGCGCTGCCTGTTCCGCCGCGTTTGAATCTAAAAGCACTTTCCACATTTGCATGTTCAGATGTTTACCCAGCAGCATTTCAAAGAGTTCTACCCGCCCCGGTTCATAGATATAGTCTAAAAATAACGTATCGCCTTCCGGTTCTATCGGTTCCAATGGCAAAAGTTGTTCAACAAGCACGGTCTGAAGAATAGCAGACTTGAAGTTGTTGTAGATAACCTCAACCTTGTCAATCTCTTTGTCAATATAAAGGTGTTCAAATTCGTGGACAACGTCAACAGCCGTTTGGAATTCAAGTTGGCGGAAGATATTAATATACGAATCCGTGATGTCATAACCGCGTCTGTCAAAATGTTCTTGTGATCGTCTGCCGATGCAGATGAGCGTCACGTCTGCGCCACTATTTTGGTAGTGTTGTATACGTTCTGTAGTTGTCCGGATGACGTTGCTATTGAAACTGCCACATAACCCACGATCACCAGAAACAGAAATGATACAGACATGTTTCACTTCACGTTCTTCAAGCAGGGGATGTGTCAACGCCTGTTCCTCAACATCCATCTGCGAGATGAGATGTCCGAGGATAGTGTTAAGTTTATCCGCGTAAGGACGTGTCGCTGTGATGTTTTCTTGGGCACGGCGGAGTCGCGCTGCAGCAACAACGCGCATCGCATCTGTGACCTGTTCAATGTTTTTAATACTGGCGATACGTCGCCGAATTTCTCGTAACGTTGCCATTTTTATTCACCTTCTGCCGGCGTTTCCTCTGCTTCTGTGCCCGCGTCCTCTACTGCTGGCACTTCCTCAATTTGTGGTTGCGCTGTCGGTGTATCACTCCAATTTTCCTTGAATGCCTTTGCTGCAGCGTGCAAGGTTTCAAGCAATTCATCACTCAGCAAACCGGTTTCTGCGATTTCAGAGAGGAGTTCTGCATGATTCCTGTCAAGGTATTGCAGGAATTCAGATTCAAACCGTGCCACTTCCGATTCAGGAACATCGTCTAAATAGCCGTTTGTGCCACAGAAGATAGAGGCAACTTCTCGCTCAACAGGCATAGGTTGATATTGCGGTTGTTTCAGCAATTCTACAAGCCGTGTGCCGCGCAGGAGCAGAGATTGTGTTGACGCATCCAGATCCGATCCGAATTGCGCAAAGGCAGCAACTTCTCGGAAACTTGCGAGGTCAAGTTTTAGGGTACCTGCAACCTCATCTGATTTCATCGCTTTGACCTGAGCATCGCCTCCAACGCGGGAAACAGACGTCCCGACATCAATTGCGGGTCTCACACCTTGGTTAAACAGATCCGTTGTGAGGTATATCTGCCCATCGGTGATGGAGATAACGTTTGTTGGGATGTAAGTTGTCAAATCACCCTCAAAGATTTCAATAATCGGCAGTGCAGTGAGCGATCCACCACCCAATTCGTCACTGAGTTTTGCAGCCCGTTCTAACAGACGTGAATGTAGATAGAATACATCACCGGGATACGCTTCACGACCGGGAGGTCTACGTGAAAGCAGCGACATCTGGCGGTATGCCCACGCATGTTTTGTCAGGTCATCGTATACGATAAGCGCGTGTTTACCGTTATGACAGAAGTATTCCGCCATTGATGTGCCAGAGTAAGGGGCGAGGTATTGCAGCGGTGATGGTGCACTTGCGGGGGCAGAAACGATGGTAGTATATTCCAGCGCATTATGTTCGCGAAGGGTATTTGCCACTTGTGCCAGCGTAGACCCTTTTTGACCGATAGCAACATAGATGCAGTAAACATCAGTGTTCTTTTGACTCAGAATAGCGTCTATTGCGATTGCAGTTTTGCCAGTTCGACGGTCACCAATAATAAGTTCTCGTTGCCCTCTGCCGATCGGTGTCAAACTGTCAATAGCTTTTAAACCTGTATAGAGCGGTTCACCGACTGGTTGCCGTTGAACGATACCTAACCCTTTCTGTTCCACAGGGAGTCTGTGTTCAGTTTGAATGTCCCCCAAGCCATCAATGGGATTTCCAAGTGCGTCAACGATCCGTCCAAGGAGTGCCTCACCGACTGGAACTTCTGGCAGTCTACCTGTGCGTTTAACGGTATCGCCTTCATGTATAAGTTGGTCTTCGCCAAACAGCACACAACCGACGTTGTCTTCTTCAAGGTTAAAAGCGATACCGTAAATATCGTTCGGGAATTCAATCATCTCGCTTGCCATTGCGTTGGCAAGCCCATGCACCCGCGCGATACCATCGCCGACTTCCAGCACAGTACCAGAGTCATAGACATCTACATCTTGTTCAAACTGTTGCAGCTGCTGTTTTAATATATTCGATATTTCGTCCGGTCGGACTTCTCTTGCCATATTTTAATCCTCTATGGGGTCGCAATTGTCTTTCATTCAGATGGGAAACCTGTAAATTAGGAACAGCATCATTTACTCGGTGCGGTTAGGAAACCGCACTTACCACAGTATTTAATTTATTATGGATTTTAAATAAACTTCGCAGCTAATTACCCCTTTGCGAGTTGTCGTTTCAAACGTTGGAGTTGTGTGGTGATACTTGCATCAAAAACGGTGTCACCTAACTGCACAATAAACCCGCCCTGAATCTGTTCGTCAGTTTCAGTTTCCAACCTCACCTGTTTTCCTGAGTATGCACTTAATTGCTGGACAAGTTGTCGATCTTGGCTTTGTGTAATTGGTACCGCTGTTGTCACTTTTGCGACAACCCTACCAGCAGCTTCATCAACAATTGCAGAAAAGACATCCATTATTGCGACAAGATAACGTTCACGTTGTTTCAATGCGAGAAGTTTAAAGAAATTAATCATCAGCGGATGCATACTATCGGTAAATAGTTGCTGAAATGTGTCGCTTTTAACTTGTGGGGACAGCAGGGGCGAATTAATAAATTGTGTCAATTCCTCTGACTGTTCAAGCAGCTCTCGCAGCTTATCAATATCAGCGGTAATAGATAGTAGCGCATTTTGTTCAGATGCCGCTTCGTATAAGGCGCGAGCATAAGGTTTTGCGACCCGAATGTCTCTCATTGTTCGTTTTCACCTTTAATAGTTTTCAGTCGTCAGTTATCAGTTAAGAAGTTTTCGTCTACAAGCAGCCCCTTGTGGCTGACTACTGATAACTGGTAACTATTCCGCTGACAACCTGTTAATGGATGCATCAATGATATTTTGGTGTCTCTCAGGGGTCAGTTCCGCACTGATGATTTTACCCGCTGCGTCAATAGCAAGTTCAGCCACAACGCCACGCAATTCAGAGATAGCTTCGTCTTTTTCGCGCTGAATTTCAGCACGTGCTCTTACAATCTCATATTCAGCTTCTTGTCGTGCTTGCGCAACGATTTGCTCACGTTCTATGTTACCCTGCTCAATAGCAGATTGGATCTTGGCTTGCGACTCATTTTCAATATCGCCTAAACGTTGTCGTGTTTCAGCGGTGAGTCGGTCCAATTCTTCCCGGTCAGTTTTCAATTGTTCCAACTGGGTCACGATTTCAGTTCGGCGTTCCTCTAAAAGCCCGCCTACCTTGCCGAAAACGAACTTCCAAAGCACCAAGAGTACAACAAGGAAACCGATGGCTTGCATGATGATCGTCTTCGGATCAATTCCGAGCAAACCTAAAAGTCCAGCTTCAGCAGGAGCATCCGCTGCGAATACACTGGTGAGACACATCCCCATTAAAATGAGGCAACATGCATATATCTTTTTTCTCATGAGTTTTTTGGACTCGCTAATAGGTCCCCAACATATTGGGGCATTTTTCTCGGATGCCCCAATATGTTGGAGGTTGCGTTTATTCGTTTTCGCCTGCATCTTCCATTTCGACACCGTTAGCATCTTCCATTTCGACACCGTTAGCGGCATTTTCCTGCACCTGTTCAATCTGAGCTTTTCCAGCTTCGGCATCAATCATTCCTCTCAGCATGTCGCCTTCGGGAAGTTTTGCTTGCAGAATAAAGAACATTAATAGTGCGTAAATAACAAGCGATTCGATGAGAGCCAAACCGATAATCATCGCGGTTTGAATTTTTCCAGATGACTCAGGTTGACGCGCAATTCCTTCAAGAGCAGTACTTGTTGCCTTTCCTTGCGCCGTTGAGGCAAAAATAACAGCGATCGGCAACCCTAAAGTTACACCAAACGCTAACACTGCTAAATAAATCATGAAATGTCCTCCTTGGACGGAAAGGGGCAAGTTAGACTTGTCCCACTGAATTAATGATGCGCTTCATGCGCTTCTTCGTCGTGTTCTATGAACAGCACGATATAGATAGATGTTAAGATTGTAAAAACGAATGCCTGCAAAAAGCCAGCAAACAACCCGAAAAACAGCATTGGTATCTGAACTGGTATCGGAATGAAGAAGGCTGTACCGACGATGGGGATAATTCCAAGCATTGTCAGTTGTATAACAACCGATTTTTCGCCAAAAATATTTCCGAAAAGCCGGACAGCAAGTGAACCCGCGCGCGATAACTGCGCAATAACTTCAAGTGGGAACATCAAAATCCCTAACAACGGGGGATCACCAGCTAAATGTTTCAGATAGCCTCCTATCCCAAGCTCTTTAATAGCGATAATTTGAACGCCTAATACAGCCGTTATACCGAGGGCAAGCGTTGTGTTCAAATCTGCTGTTGGGGGTTGAAGACCCGGAATGATTCCAAGAAAGTTCAGGAAGAGAATGAAGATGAAGAGGGATCCAACGAATGGGACATACTTTTTGCCGTGGTCGCCTAAAATACCTCCGAAGAAGTCCGTGATACCGCCCACAAACACCTCTAACAGGGTTTGCCCTTTCCCTTCAGGTATCCGTTTCAACTTCCGGGTGACGAAGATAAAAAACAGTGTTAAGACGAGAACAGCAAAAAGTGTATTTGGGATCAGATCCGGTTGATGCCACCGAGTCGGTTCAGGAATGATGTTATCCGGCAACAACTTTGAAATCGGAGAGAGCAAACTACGGTGGCCATTGTCGGCTGCGAAACTCCCGACTCCTACAGCCAAAGTAAGTCCGACAACCAAGCATATAAACGATATTTTTTTCATATTTGTTTTTCAATGTTTCTTAAATTTGGTATTACTTCATCTACTTCTATAGCCCAAGTTACTACCTTTTATATACACAGCACCCTTACCAAATCAACACTGAATAAGCGTAAGGTATTCACTGAATGTTGGACAGTTTTTTATTTAAAAACCTATGTCCAAATGTATAGAATTTATTAGTTGCAATTTAGTTTATTCATAAATTATTTATTATAGGTTACTTGAAATATTTTTAAGAACAATACAAATTAGCACATATTTTTCTATAGTGTTCAGTCTGTTTTTAATGTCACCAATAGTATAGTTATTAACATCAAAATCAGATGCTGAAGCTGAAAATGTAACTTTGGGGTCACTATTTGAAGAAACTTTGAGTGATTTAAACATTTCTTTATAGAGAATTACTCTATGAAAGGTTTCAGCGATAACAAAACTGCGGAGATTTATTGGATTTATAAATTTTAATGCTGGCATAATTATTTTTACTCCAACCACAAGTGAGGTCAGAAAATCATACTCAAGAGGTGCACTTAAGGCATAATACATTATTTTCGTCTGTTCAGACATTACTATATTCCGGACTGGATCTCCTGATGCCTCAAATATATTGCTGATTTTATTCTTAAAAGTTTTTTCTACCAAAAGCGGAAGAGAAAATAGATTTCTGTATATTGTGTGTCTTCTTAAATCACCTGGAGGTGGTGTGCCAGGTTCGTTATGATTAGTAAGATCGTTATAATGACTTAATCTTTCTTGGGCAATCTCTTTCGTTAAAACTATTATATCCAATAATGTAACTTTATATCGTTTCATCGTACTATCTCTTTTGTAAACATTACAAAACGAAATGCTACCATCGACTAGTTATTTTGCTTTACAATACACATAGAAAATACCGCTTAAGGTTGATCAGGATCTTTTTTCCTAAGAATATTTACCATCAAGCCGATTGCTTTGAGAATGATTGCACCTTGTACTAAAACAATTCCCCCGCCGAATGCGTAAATATTCATCCACTTCATTTTGAACAAGAAAAAGAGAAGTACACCGAGTACAGTGTATTTGCCGAGAGCAATGAAACCGAGCAGATACTTTGTTTTCTGCGTTTTTCCCGGACGAATCAGCCTTCGAATCACGAATTCGATTGACCAGAACATACTAAGACCGATAATGCTACCGATTAGAAAACTGGGGAGTGCGATACGTTTAACACCTAACAATATACCGCCAATAACCACGGTAAGGCAGATTGTTAAGACATAAACTTGTCGGATAAACCGGTCACCAAATTCAAGTGTGGGACCCATTTAAGTAGATGACTCCTTTGTCAAAATAACGGCGAATAGTTGTTGATCCTCAAACAACTTACGGGTATCGTAGTCAAACGCTTTTAGACGTTGTTCTCTTCAGTATCTTGTGCTTGTCGTGCTTCATCACGACGTTGTTTTTCCATGCGTTCCATTTTTCGATTCCATCGCGCTATTGATCGAAACATCTCCATGAACCCGGCAGCGACACCGAGTACAAACCCGATATATGACCCGATTTCTGCGTTGCCCAATTTCCCACCGATCCACTTACCCCCGAACCAACCGATAACAATAGCGAGTGCAAGCGTAATCCCAATCGAAGCGAGGTCAAACATCCCTACATTTTCATGTTTGAATTGGTCTAACCGTCGTTTAAACATGACGTTTGCTCCCACAAGATGAAAACGGTGTTAGAATAGATTTTCTCCTTAAGCAACGCTATAAATTATACTACAAGATTTGTGTTAATGCAAAAATTTTGACACAATTTCTTTACTTATATTCTATTTTGTTTCTATCAAAACTGCCCAATGTACTTCGGTCGGCGCGGTTAATGTTATACTATCGCTGAAAGGGATTTCCTCCTCCTGTCTCCATTTGCTGTTGTGGATATTTAGCCATCTGATTTTTACCGTTTTGGTATCTGTCTTGCCGTTCGCACTCAAGTTGAGATCTACTGAACCACCTTTTGGAAAATAGACAGCATATTCCTTTCCGGGATTTGCGATAGTATACGCGCCGTTATCTGCTCTGTTAGAAAGCAAGTCATTGTGAGGTTCACATGTAAAAATATCCATTTCGTCTGTAATGGTTCGCATACTCTTGAGATGTGCTTGTGCGATTTTGCTCAAACCAACGCCGCTATCCGGACGGTGGAACCGTGCCGATGCAAATCCTCCGAAAACGTTTCGCCAAAATCGCTCTAATCCATCTCGCGTACTGCCGAACCGCCCGCCATCAGCACCGTAAATCTTTATATTATTGATGGGACGAATAGGTGTGAGTTTAGCGCGAATTTTCTGAGCGTTATCCCAATGCCGCTGCCGTTTCTGATGATTATTCTGTGATATATCACAAAACGAGTAGGTTTCGGGATGGTCAAAAGTCGCTTTATGTTTCTCATCGGATAAATCCCACGGGTCCCACATCTCTGTCGTTTCGGCGACACGTCCAGCTTCCTTTGCTTTCTTCTGGATATACGTTGCCCAGTATTCACCCCATGCAGCCGTAACGGCAGTCTCGTTGTCCATACAGTAGAGTATATGTCCGTAAGGAAGTGTCTCGTCAAGAAGTTTATCTACAAACTTTTCCTGATATTCCAAGACGATTTTCTGATTACGTTCTTTCGGTACCGACCAGAAAAAGTTATTACCCGTTGCAACAGGATGGTCTTTGACAACAGTAGGTAACCCCGTTTCCTCTGCTGTGTAATTGCTGTTATTCTTTGGATTGAATGGATTGGCAGCCCAAGGTTCGCGGTAATAGTTAAAAGTTGCCCATACCTCAATTTGGACAATGATATCCATCTCGTGAGTCCATGTGATGAAGTTGCGAAAACGCGTCCAAAATTCTTCGTTCCACTGATTTAAGTCATATTTATCACCGACTTTTTTGTGGGGTGGCACGTCACCTTCATCAACCCAACTCATCGTAGACCGCACATAGTTCCCGCCGACAGACTTAAGCAACTCAAGATGCTCTTTGAGGTTTGGAATCTGAAATAGGTTGTCCTCAACAGAACCGCCGATTAGCAGAATCGGTTTACCTTTATATTGCCAGTAACGCGGGTTTTCTTTGTAAATCTGGATCCGATTTTTTTCCATCTCTGTATCCTTTTTAGCATTTGCATCCCATGCTACTGTAGAGCAAAGGAATACAAATACGAGTAGAACTAACACGATTTTGCTAACAACAAAGTGTCGTCCCCACGGACTTTTCATTAGATTGTGCCTCCTGAACATAAGGGTGATATTTTGCAAAAGTTTTATGCACTGCTTTAGGCGCGATTTGAAATCGCGCCTACCAAGAAGCATTCACATATTATACCATGAGGTTTAGGGCAAACAACCAGACCATTCATGAACAACGCACGGATATCCGTGAAAACTCTACAATTTATCCATATTACTTGTAGGGCGAGGTCTCTGTGCCTCGCCATGTCTCATGGGTAGAAACAACGGGCGGGCACAGAGACCCGCCCCTACAATGGAAGTACACTACAGCACTAACAACAAGGTTAAACCAACAAATCGGATTTAGGAGATACACTCTAAAATGCTCGGATAACTTTTGCTATTAAACGTTGTTTGAATTCTGAGGCGTTTGGGTCGCCGACAGAGCGGCGCAATGCGAAGTAGATATTGATGCCTTCTGCTTGCCAGATTAAACGACTACCGAGGCTTAAGGCGGGACTGAAATCATAGCCGAAGGTTAGAATCTGTTGGTAGCGTCTTTCAAAATGCCATTGGATATTGGAGGAGAGTCCTGCAGTGAAGCCGTAGACGCGCAGGTTAAGATTTCCACTGACGCGATGAAGCCGCTCATCTGCTTGTTCGCCCCAGTTATAGCTAATATTGACATTGTTGAACTGATCCGAGGTACGTGCTCTTAATCTGATGCGAAAAACGCTATCAGTGAATTCTTGGAATCGTCCACCAAACCAGTTTATAGAAAGTCCGTAATCACTATGTGTCGAGAAATTTGAAAATACAGAGAAGTCTTGCTGAAACAACTCACCTTCATAAGTGTTAGCGGCTATTACATTTGCTCCAACGAAAACACTACGGATTAATCCTTGCCTCCATTCGTTTGAGATAATTCCTTCTGCACCACCGCCACGGAGCCCAGTGAACGGTCTATAGCCGAGATTATTTACGAAATCTGGATCCACAAAATAGCCAAATAACACTGATTGAAAAAGCGAACCGTTATATCTTAAATTGACATCTCCTGTTCTTCCATCTGACTGCCCTTCCCAACTTTGGGTGAAACTTGATTCCCCTGAAAACTTACCGTGTCTAACACTACCTGAAAGGTGTCCTACACTGTTTGTATCTATTTCCGGACGGTGGTGTGATAGGAATCCCGCGATGATGTGAGATGTTGCGGTTAGGGATTGTTTTGCGCGTAGAATAAAGTTCTGGTTGTTGCGATGATAGGTGCCTAATGTGCCGACTGATGTGTTTTTTGCTACTTTACCAAAGAGTTTAAGCCCTCCATCCATATCCATTATCCGCCGCGAATAGAAAAGGTTGCCGAGATTGTAGACATTTCCACCTTCGGAAAAGAACGGACGTCGATCCCCGACGTAGCGTTCACTGTAAGAAAAATCAATGCCTTCGACAGACTGTTCAATGTTATCAAAATCGGGATTGGCTGTACCGATAAGACGGAGTTGTGGCGTAACTTCATAGCGTAGGTCCGCTCCCGCGCGGGCAGTATATTCTCGTCGCGACTCGGAGGCCGCTCGGACAGAAGCTTCTGTTTCGCTGATGCCGCTAATCAGATAGGGCAAAAACTTAAGTTCACGTTTTCGTGATGGGGGTAGCACATCAATCCAATGCCCATCGTTTTCGCGAAATTCTTGAACGCCAAGATTACACCACCATGAACGTTCCCCAGTGCGTTGTTGAAATCTGTCGAGGTTGATACCCATTCGAACAGGTTCTGTTGTGTCGGGATAATCCAGTATCTGCCATGGGATTTGCATCTCTACAACCCAACCGTCTTGGACAATCTGGGATGCAGCTTTCCACAGTCCGATCCATTCGCTTTTTGCAGCACGTCCTGTGGCAAGATGTGCGAATTTCGTGCCGAGTGGATTTACGATGAAGAAATTCCTATCAGAATATTGATGTGTGTGAAATGGATCAATAGTGAAAGATACCCAGTCCTCTCCACCGATTCCGGTTTGATCTTTAGTTTGGCGCGCCACGATTTTATCAGGCATATCATCATAAAGGTGAAGCCCAACGTAGATAGCTTCGTCGGTGTAAACAACCCTGCCGACAGATTGATTCTTAGCAGGTTTTTCGGTGCGTTGGTCGGTGAAACTGATAGCTTGCGGTGTGTTTTGCCAGCAAGCATCGTTGAGTATACCATCAATGGTAGGGGGTTGCTCGGTTTTGACTGCGGAGAGTTCTTTTTGGACAGTTTGTGTGTTCTGTGCCTCTGCGGTCTGTCCGTTTATGATTAAAATGAGAGATAGTGTGATGAGCAACACTATCGCATAAATTTTTTGTAGATTCATCAATTAGCATCCTCCGTCTTTAGATATTTTACTTATATTTTTCTGACTGCATTCGGTAGAGTGTTGCGTACCTACCGCCTTTGTTCATCAGTTGTTCATGGGTGCCTTCCTCAAGAATTTTCCCTTCATCAATGACGAGAATCCTATCTGCCATGCGGACTGTTGAGAACCGATGGGAAATTAACAACGTTGTCACGCCCTGCGTAAGCATGTTGAAACGTTGAAAGAGCGTATATTCGGATTCTGCATCAAGTGCGGCTGTCGGTTCATCAAGGATTAATATTTCTGCGTCTCTCATAAAGGCACTCGAGACAGCGATTTTCTGCCACTCTCCACCCGATAAATCGGTGCCGCCATCAAAATGCCGTCCGAGTAAAGTCTGGTATTCGTCAGACAGTTGTGAAATGATGGTATCTGCTTGACCTTGCTCTGCCGCCTGAATCACAGCAGGTTCATTGTTGACCTGCTCCACATTCCCGATACCGATGTTTTCCCCCGCGGTCAAGAAAAAGTGTGAAAAGTCCTGAAAGACTGAGGCAATTTTCTATTGTTGAAATTGGTCCCCTCTTGAAAAAAGACAATCAAGTGTTCAACGTGATTTATACCTTCAAGCCGTTGTTGATAGGTTGTCAATGGGAGACAGATGGCATCATCCAAGCAATAGATCCAAGTGAGACTACGACCTTTGGGCTTCATTACGCCCACAACGCGCATCCGTAAGGGCGTTCGCCAATGATACCGGACCCTTACCGATGGCGATCATGCACAGCACACCTGCAATCCCGATGAAGATGCCGAGGATGGACAATCCGGCACGGAGTCTATTTTGGACAAGAGGCTTTACACCAGCGGCGATAACATCACGAAGTTTCATAAATTATCGTTGTCCTACTTCTGTCCCAGAACTTTCAGAAACTCTGGATCATCCTTTACATCCGAAAATTCGGGTGTATTAACGAAGGATGAGTAGTAACTATCACGAAAATTATAGGAAGCTACAGCATAGTCTTCCTCAGCAATCTTGAGATGATGTAGAGTCTTCCCACGGTCCTTATCTGATGCCCAGATACTTACAGCGAGCATGAAGTGTCCATAGTGATTCTCACCTCCCAAATCACAAGCGACTTGTAAAAAACTTCTTGCTATACTGTACTTATTTATCCACACCAGACAACAGCCGATGTCGTGAGAAAGCCAGATGAGATCACCAGTATTTACGGGTTGCCCCGCATTATATTTCTTATACTCACCTTCCATATAGCTCTTGAGTTCCGTTATGATTTCATCAAAACGTTCCGATTCATTCCGTCTGTTACACAGTAACAAACGATTTGTTTTCACAACTAACCAAAATCGAAAATAGTGTCTCCAATCCTGTTTAGTATTCGTTTTTTCCAACTTTTCGAGTTCAATTAATGCCTCATCCGATTTTTCGTTTGCTCGAAGCACTTCTGCACCGATTTGTAGAAATTCGCAGCGGTCAAGATAACTTACATCAGGTTTTTTTAGACGTTCCGATGCCTCATGATATAGTTTAATCCATTCATCAATTCGACCTTCTGCAGACCAAGATGCTGGGTTCTCAAGATTAGAACAGAAAATATGTAATATATCCTTATCTGGAATGTCGTTTTTGCATGCCCATCGGTAAAGTTGTAATTGTTCCTCTACTGATTCTCGGTGTCTCCCAAGAAATGCAAGGCTTGAAGCTAACTCTTGATGTGCCCAAAAACGTTCTTTATTATCTGGTGCGTCATCCAAGAACTTATGTAGAAGAGAGAGTCGTTTTTCTATTCCCTGCTTACCCATGTGTGGGTATATATCATCAACCACAAGATGCGCCAACTCAGGTGTAATTTCATCCTTGAGTGCAGCATCAATTTCGCTGTCTGCTTCTTTAAGTATATCCTCTCTTGATGCAGGGTCAGATTTTACTTTATCCATGAATGAATTGAACTTGTTGCGAATTTCTTCTAATTGACTCATGATATTCTCCTTCAGATTATCGGGTAATTGTAAATGACCAAAGAATTCTTGAGCCAAGAATTCCTGATCGGTTTGTAAACGTTTTCGCGCACGTTGGAGTCGGCTCGTAATTGTATTCACCGACACTCCCATGAATTCGCAGATCTCTTTCGTTGACATTTCGTCGAGATAGTAGAGTGTTACCACCGTGCGTTCATTTTCTGGCAGTTTTTCCAAAAGTCTTTGCACAAGCTCATGGCAATACTCAACTCTCTCTGTCACCCGCTGTTCCGATATGTGGTGTGTATAAGAGGATTTATCGATTTCTTCCTGACGTGTGTTTTCCAATGATTGCATCGCAGGCTTTTGCTTTCGGACCCAATCAATGCAAAGTCGATTTGCGATGACATGGATCCACCCAGCAAATTGAGTGTGATTCTTGAGTGTCGGAAGTTTTCTGTATGCCTTAAGGAAGGTGTCTTGCATAATCTCTTCCGCATAGTGAAAATCGTGAATCTTCCGCCATGCAAGGTCATGAATGCTCTTTTGATACTTTTCGACCAAGATGCCAAACGCAGCGTCGTCGCCCGATAGAATTTTGCGAATTAGTTCAACATCGTCTTCTCTTTCCACGAACTTTCTCCTATTGGCAACGGTTTATCCTTCTATTATTTAATGACGAAAGTTTGATAAGTAAACGTGCATCATGAGAAAAAAAATGAAAAGCCAGAGAAAAATTGTCCTTTGACAAGAGTTGAAGGGGATGTTTTGATATTACGGTGTGTTGATCAAGTTGCGAATTGATGGATAACTAAAGGTCGCGATTCGGAGATCGCTCCTACAGAACACCCCTCTTTGTAGGAGGGAACTCCGATTCCCGACTACTGACACAAATCGCAATTTTAGTGTAGACAGAACACTAGTGGCTGACATGATATAATTTTCCATTCAATCTTACCTATGGAGTATAAAAAGTATGAAAAATAAAACTAATAGCGAAAACCAGTCACTTACCATTGATGATATTATCAGCGAAATCAAGAGTAAATTGGAAGACGGAGATTACATCTACCGAGGCGAACGTAAACAGCATTGTAAAATTTCCTCAGCCCTCTATCGTGAGTATTTTGATAACGAGGATATCAATATTGATTTTGTAGGCTTTGATCTAACATATGTGCAAGAAGGCATGTTGAAAATTGCTCAAAAGCATATAGGAAAACCGTCCAATCGTCTTAATGAAGACTTTTCGGATCCTACCAGTAGAGGCGTTATAGGACTTATCATCAACGAAGCTTTTCAAAGGTCTATCGAAACTCAAACGCTTGAACTTCTAACCGAACTTCAACACTATGGTGGCAAAACCAACCTGATTGACTTTACAATTGACTATCTCATTGCCATATTTTTCGCGTGTTCTGGCGAACCCAAGGAAGATGGGCGAGTTTTCTTGCTGCAAAGAACCAAGAGGTAGAAGAAATGATAATTCACCCTCGGAATCCACGCCATCGTATTGTTGCTCAAAAGAGTATATTCCTTTATCCACCCATATACAACCGTGGTCTATAAACATATCGTCCCTACGGGACTAAAGAGGGTTTCCCAAAAGGTGGATATTTCTAAAATTGACAGTTACGGTGCGGTTAGGAAACCGCACCTACCGAAATTGTTGTATTACTTCTGCCTAAGAACTTTTAGAAACTCTTTATCGTCCTTTACATCAGCAAATTCAGGTGTCTCAAGGAAGGCAGGGTAGTACCTATCTTGATTCCAATAATTCAGCACATAGTCCGAAGCGAGTTTTAAGTAATGTAGCGTCTTTTCTCGATCCTTCTCAGTTGCCCAGATGCTCACAGCAAGCATGAAGTACGCCCAATCGTTTTTATGCTGTAGATTAAGAGAGATTTGTAGAAAACGTTTAGCTTCGTCATACTTTTTCGACCATACCAAACAACACCCTACATCATGAGCAGCCCATATTAGATCGTTAATATTCATAGGATAACCTGCCTCATGTTTTTCCACTTCGGTTTCAATAAACTTACGGACATCCGAAAACACTTGATCATAACGATCCCAGTCTTCCTGTTTACCGTACAGTAGAAGTCTATTTGTTCTCACAGCCAACCAGAACCTAAAATAATGTTCCCAACTCTGTTCTTTGTTAGCATGTTCCAACTTTTCAATTCCAAGAAATGCCTCATCATACCGCTCATTGTGTCGCAAGACTTCTGCACCGATTTGCAAGAAATCGCAACGAGAGTAGTCACTCACTTCAGGTTTTTCGAGCCGTTCAGATGCCTCATTATAAAGTTGGATCCATTCATCAATACGACCCTCTTCCTTCCAACATCCAGCACTGTTCAGATTAGAAACAACTTCCAACACATATTTATCTGACAAGTGGTTGCATGCCCAACGGTAAAGTTTTTTCTGTTCATCAATAGCTTCACGGTTTCTATCCAGACAAGTGAGGCTATACACTAAGTGTTCATGTGCCCAGAAACGCTCCTTATCATTGGCCGCTATGTCTTGATACTTTCGGAGTAGCGAGATGCGTTTTTCCATACCGATTTTGCCATAATGCGCGTATATATCATCCACAGCAAGATGCGCCAACTCAGGTGTAATTTCACCCTTGAGTGCCTCTTCCACCTCGTCATAAGCTTCCTTGAGTAATTCCTCACCTGAAAGAATATCCTCTCCAGAAAGCGGAGAAGATTCTACTTTTTCCATGAATGCATTAAACTTGCCGCGAATTTCCTCTAATTTATCAGACATTCTATCTCCTTTCTGACCACCCCATATCTCGCGAATCGTGTGTGCCTCCTTCTGCAGACGTTTACGAGCACGGTGGAGCCGACTCTTGACCGTGTTAGGCGAAACACCTAAAACCTCGCTAATGTCTTCACATGATTTGTTATCCAGATAGTGAAGCGATACAGCAGTACGTTCACTCACTGGCAACTTTTGGAGGAGGTTATTGACAACTTCGCGTTGCCGTTCACTCACGAATTCTTCCTGTTGATGAGCGTGGTATTGTGTATAAGCCAGATCCTCCAATTCCTCTGTTGGCATCGCATCTAACGATTTCATTGGAATCCGCTTTTTTTCGAACCAAGCGAAACAGTAGCGCGCCGCAATCACGTAAAGCCATCCTGCAAAACTATTCTGATTTTTCAAGGTGTTGAGTTTTTGATAAACTCTGAGGAATATATCTTGCGTGATTTCTTCAGCGATATGGTAGTCACCGATTTTTCGCCATACAAAAGCGTGGACTGGCTTTTGATATTTTTGCACAAGTGTGTTGAAAGCAGATTGGTCGCCTGCCAATGTGCGTTGTATCAATTGTGCGTCATCGTTTTTCATGCTTCAGCTCCAAAAACATATTGTCTTTCATAATGTTAAGATAGGTTATAGAAGCGGCAGGGTTGCATAAAATACGATAAACAGGAAAAATGTCAATTTATTTCTCTGTTACTTTCTGGTGCGAATAGATTAGACGGGACACAGAAACCCGCCTACTATTATAACCTAAGTTGCTACCTATGTAGCACAAACTTTTAGTTTGTGCATATTAGGACGCAAACTAAAAGTTTGCGCTACGATATTTCACGAATAATAAACTGTTCTCTATTAAAAATGGCATCTGTGTGTCTAATGTGTGTCTAAAATCTTATAGGTAGCAACTTGGGTTATTATAACCTAAGTTGCTACGGACAAGATTTCAAGTTAGCAAATACTGCTTTTTTTTTTGTTCTAAATCGGGGTTAGAAACCCCTCCTACAAGAGCATTTGCGAAATAGGTGGCAACTTGGGTTATTATAGTATATTATAGCGTTATTTGGACAATATTAACGGCAGAATACGTGTGTGGTATTCTGTATTGGTTAGGAAACCGCACTTACCAAGGTTGGAAAACCACTATTTTGATATATTACGGTTTGATGTGTTCTACCATATCTACGAACTAAAATGCTCGAATCACTTTTGCTCCGAAACGTTGTTTGAATTCCAAAGCATTTGGGTCGCCGAGGACAGAGCGGCGCAATGCGAAGTAGATATTGATGCCTTCTGCTTGCCAGATTAAACGACTACCGAGGCTTAAGGCGGGACTAAAGTCATAAGTGAGCGTTAGAATCTGTTGGTAGCGTCTCTCAAAGTGCCACTGGATTCTTGAGGAGAGTCCTGCGGTGAAACCGTAGGCACGGATATTAAGATTTCCGCTGATACGATGAATCCGTTCGCCTGCCTGTTCACCCCAATTGTAGGTAATACCGACATTATTGAACCTGTCAGAAGCACGCGCCCGGAATCCGATGCTGAAAACACTATCGCTGAATTCTTCAAATTGCCCGCCCCTCCAGCCAGCGGCAAGCGCATAATCGCTATGTGTTAGGATCAGTGAAGATACATTGAGAGCACGCCGAAAGACCTCGCCTTCGTAAGTATTAGAGATTTGGCTTTGGATGGAAGCGGATGCTCTGCGGAAAAATCCTTCACGCCATTCGTTAACGAAATAACTCGCTAAATTTACACTGCGATAACCCGTAAATGGATAGTATCCGAGTCTGTCGACGAAATCTGAATCCACAAAAAACGCGGTCAGGGCATGTTGAAAGAGCGATCCGTTGTAGACTACATTGACGAACCCATCCCTTCCGTTCGATTCGCCGTCC
>JAGWBU010000004.1:7184-49603 GCA_021295735.1 Candidatus Poribacteria bacterium | reverse complement strand
TCTGGTTGTTCCGATGATACGTGCCTAAAGTGCCGACAGAGGTGTTTTTCCCGAGTTTGCCAAAGAGTTTAAGCCCGCCATCCATATCCACTATCCGCCGCGAATGGAACAGGCGACCGAGGCGATAGACATTGCCGCCTTCCGAAAAGAAAGGACGGCGATCCGATACGAAGCGTTCACCGTAGGAGAAATCGATACCCTCCACTGCCTGTTCGATATTGTCGAAATCAGGGTTGGCAGTGCCGATGAGCCGTAATTGCGGCGTAACCTCATAGCGGATATCTGCTCCCGCGCGGGCGGTGTATTCTCTTCGCGACTCGGAGGTTGCTCCTACAGAAGTTTCCGTTTCACTGATGCCACCAATCAGATACGGTAATACCTTGAGTTCACGCTTGCGAGGCGGGGGTAGCACATCAATCCAATGTCCGTCGTTCTCGCGAAACTCATTCACGCCCAAATTACACCACCAAGAACGTTCCCCGGTACGTTGCTGTAGCCTGTCAATGTTGATACCCATCCGAACGGGTTTAGTTGTGTCGGGATAATCCAGCATCTGCCATGGGATTTCTATCTCTACAATCCAGCCGTTATCCACAATTTGTGCTGCAGTTTTCCAGAGTCCGATCCATTCGCTTTTTTCAGCACGCCCGGTGGCAAGATGCGCGAATTTCGTGCCGAGTGGATTTACGAGGAAGAAGCTTCTGTCAGAAAACTGGTGCGTGTGAAATGTGTCAAGGCTAAAGGATACCCAGTCTTCACCTTGGAATCGCGTCTGATCTTTGGTTTGGCGCGCTACAATTTTGTCGGGCATATCGTCGTAGAGGTGAAGTCCAACGTAGATGGCTTTGTCTGTATAGACAAGGCGACCAGCAGATTGATTTTTTGCCGGTTGTTCGGTGCGTTCATCAGTGAAACCGGCAGCTTTCGGTGCATCTTGCCAGCAGACATCATTAAGAATACCATCAATAGTTGGTGGTTGTTCGGTTTTGATTGCGGTGAGTTCTTTTTTAACGGTCTGTGTGTCTTGCGCTTGTACAGTTTGTGAGTTTGTGATTGATATAAGCGATAGTGTAATGAGTAAAATTATTCCATAAATTATCTGTGATTTCATCAATTAGGTTTCTCCATTTTTAGGGTTTCAAGATACCAACTCTGTAATGCGATGAAGATTAAGAAGTGGTTTCTTAATCTTCATTAGAACGTTTCTACTGAAAGGTTAAACCCCAACACGAACTATATGTGCAAACTCATGACGATAGATGTGTTGGGGTTTGTCTCTACCTTATAGAGACGTATACTCTTAAGAGGTAGTGAGACAGTACTTCTTTTATTTTCTTGCACTGAATATAAAACTAAGTGTCTCTGTGTGTGGTGCTGGAATGAAATTCCGAAATACTTGCAACACCGTGGAGCAGCATTTCATCACTGAGACGAAACGCCTCGGGTACTTTCAATGGCCGCTCCACCGTATCAAGAAGTCGTTGGTTTGGCAGTACAAGAACAGAATCAGCATTGTCACGAAGTTCCTGCAGTCCTTCTTCTGCGCGTTCGGCGCGCCGTTCTCCCTCAAAATTAAACGGACAAGTGACAATACCTACAGTTAAAGCACCTTGTTCCCGTGCAAGAGATGCAATCAGGGGTGCAGCACCTGTTCCTGTTCCACCACCCATGCCAGCAGTGATGAAGACAATATCCGCGTCCCCAACAATGTTCTGGAGCGTTTCTCTGTCTTCCTCAGCTGCTCTCTTGCCTATCTCTGGATTTGCTCCACAACCAAGCCCTTGCGTGGTGTTAACACCGATCTGTACTGGCGTTGCATTGTCACATTTTTCGAGTGCTTGTTGATCTGTATTCACAACGTAAAATTCAATGTCTGCCAAACCTGCTCCGACCATTCGTTTGACAGCATTACCTCCCGCGCCACCGACACCGATAACTTTGGTTTTGGTTCGGATGCGTTTGGATTCTTTTCGTTTAGATGACATTGTTCTAACTCCTTCAGGTTCGACACCGAACTCCTTACGCAGGAGTTCACGTGTCTGTCTTAATTTGGTTTTGATTGTTCCTATCGCTAATCCGAGTTCTGCATGGATCTCTTTGACACTCCACAATTCCAGATAGTATAACTCCGCGACGCGGCGCACTCTATCTGGAAGTTGATGTACTGCCTCAGCTACTGCCTCACGAAGTTCTGTTTCTCGGAAACGTGCAACTGCGTTCCGATCAATGTGATCGGTTAAGTAAGCATCATCGCACAGAATTTCACCCTTTGAATGGTGCCGAGAAGTGTAGTACCTCTTGCAGGCGTTGTAAGCAATGCGATGTATCCATCCACCAAAACTCTCAACGTTTCGCAGTCCGCTGATGTTTTCCCAAACAGATCGCCAGACGTCCAAGAGAATTTCTTCAGCGTCACGGCGTTGTCTCGAATTCGCGATTACAACTTTCCAGATGCGTGGACTATAACGTAACATCAGTTCTGTAAATGCAGACTCATCACCGACTTGTGCAAACCGGATGAGTTCCTCATCTGTTAGATCCGTGTACATTGATAGATCGTATCGCATAAACATTTCCCAATTAGATTTAACCTAAAGAGTGTGCTTTTTTGGAAGGGGGTTTAAAAAAAGCAAAATTACTTGGGAATTTAAAATTTTCCATTTTGAATTTCAGTTATTTCATCAATTAGCATCCTCTGATTTCAAGTATTTTAGTGGACTTTCAACGATGTAGTCCCCTGAATCTTCAAGAAACTGCTGTACCAGAAAGACATGTCCACCACCAATAATTAACAATATCCGGTCTTCTTCAGATTCGGTGATACGCGTCAGATTGACAAAAATTTTGAGATTGCGGGCATACCAACGATGCGCAAGCCAATTCGCCCCGGGGTATTGATCCCCTAATCCAATCCGTGCACCCCGTAGGTATAACTGATGGTCGGCGCGCCTGCCTTCAGGTTCGTTACCACGTATGTACATGTCTTTGAGTGATTCGTATTTCACGGGTACAATCCAGACTCTGCCATCTTCCTCCTCGTGGAATTCCACGTCGGCATCAGGATAATAGTCCTCTATGCTTGACAACAAGTGTTCTTGATTGTGTCCCTTTGCAAATTTGTCAGCATCCGTCAAATCCGAGTCAAAATCTTCTGGAAAAAACGGGTTATGCTTTGGCCAATAATCAACACCGTACAACTTCTGGTGTCCCATCTGCTTAGCTAATCTAAACCCAATCTGGTCGCCTTCTCCACGCTTGAGTTTGTATGTGCCTTCCAGATAACCTTGGTAGTTCGCATTAATTTCAGACATAAACCTTTCATCTGCCTCAAGGGCAATCTTAGTCGGATGGAACGGTTTAAGTAGTGTCACGAGTTGTTCTATTTCGCTTTGGCGTTTTGGCGCAAGCACATCGTCCATTTTGAAATTGTATGCGTCCATGCCAGGATTCGCTAAGTGTCCACTGCCAAGAATCATGATTGTTGGTTTCATATTGTGTTTCTCCTTTTGATATTTCAAACATTATAGCATGCCAGAAGAACGAGTGCTATTGTAAAACTAACATTGCAGGGTTATTTAGTTTTATGAATTACCTATCGACGAGTATTACTGAAAGTTTACGTCGTCCGTCGGGTAGAAGCGTTAGCGAAACCCGACAAGGGCTAAACGTGTCGGGTTTCGCTTCGCTCTACCCAACCTACAACACTATATGAAAATTAACTGATGTGATGAAATACGCCAGAAAAACCGAAAACTAAATAACCCTGCTAACATTGGGAAAGCCATTCAGTTTAATGTTTCTGGATATAGAGGGTGCCATGTGCCGAGTTTAGAAACAACGATGCAAAAAAATAGACGCCGAATACACGTATGGCATTTGGCGTCTATTCATTACTGTAACCTACATTTCTACAGACATTTTGGGTAAGGGAACAGTCTACTGACGGAAATTAAATATTTCAGGATCTATATCACGTAAGATCCTATATGAAACACCATCATATCGACTAAAAGTACTCTGTACACTTATAAATGAACCCAATTCAATCGGTTGCCTATGATTGTGATTTCCTCTGTCAAAATTTCCATCACCGTTAAACTGGACGATGAGATGAACTGAATTTGAACTATTCTCGTTTATAGAGTCAATCTTAGTACAAGTCAGTTTGACTGAAATACGTGGTTCCTCAGAATCAAAAAAGATTGTTTCTCTAAAATCCTGTGTTACAGAGTAATTCTTTTCGTTATTGTGGATAATGACTTTATTACCGAAATTGTCCTTCTCTTCTCTGTAGTCGGTAGAGATAATCAGATTGAACGCTGCTTCTGCGGGTGCCTCTACAGTCACGGTTACACTTTCAGGTATATCCGTATTAGGAAACATCATTTCGCGATCCCCTTCACTACAACCGATAAGAAAAGGGAACGTAAGCAGAAAGACAATAACGATAAAGCTTAAAAACGGATTCAATTTTTTCATTGGGCTCTCCTTTCAGAATTGGAAATTAAAAATATCTTTCACAGACATACTTTAAAAATTCAATAATGCGCAGGCATTGACGCAGTTCGTTCAATTAGATTAAAACGTGCGGGACCATTTAAAATTAGCTTGATATCCACGATCCCTCTCAAGCGCTCTTGCGAAGTTCACTCTGAAAATGCCCAGTTGGAAACCGATGCCGAGATTGACCTTTGGGTAAACATCCTTTATGTCTGCAAGGCGGTTATATGTTTGTCCTACATCTACAAAAGGCACAATGAAAAAACCTTTCGCTAAACTATGGAGATACTCCAAATTGAAGAGGAATCCGTGGTTACCTACAAATTCGTAGAGTGAGTATCCTCGTAATGTTCCTGTGCCACCAATCACAAATTGGCGTTGGAAAGGCAGCATGTATGGAGTAGACGCAAGTCCAACCTTTAAACGTGTATCAATCCGATCTTTTCCGATGGGATGGTAGTTGCGAAGATGTGCCACAAAGCGCGTGAAGTCATACTCTGAACCGATTGCAGAATTTGAGTGTTCAACAAGAAATGTATTATACCACTCGTTACTGTTTCCTCGGTTTCCTAAGTCGTATCCAACTTTGGTGTTTTCTCGAGTATCAAAATCATATTTTAAGGAAACACTATGCATTCTACCTTCGTATATTGGAGAATTTTCCCTTGCAAATGTGCCTAAGTGATAACTTGAAGTTCCAATTCTAAAGTAAGAAGTGCTATCATTCCAAATGCTTTCATGTTCTTCTAATAGCAGTGATAGCCCGAGTGTGTGTTTCAGCGTTGCGTGCTGCCATTGCAGTGCCATCACGCCGCCCTGTCTAATATAGTAGTCTTGAAAATCCGAATCGAAGAACGCTCTCAAAAACTGTTCGCTGCCACTTAGCAAGATATCCCTATCCCTGGCAGATGTTAGTCTATGAATTTGGACACTATATGTCAGATTTGATTTCTCACCGAATGCCATACCACCCCCAAGCCGATAGTTTGGGGTTTCTGTCCGAAGCGCATAACTCATAGTACCAAATGCGAAGGGTTTCGGTGAGAGACTGGATCGTATACCGAAATCGTTTTCATTAATTGCAATTGATGCAGCGTCTGGATTACGTCGTATCGTTTCACCAGATCTTTCAAAAAAGAATGGGTCAGAATTCCATCGTTTACCGAGTTCAAATCCACCACCGAGTCGTAGCCCATCAACGGGATTCAAGCCACTGGTATTCACAAGGCGAAAAAAATCCCTGTCTTTGGGAGAACCGTTGCCGTGAGTAAAAACGCCTGATGCGTTGTATTTGCCTTTTTCAAATGCATCTAACATCCCGTGCATGCGTGACGATTTTGATGGTGGTAAAACTTGCAACCAATTTCCATCGTTGCTGTATAACTTTTGAACGCCGACATTTGACCACCAAGAATGTTCACCTGTACGTTGTTGTTTCCTATCAAAGTTAATACCCATCAGGATTGGATCGGTAGTTTCTGGATAATCCAATATCTGCCAAGGGATTTCCATCTCCACCACCCATCCATCTTTGACAGTGTTAGCTGCAACTTTCCACTGGTTAGCCCATTCAGGATTCATTGAACGCGCCGAAGCAAAATGAACATATTTCTTGCCAAGTGGGTTTGCCATAAACAGGGTGCGATGTGTGGATTGATGTGTATGAAATGGGTCTATACTAAAGCAGACCGAATCCTCGTCTTTAAAACGAACATGATCCTTTTTTTGACGGGCCACGATTTTATCGGGTTGGGAATCGTAGAGTCTCCATGCGACGTAGATCGATTTATCAGTGTAAACCAGTTTGACTTTAGTTTGATCTTTTACCGGTTTATCAGTGTCTACATGTGTGAATTCATCGGCTTGCGGTGCGATTTTCCAGCACTTGTCATCAAGTTTTCCATCAATTTTTGGCGGTTTTTCAGTTCTGACCGCAAGCATCTTTTTTTGGACGGTATCTCTATCTGGGTTTGATTCTACCTTTACCTTTAATTTATCACCGACATCAATATCTGTCATACCGAAATTGCTTAAGTTTCTGAGCAATTCACTAATTCTCTCTGGCGCGATTTTACCGACAATGTTTATTAGGGTGACTTCATCAGATTCATAAGATGCAATGATTACGAAGATTCCATAAGCCACATCTTCATCAAACAGCAAACTGATTTCAACTATTTCATCTTTTTCCTTGATTTTGACGAGTATTTCCCACTCATTTTCCTTCAATTTATTCTGGTAATACTTTATCATCCCTGATTCGGATTCACCATATTTTTCATAGGTTCGGAGGTAGATACCGTCAATCATCTGAATCAGTTCCGCCACCTCTGGTCTCGAACTGACGGATTTGGTTACCAAATTGATGAGTTTGTCAGTTAGATTGATTTCAACCTGTGCTTCAAGCGAATCCAAGTAGTCAAACGGGATTTGTCCTTTTTTTACTTTTTCATCTGGTTGTTCTTCTTGTGCTAATGCCTGATGGATCGGCAAAATCCCCAATGCTAAAAAGAACCCCGTGAACAAAAGTATAAGGTGTCTTTGCCATTTCATTGCGTTGTTCTCCTTTCTGTATAATGCTTCAAACGACAGAAAACTTGCTTGAGAGTGTGTCGGTCTGTCCATTTGTGCAGCATCTCGATTATTTTTCAATTTTGATTTTCTTATCAATTTTGAGGTTCTTCAAGAACTCCGAATCGGATTCAATAAGTTTACCAAAGAGAGTTCCGAGTTTTTCGAAATCTATCTTCCCAAAAATATTCACGAAAGTAGTGTTATGCTTATCAGTGAAAGAAATAAAAATCCCGTGTAATATACCGGGTTCATCGGCGAAGAGTAGGCTGACGTGAAGTTGGTCCTTAACCTTAATAAGGTGCTCCCACTTTTCGGTTTTGAGGGTTTTCTGATAGTGGCTTTTCATTTTAGTTAGGTTGCCTGCTTCTTTATCGTATCTACATATGAAGACTCCCTCTATCATATCCACATACTCCGCATATTCAGGTAAAAACGTGGTGAACTCGAGGCCGAAAACCGTAAGTGTCTGTGTATTCGGCACGTTCATCTCTATTTTGCCGCGAATTGATTCGGTTTCCGCTATACCATTACCAAAAAAGCAGAAAGCGGTTAAAAGTGTTATAAGGGTGATTCGTTTCATTGGGTATTTCCTCCTTGATTTGGTGTGGTAGTCTCTGTTGGATTACCATCAGAGCGTTTATGTTCAGGCGTAATTGTATCTGAATTCGGAGCAACACCGGTTAAGCGGTTCAGGATGCCCAAACTCCGGTTAATTGCTGATGAGATATTTGCCGTCGGTTTCAGGGCACGGCGTGGTGCTTCATCAAGATTGAGAGATGTGAAGCTATCGTTTACTGCAATACCTGTTCTATGGAACGCATACTGCATCTTACTAATTGCATAGTCGAAGTCGCTTTTTGCTTGTGCTAATTCAACATCCTTTTGATGTTGGTGGATACCGAATAACGCTATCCCAACAAGACAGACTAATACGCTCGCTCGAAGGAACGGAGAACGAATGATATCCCAGTCCGCGAAGGTATGAAGAAACCGACGCATCCAACCGCTGTTGTGAGGATTCGCCCGAACATAAGCCGTAACTTCTCGTAAAATGTCGGGAGGTGACGTAGGTTTAGGCAAGTCATCTAATACCGAGTCAATTGTCTTCGCTAAACGCAATTCGTGTTGACAACTGTCACATGTGGCGAGATGGGATGCGATTGCAGATTCGGTAGCGGTATCCAATTCATCCGCGATGTATTCCTCCATGAGTGTTTGGAAGTCTGGACAAGTCATTCCGTGTGATGAATTTTGGGTCATCGGTTATGTCTCCATTAGGCGGTTCAGTATCTTACGCAATTTCTTGCGAGCACGAAATACGGTTGATTTAACACTGTTTTCGGATTGTTTTGAGACTTGTGCGATTTCCTTGTAACTCATTTCTTCTAACTCCCGCATGATTACTATTGATCGCATAGCGGGTGGTAATTCACCAATCGCTTGATGCACTAACTGCTTATGTTCCTGCTTAATGGCAGTTTCCTCCGGGGTTGGATTCGACTGATATGAATGTGTATGCAGTAGCATTTCAAGCGTTTCGCCGTTTTCTTCGGATAAGTGCACTTGAAACTTGCGGCGTTTTAGTTGGTTGAAACAGAGATTCTGCGCGCATTTCAGAAGCCAGGAGTGAACTGTTTCTCGCCTTAATTTCCCGCGATGTTGCCATGCCTTGATAAAGGTTTCTTGTGTCATATCTTTTGCGTCTTCACTGTTTTTGAGTAAATAAAGTGCATGCCGATAAACCTGATCTTGATGCTTGCGGACCAGTTCAAGGAATTCATCTTCTGTCATGTTGCAACTCCGCGCGCTCGGGGTTAACGCTACTACAATCAAGTTGCAAAAAAGTTGCATCTTTTTGCGTATTTTTGAAAATTCGACAAAAATATGTAGAAGTTCACTCTCTTATGGCACGATTTTAAACCACGTCTACAAGAGAGTGTAATAATTGTGATTTTGCAATAGTATGTCAACGGTGTTAAGAGGTAGTGGTACAAATAAAGCCTCAAAACCGATTTTCAGGATTTTAAACCTATACGAATCGGTACTGAGGCTGTTGTGGAAATGGAATATCTTCAAATTAGCGAAATTATCTTATATCCCTAAGTTAAAACAGAAAATTAAGAAGGTGCGATGGGAGAATACCAACGAGTAAAACACCAATTGATGCGAAAACTAATCCGATGACCAAGGTAGAAGGATATGGGTTGAACTCCAACTCTTCTTCCGGTTCACGCATATACATCGTTACGACAACGCGTAGATAATAGAAAGCCGAAATCGCAGTATTGATTGCACCTACGATGACAAGTAGATAGAGTTCTGCACCGATAGCGGATTTAAAGAGATAGAATTTTCCAACAAAACCAGCAGTGGGTGGAAAACCTGCAAGGGATAGAAGCATTAGCGTCATGAACATGCCGAGTAAAGGTTTTCGGAAGCCAAGTCCTGCATAATCGGAAATCGTTAAACTTTCTCCATCAGCAGTTCTTGCCATGATAACCGCACCGAATGCACCGATATTCATAACGCAATAAACAAGTAGGTATAGCATCGCGCTTGATTTACCTTCAGGATTTGCTGCCGCTAATCCTATCAACACGTACCCTGCATGTGCAATACTTGAGTATGCAAGCATCCGTTTGATGTTCGTCTGTGCAATAGCAATGATATTGCCAACTGTCATTGTCAGCATTGCCAATACAATGACAATCCAACTCCATTCGGTTTGCGCGTTAGGCAACGCTTCAACAAAGATTCTCAGGAACGCCGCAAAACCTGCTGCTTTTGGACCCGCAGAGATAAAGGCTGCAATTGTGGTAGGTGCGCCTTCGTAAACATCTGGTGCCCATTGATGGAACGGAACGATCGCGACCTTAAATCCGAACCCAACGATGAGTAGGAAAGTACCTGCTAATAGTAGCGGAGATTGGCTTTCAGCGGTGAGTTTCTCTGCAATCCCTGGAATACTTGTTGTTCCAGCAGCACCGTAAATTAACGCAATTCCGTAGAGGAAAAACGCGCTTGCAAACGCACCGAGCAGCAGATATTTCATACCCGCTTCGCTTGAAGCAGGACTTTCTCGAAAATAGCCTGCCAACACATATAACGATAACGACATTAGTTCCAAGCCGAGGAAAACAATAATTAACTCGTTGCCAGCAGCCATTAGCATCATGCCGAGCGTTGCAAGAAGGATGAGTAGGAAATATGGTCCCTGCTTTTTATCTTCTCTCCCTAAATAACTAATTGAGATGAGGGCAACCAAAATCGTTGAAACGAGGAAGATAATGTTGAAAAAGAGGGAATAAGTATCAACCTTAAACATACCTTCGGATTCAGTTGCAACTTCGCCAACTTGTGTGAATGTGGTGCCAACTTCACCAGCTTGTAGCATCTGGATAGATACCACTAAGGCGATTCCCGCACCAACGATTGTCATCCATCCCAATGCCTTTTTTGAGATTGCGTCAATCATGTCAAAGATAAGGACAATGAGTAATGTTGAAACGATGACAAGTTCTGGCATTAACAAAGACCAGTCAATTTGCATTCAAAACCTCCATTTTTGAACTCCGACAATATGCAGCCTAACTGCGGAGAAACACGAACGTAACAATCACAAAAAGCGGGACTAAAATTACGACTGACCAGATCATATATCCAAAGAAACTCGGCATGCGGATTCCACTCTGTTCCGCAATTGATTTAACCATGAAATTTGGTGCATTACCGATATATGTATTTGCACCCATAAAAACTGCACCGACGGATATAGCCGTTAGCAATCTGACAAATTCAAGGTGTTGCGGTTCAGTCAATTGTCCTGACAAAATTTGTGGAACAACCGCCTCAGTAAGCTCTAATTTTCCAAGTGCAGTGTTGAAAAATGTCAAATAGGTTGGTGCGTTGTCTAAGAAACTGGACAAAACCCCAGTTATCCAGAAGTAGTGCCAGGGTTGTTCAATTGCCCCGATTAACCCGCTCAATGCTCCTTTTGTACCGACACCGAGAATTGTCAAGGCGGGAATAATGGTGATAAAGATTCCAGCGAAAACTTTTGCGACCTCTTCAATTGGTTCCCATGAAAACTCGTTTGATTGCCGTAATTCACCTTTAAAGGGAGTAAATTGGAGCGACAATAGTCCCATGGCAACAATCAGGACATCGCGGGCGATATTTTGCCAGTATACATGAACGCCCAAAATGTTGACATCTCCCCATTTGAAAGAGCCACTCATTAAGACTGCCGCAACGATACCGAATAAGAAAACGAGATTAAAGAGACCATCAATCCGAATCGGTTCATTAGTGCCATCATCTGGCACTACGCCACCTTCCCGTTTGAACATGAATGTGTCTATTACGAAAAAGAGAACAATTAGAATGACACTAATAAATACCATGTGTGGAAAGAGTGCAGTTGTTGTCCAGAAGAAAGGCACGCCGTGTAGAAATCCAAGAAAGAGCGGCGGATCGCCAAGAGGAGTTAAGGAACCGCCGATATTGCTTACCAAAAAGATGAAGAAGACAACAAGATGAACTTTACTCTTTCGGTAGGCATTTGCTCGAATCAACGGACGAATGAGGAGCATTGATGCGCCTGTTGTTCCTATCCAAGAGGCTATCACAGTGCCGATTAGCAGTAACAGCGTGTTGACCATCGGTGTGCCGCGCAATGTGCCGCGTACGAGTATCCCGCCTGCAACCGTGAACAAACCCCATAACAGTATGATGAACGGAATGTAATCTATCAAGTAGATATATAAAATATCGTGAAAAGCGTCACCTCTGAAAACAACAAGATATGGGATTGCGAATAATAACGCCCATACCAATGACATTTTTCCACCATGGTGGACAAGAAAATGGGAATCTAACAGGAGTGGGAAAAGTGCAATTGAGAGGAGAATTCCTACAAAAGGAATAATGCTCCAGATAGGTAATATAGAACCATCTACGCGAAAGTGTCCACCCTCACCATGTGTCTCATCAGCAGCAAAGGTTTCCACTGAAACTGCTAAAGTAAGCCCCACAATGATGCATAGGACAAGAAAAGAGGCAAGTTTTGACTTCACTATTTCGTCTGTGCCTCCTCTTCAATCGACTGTAGGTCTGCAGTTTCGACTTTCAGAATAACGGGGTTTTGAGTTTCACCGTCAATAATTACTTGTCCAACTGCTGGTGTATTTTCTTCTGCATTAACTTTAACTTTCGCTGCAACAGCATTTACAGACGATTCCATAGGTTTGAGGAATGTTTTTGGAAAAACGCCAATCCATACAATAAACAGCAGTATCGGTAATAGTACCGCGATTTCGCGTGGTTTCAGGTCGGGTAAAGCAGCGTTCGTTTTGTCCGGTGTGCCAAACATTACTCGCTGGAACATCCAGAGCATATAAACTGCTGCCAAAATGACACCTGTTGTAGCAAAGACCACGTACCATTTAGAGAATGCCCCACCAACAAAACTTCCAAGCAGAATCATAAATTCACCGACAAAACCGTTCAGACCGGGTAATCCGATGGACGACAGGGTTACAATCAAAAAGATGGTGGCAAAGATAGGCATTTTCTTTGCCAACCCGCCAAAATCTACAATCATTCGGCTATGCCGTCGTTCATAAATCATACCTACTAAGAGGAATAGCGCGCCCGTACTTAGACCATGATTGATCATTTGCAAAACGCTTCCCTGAATACCTAAGTGACTTTTTGAGAAGAGACCTAATACAACAAAACCGAGGTGACTCACACTGGAATATGCCACAAGTTTTTTCAGATCCGGTTGCACCATTGCTACCAATGCACCGTAAATTATACCGATAACAGCAAGTGGTACTATCCAAGGTGTAGCATCCGCTGCGGCTTCTGGGAAAAGTGGTAGGCAGAATCGGACTATCCCGTATGTGCCCATCTTGAGCAAGACACCCGCAAGGATAACACTGCCTACAGTAGGTGCTTCAACGTGTGCATCTGGTAGCCATGTATGGAAGGGGAAGAGCGGGACTTTAATTGCAAAAGCAATGAAAAATGCAAGGAATAAGAGCATGGAATGGTCAAATTTAAATCCTGCAGCAGACGTTTGCGCAAGGAGTGTCGTGAGATCAAAACCATTATCCCCGTTTTGGAAGTACAGTGCTAAAATACCGACTAACATGAGCGCACTGCCTGCCATTGTATAAAGCACGAACTTTATCGTGGCGTAAATTCGACGTTCCCCGCCCCATATTCCGATAAGGAAGTACATCGGGATCAACATTGCCTCCCAGAACACGAAGAAAAGGAATAGATCTAATGCACAAAAAACGCCTAACATGCCTGTTTCCAAGGCGAGAAGCGACATCATAAAACCGCTCAACCCTTTCTCTACAGAATTCCATGCGGCAAGGATACATATCGGTGTGAGGAACGTAGTAAGTAAGACTAACCACAACGAAATGCCGTCAATGCCGATGTGGTAACCTATGCCTAATCCGGCAATCCATGGCAGTTTCTGGTAGAGTTGAGAGTCAGTTTGGAATCCTTCTATTCCTGCATCAAACCCAGTGTAAAGTCCAAGCGAGATAACAAATGTCAATAAGCTAACGACAAGCGCGATGCCTTTAATAGCAGATGCCCCCATATTTCTGAGCAACGCTATTGCTATTACGCCAAGCAGTGGTAAAAAAATAACTATTGAAAGTAACAAAAAAATCTCCTTTAGAATAACTTAACTTTCATCATCAGGAACTAATAATCATGAATAATACCGAGTCTATCTCAGATGACTCGGATGATTCTCTGCGGCGTGCCAATTCGCGGCGACGCCTTGAATAAGTGTCACGAGGCATTTTGCTCTGCCACCAAAACTTTAGCTTACGATTGAATTTCGATATTTCGTTAGACGACCTACTGCAGTTGTCCATAACCCATACCCCTAATTTAATATCATTGTCAATCCGGACAGCTGCTAACTGAAATGAATCTGCTGAGATACCAAGAAAGGATAATATTCCAGTATCTTGTTCAGAATCAGCACCGTATTTATAACTCCCAATTTCTCCAGCATGGGCAGCCCGTGCTTTATCTGTCAGTCTTGCGACACCGCAGATGCCAGCAACTTCTTGGTTGAGCATATCTCGCGGTCGAAAATTTTTCTGTTTCATTTTTCTTCCTCCGTTAGCATTTTCTAAAAAAGAGAGGATTTCAAGTCATAAAACACCTTGTTACATTGATGATGTTTTCCTAATAATAATCTGAAATACTTATCCAGTTCGGTTTCTACCTCTTCTTTTTCTATTGGATTTATCTGAAAGTGCTTTTCTAAATAAGGATGATGCCTAATAGTATCACTGATAAAACAGTGTTTGGACTGCTTGAAAAGTGTATCATCTATAGGAACATCACAGTTTCCAAAATAGAAAGGAAGCCGATGGATGTTTCTCTTAAACACATCCACATAAGCGTAATAATCCAGTTTGCTTTTGTCAAGGACAATCGTGTTATTACTATAGTTTTGGACAAAAGTTCGATTTCTTTTTAATGCGTTA
Organism: Candidatus Poribacteria bacterium; assembly: GCA_021295735.1. Classification (GTDB taxonomy): domain Bacteria; phylum Poribacteria; class WGA-4E; order WGA-4E; family WGA-3G; genus MSPOR6. The sequence continues at coordinate 35,000 of JAGWBU010000004.1, read as the reverse complement.
ATGTCTCTCATTGTCCAGAAAAAGAGAGAATCATCAGATATCGGTTGATGCTGCTTGCTGGGATATTTGTTAATATAATTTATGATATAATCAAAATCACTCAGACAAAAATGAAGTCCATCTCCTATTCTAAATGGGAAGGAACGGATATAATCATATTCCATCCCTTTGGTATCCCGTTGATAAAATGCAATGACAATCGGAAAAGGCGTGTGTTTAGCCGATTCCGGGAATTCCCCACTACTAATAAGGACCCCATCTATCAATTTATAATTTGCAGTAAACTCCTTTAGGTGTCTGAAATTAGTTTGTTTTATTAAGTAGGACAATGGGTGTAAAATACAGACAAAGTCCGCTGCAAGTTTATTATAAGAACGGAGAAATGATATGCCTAAGTCTCTACTCGCTATATCTTCATCTACCTCAAAATCAACATTTTTAATCTTATGACGAATAAGTGAAGTTCTATCGTTATAAGGCGGGTTTCCTACGACTATCAATCTTGTAGATTGCTGAGGAATACCGAATTTTTCCCTTGAAACGTTGGATAAAGCGTTTGTCCGAAAGAATTGGACTTTATCTGTGTTTTTTCTTGCTATCTCTATTGCATCTTCGTCTATATCACATCCGATTGTTACAGATTGTCCATAATTTTTTAGAAAATCTCCGTATCCACAAGCACTATCAATTATGGCTGTCTGTGAATCTATGGACGATTCAATTAATTCCCACGCCAACTGGACAAATTTAGGTGGCGTATAGTAACTCCCCAAGTTGACCCTGTCTTTATATTCCAGATGTGCCTGACTCATTTTTCTGCCATTAAATCCTAACAATCAATTAGCGAAAAACAGATAGTATGCAAGAAAAAACACTATTCCTACAACCATTGACGCTATATATACTTGAACGAGTCCTGTTTGCAGTCTTCGTAACGTTCCACCAAGCACTCGGATAATTGCAGCTACGCTATTTACTATACCATCAATAATTCCGGTATCAAAAAGTTTCCACAAAAGGAAGTGAGAAGCGTTTTTGATGGGCTGTACGATGAAGGTATTATATATCTCATCAATGTAGAACTTGTTAGCGACAAGTTTCTGCAGTGCGTTTGTTGGCTCATCAGAAGGCACGCGATTTTTATAACGTGTCCATGCAAATGCGATGCCAAGTAAACCAACAATTGAGGAAATTATCATGAATGGAATTGCACTGCCTAATGCTTCACCGTGCTCACCTTTAAAACCTGCTACCTTTTCTGTGAAGTGGTGGAACCAGCTATTATGTCCACCCACACCCAACAGCAAACCAATCAGAGCAGAAGGAACCGCGAGAATAGCTAAGGGTAACCACATCACCGCTGGCGATTCATGCAGATGTGAGGCTACTTCAGGTTCAACGCGAGATTTCCCATAAAAAGTTACGAAAATTAGACGGAACATATAAAACGCTGTCAGGAATGCCGTAATTAATCCGATGATATAAATCGCTTTTGAACTTCCCCACGCGCTGTGCAAAATTTCATCCTTGCTCCAGAATCCACTCAGGAATGGTGCGCCTGCAATTGCTAAAGCACCAACCAAAAATGTGGCATGGGTTATCGGTAATTTGTTTCGCAATCCCCCCATTTTTCGTATATCTAATTCATTTGCCATTGCGTGCATCACACTACCAGCAGTCAGGAACATCAACCCTTTAAAGAATGCATGTGTTACCAAATGGAAAATACCAGAAGCATAAGCACCGACACCAACACCGACAAACATATATCCCAATTGACTTACAGTAGAATATGCCAGGATACGTTTAATGTCATTCTGTTTGAGGGCAATTATTGCGGCGAACAACGCTGTTAATACCCCAATCCACGCGACAACCGCTCCTGTTTCTGCGATATTATAAAGCACAGCGGAACGCGCTATCATATAAACACCCGCGGTGACCATAGTGGCGGCGTGTATCAATGCGCTAACAGGGGTTGGACCTTCCATCGCGTCCGGTAGCCAGACATAGAGCGGGATTTGTGCGGACTTACCTATTGCACCGACAAAAAGCAGCAAGGTCGCCAACACTATCGCATTTACACCGAATACCTGCACTGCACTGTTTGCTTCGGCTTCACTGAAGATTGTTGTGAAGTCAAGGCTACCAAACACTGCAAACAACGTAAACATCCCCAATAGGAAACCGAAATCACCAATCCTGTTGACAATAAACGCCTTTTTACCTGCATCCGTAGCGGATTGTTTCTCATACCAGAACCCTATGAGTAGATAGGAGCAGAGTCCGACACCTTCCCAGCCAACAAACATCATCAGATAGTTGTTGCCAAGGACGAGGATAAGCATTGCGAAAACAAACAGATTTAGATACGCAAAATAGCGGGTATATCCTTCATCGCCGTGCATGTAGCCGATGGAATATACGTGGATGAGAAATCCGACACCTGTGATAACCAACAACATTACAGTCGTCAGGGCATCAACGTGGAATGCGATATTGAAATCGAATGATTTACCTAAAATTTCACTCGAAATCCATTTATAAATGATCCCATCTTCATCTGGATTAGGAAGCGTAGTTCCGCCCTGGACCTTCACAAAAGCGATAATTGAACAGATTAAGGATACAAGTACCGCAAGTGCACCGATTGTCCCGCTCAGTTTCTCATTACCTTTTAACCATTTGCCAAACAACCCGTTAATCAGAAATCCGACAAGTGGTGAAATTAATAAGATAATAATTAGTTGTTCAAACATGTTTTATCCTTTCAGCGAATTAACTTCATCCACATTAATTGTTTCCCGATGCTTGAAAACACTGACAATAATTGCTAATCCGATTGCGACTTCGGCAGCAGCGACAGCCATCACGAAAAAGACGAACAACTGTCCATCTGGATCACCAAGACTCCGACTGATTGCTACAAAGGCGAGATTCGCTGCGTTTAGCATCAGTTCAATACACATAAAGATGATAATTGCATTTCTGCGGATGAGAACACCGATAACGCCTATTGTAAACAGAAGCGCGCTCAAGATGAGATAATACTCTAACGACATATAAAATCCTTTTTCTTACTATATTTTAAATCCTATATCTTAAACTGCTGTTAGTTTTCAGTTTGGTTTTCGCGTTTTACCAAGACAATAACGCCAATCAATGCTGCCAACAAAATAAGCGAGGTAACTTCAAACGGCAAAAGGTATTTAGTAAATAAAAGCTCGCCAATATCGTAAGTTTCGATCGGATTATCAGCGAGGGCAGCTGCCTTTTCCATTGCTTTTTCCGATCCGACCGCAGTATCATTGAGTGCGTTAACGGCAATATAAATGCCTTGGGCAGCTAAGAGGATACCCAAAACTATAGCAACGCCTTTCAGTTTCCCTGTGAGAGCACCTTTTACAGAGAGTGTGCCGAGGTTCAGCAGCATAATCACAAAGAGGAACAACACCATAATCGCCCCAGCATACACAATCACTTGAACAGCAGCAACGAAGTGCGCGCCCAAAAGCACGAACAATCCCGCTTGTGCGAAAAATGTCACTATAAGCGAAAGCGCACTATAGATCGGATGCCGAAACGAGATGACAGCGATCGCACCGATTAGTGCCACGGCGCCAAAGATAAAAAATAGAATCATTTCTGCAGTCATTAGCACGTCTCCTATTCTACTGCGTCTAATCCGCGCAGCGGTGCAGCAGCAGGAGTGCTTTGCGCTGCAGATTTGCTGTTATTGTCCATGGCAAGCATCCCCGCAACGATTGCTACAACGATAAACGCTCCAACAACATTACCGATCCCTATCCACAGAAGATTTCCTTTTGTCACTATTGATAAGGTGCCGGTAACAACGATTGATGTCAACGCAACTGGTAACAAGAATTTCCAACCGAAATTCATGAGTTGGTCATATCGGAATCGTGGAAGTGTCCAACGCACCCAAATAAACACGAACAAGAAAATACCCGTTTTGATAAAGAAGATCACAAATGAGATAACTCCACTCCAGAAGGGACCTCCCATATTTTCTAATCCAAAGAAGTGCCATCCGCCTAAGAAAAGCGTTACAACCACAGCAGAACCCACGATCATGTTCATATATTCTGCCATGAAGAATATCGCGAATTTCATACTGCTGTATTCAGTATGGTACCCTGCGACAAGTTCCTGTTCTGCTTCGGCAAGGTCAAAAGGCAATCGGTTTGTTTCTGCGAACATTGCTGTTGTAAATGCAAGAAAGGCGGGGAAGTGTATGAGAAAGTTCCATTTCCACGGATATGATCCTTGTCCTTCAGCGATTGTGCGAAGACTGAGCGATTCGGAAAGCATCAGCACACCAATAATTGCCAATCCCAGTGTCAATTCGTAACTTATCATTTGTGCAGATGAACGTAAACCACCTAAAAGTGAGTATTTATTATTTGATGCCCACGCACCGATAACAACACCGTAAACCCCAAGCGACGTTATCGCTAAAATATACAGAATTCCGATGTTAATGTCAGCAATTTGAAGAGGTATATTATCATACCCGAATACGCTAATAGAGTCACCAAACGGCACAACAGCAATCGCAATCATCGCAGGGACTAAAAGCATGGCGGGGGCAAGCACGTAAAGTGGCTTATCTACGTGATTTGGGATGAGGTCTTCCTTAAAGAGGAACTTAATCCCATCTGCGATAGGTTGGAGTAGTCCTTGCGGTCCAACGCGATTCGGTCCGAGTCGATCCTGCATCCATCCACTCACTCGCCGCTCAGACCAAATCATCGCCATCACGCCAATAATCAGCAGATGGGCAATGAAGAGAATTTTGATGATTGGAATAATTATAATACTTACTATATCTATATCCATACTTTCTCCTTCTTGATGACGCGCATGATTGAAGTTAGCGAGTTAGTCTAACTTAATACCCGCATCTCCAATATTTTGATGTGTTGCGTCACTGTATCCCTCTACATTCTCTGCAATTGCTATGGCAATCTCACCCGCGAAATGGTAGTCAATCTCTCCACCGAGATGCTTTGCAAGCTGCTGTGTAATTTCCCAATCTACCTGCGCTTCACCCGGTGGATCAATTGCCTTACGAATTCGTTGAACCCATCCTGTCGAATTGGTGAAGGTGCCGTCTTTTTCCGCGAACGTTGTCCCCGGTAATACCACATCGGCTAATTCCGTAACCTCTGATGGTAAAACATCTTGCACAATTAGGAAATCAACCTTTTCTAATGCTTCTCTTTCAACATCTTCAAGCGCGCGTTCCGGCACACCGCTAACGAGATATACAACCTTCGCACCTGCGACTTTTTCCCAAAGCGCATCGCCTTCTAAAACGACGTTTCCATTTGCAGAACCGAGGACTGTTCGCGCACCTGCGGTGTTCGGGTTCTTGTCCGCTTCAATGGTAAATTGCGGGAATTTGTGTTCTTCACCGGGCAGCTGCCCAAAGAGCCCCAATTGCGTTGTCTTTAGCACATCATGTGCAAACTGCTGTAAAACGTAGTTGTCTTCATTCGTGCCTTGCGCAGAACCGATAACAACAATATCCGCCGCATCAACTTCGGATAAATTTTCGGTTATCAACGTCAAGGCATCTGCCCACTGCGTTGTTAAGAGTTCGCCATCAACTCTCTTTTGGGGAAGTTGGAGGCGGTCATCGCTGTTGACATAGTGGTAACCGAGGCGACCATCGTCACACATCCAGTGTTGGTTAATATCTGCATGGAAGCGAGGCTTGATGCGATAAACACCATCTGCTTTATACTCAACCGTGACGTTACAGCCAACGCTACATCCTGAACAAACGCTATTTGCCTTTTCCATAAACCACGGACGAGATTTGAACAGGAAATCCTTACTAATGAGCGCACCAACGGGACAAATATCTACGACATTTCCAGCCAGTTTATTATCAAGCAGCTGAATGGGAATCCCTTCATGGCTTCGGGGAATATCAATCTCATCGTGGGAACCGCGATTAATTAATCCAAGTTCACCACTCCCTGAAACCTCATCACAGAATCGGATACACCGCGTGCAGACGATACAACGTGTTGAATAAAGCAAAACATCCGGACCTAAGTCCTTCTTTGGCGGAACGTTTTTGACTTCCAGATACCGACTTTTATCGTGCCCATGCCGGTAACTAAAGTCTTGCAGATCGCATTCACCTGCTTGGTCACAGACGGGGCAATCAAGTGGATGATGCACAAGCAAAAATTCAAGTATATCTTCCCGTGCCTTTTTTACACGGGGACTATCTGTGTAAACGATAGCATCATATTTATCTTCCAATTTTCGTTCAGGTGGTGCAGTTCGAACGGTAGTTGTACAGCCCGTTGCTAATTGTCGTGCTGGACCAATTGTGCCTGGAGGAGCACCTGGTATGGGACCGTAAGGTTCAACGAGACACATTCTACAGTTTGCCGGACGGCTCAATCCTGGATGATAACAGTAGTGAGGCACCTCAATGCCGTGTTGCCTTGCAATCTCAACTACATTTGTTCCGTCTTCAACCTCTATTTCAAGGTCATTCAGTTTAATAAATGCCATAAATATTACTCCAATGTGTTCCTACCAGAAAAGTTAAGCTTATGTCAACTTAACAATTTTTCAAGTGACTCAAATTTCTCGCGCAATGCCTGAATCTCCGTAGCTTGTGCTTTTATGGTATCGTCTTGTTGTATGCGTCTGTTCTGCTGATATGCAATTAGGACTAACGGCACACCCACAAAGGCTATAAGCGTGCCGATGAGTGTTATTATCAATGTTGCATGAAAGTCTAACCTTTTGCTTTGATCTGTGAAGCGATCAGCAAAGTGTTTTTCTAAACGCACCTCAGTTTCGGTGATCCGCTTTTCTAAACGCACCTCTGCCTCGTTTACAATCTGGCGGATCTTTTCTAAGTCTTCAACGCTTAGTTCCGCAGACGCGACAGTGCTTAGACATAAAAATACCATAATGGTAAAAAACAACGTCCTCATAATAGATGTTCCTTTTGACCGTCGCCAATTATGTCCTCACTTTACCTCTATTCCAAGTCAGCAAACTCTTTCGGAATAAACCGCTGTTGATACGCGTAATTTTCCTCTGGTGGTACTGTCGCTTCAGCAACAGGCAAGGTGACCAATTTACTTTCTCGGATAGTAGCCTCAAATTCAGGTCTGAACTTGCGCATATAACTGACTGCTGGCCACGAAACAGCAATACCAAAGACACAGATAGTGTTCCATGTCATCGTATCCACATTCGCAATGTTGTTCGCAACGCTTTCCAGCAGGTCAAGGTCTTCGTAAATTTCTTCTGTTTCGCCAGTATCACCCCATCTGCCGCTTTCAGTGACGCCAAACTTTGGTCGTGTGATAGTGGTTTGTCTGCCTTCACCATCGGCAATCCGTTGAACAATATCACGCACCCACGGCGTGCCCCACCGACACGGTGTGCATTGCCCACACGATTCATGCGCGTAGAATTTCATGATATTGAGCAAGCAATCAACGATATTGCGGGTTTCATTCATCACAATGATACCACCCGAACCTAACATAGATTTTGCAAGCGTGAGCGATGTAAAATCAAGTCGTGTGTCTAATTCGTAATGTGTTAAGATCGGTGCGGAACTGCCGCCAGGAATTACAGCTTTGACTTCTTCACCGCGCAAGCCTCCTGCTACCTCAATAAGCTCTGTGCATGTCAAACCGAGTTCCAATTCATAAACACCCGGTTCGTTGACATCACCACTGATACAATAGAGTTTTGTGCCTGTGTTCGGGTCTGCTTTTGGCGGATCAAATCGCGCATCTCCGTATGTCGGTCCCATCTGTGTATACCATTCCACACCATTCCCGACGATGAAGGGTAGGTTGCACAAAGTTTCCACATTCTGCACGACGGTGGGTTTCATGAACACACCTTGTACAGCAGGGAAAGGCGGTTTGTTGCGGGGTTGTCCCCGTTTCCCCTCAAGCGATTCAATCAATCCAGTCTCTTCACCACAGATATATGCACCAGCACCCGGATGCGTATAGATGTTAATAGTTTGTCCTGCGCCGCGGACATTTTCCCCAAGATAACCTTGTTCGTAAGCCTCTTTAATGGCGGCATCTAACATCTTTTTCCCAAGCGTGAATTCACCACGGATGTAAACATAAGTGGTCTCAATTCCCATTGCATAGCAACAGATGAGGATACCTTCAATTAATAGATGCGGATTTTTCTCCAAGACATAACGATTACTGAAGGTGCCAGGCTCACTTTCGTCAGCGTTGCAACAGAGATAACGCGGCTCAATATCCCTTGGGACAAAACTCCACTTTTCCCCGGTGGAAAAACCAGCACCGCCTCTACCTTTCAACCCTGCATCCCACACCATTTGTGCAATTTCTTCAGGTTGATATTCGGCGATAGCCTTTTCAAAACGGGTGTAACCTTCATGTTGTCGAAAGACATCAAAGGTGTTTATATTTGGTACATCCAGATGCTCGTAGAGAATCCGTTTTTCTTGAACCATATTTTTCCTCTATAATATTGTCTCGTAATAGCAAGTGAAATAAAACAGATTATAGTAAAGTATAAGAAAATTTCCAAAAATTATAGTTTCGTCATATTGTTAAATATGCAAATCCTCAAAAACGTTTTAGGTAATCAATGACCCTTTCTAAGATCGCAATATCATCCTTGAATCGACCTAAACCTGTATTGCAACTGTCACATATCCATTCTCGCCCTTTTCCTGTTTCGTGGTCATGATCAGCAACGATATTTGCAGTAATACCTACGATTGTTCGCTTTTCACAGACAGGACACACAAAAACGGTTTTATTTGGTGGTCGTTTCTCATTCATCCTTTTCCGTTCTGCAGCAGTCAACTTCTTTCCATCAATAACTTTTCTACAACTTTGACAACTTGGCCGTCTAATAGGTCTCCCACCAGCCTGATTCTGATTCCTGCTGAACTCCTCTGTAGGTTTGAATATGTGGCATACATTGCATATTTTGTTTGGGTATTCATCTCCTACCTTCTCAACATCTATAACGGAAATAGAATCAAGAGATGCTATTATACCAAATTAACGGGATTTGTCTTTTCCCGACGGTAGGTGCGGTTTCCTAACCGCACACTTAGCAATACGGATCGCGTTAATTGGGTATTATCACTTTATTCTTTCCAATGAAATAGACTTGTGCCTTTCCTTTGTCAATTGAATTGACGATCCCAACAGAATTAGGAACAATACCATTGATAGGTTGAGTAGCAATGACAAAATCGTCAAGTTTCATAATAGAGTTGTAGTTATCCCTTCTATGCGTTTTTTTGCTATAGTGATGTATTCTTTGGAAATATCAACTCCGATGAATTTTCGATTATTTTTGAGTGCCATTTTACCGGTTGTACCGCTTCCACACATGGGATCAAATACAAGATCGCCGGAATTGGTCCACGACAAAATATGATCTTCTGCTAATTTTTCAGGAAAAACAGCGGGGTGCTGAAACGCTATTCTATCCTTTGTTGTGCCACCTAAACCTACTGCATACTGCCAGATATTTGTTCGAGTCTTTTCCTTTTTCAACTCTTTTAGGACTTTTTTATTGATACCATCAGGGCCCTTATTGTGAACAAGCATTTCCGGCCCGTGTCTGGCAGTTCTGGTTTTCAACGGATTGAAGATATTAGGTTTTCCTTTTGACAATACAAACATAAATTCGTAGCAGTTTGTGTAAGCGTTGCTCCGCATAAAAGGTGTATTCTTTTTCTGATAGATCATGACATCGTGCATCTGAAAACCGATCTCTTGAAAAAATAGTCCTTGCCGAAAACTTGTGAGTGTTCGACCACCATTAATTTTGTCACCGACTACCCAAACAACGATCCCGCCTTGTTTGGTCACTCTATATAGTTGCTTGGCGATATTCTCAAAATCAAACGAATAACCCTCGTAGTGGCGCAGATTATCGTAAGGCGGCGATGTCACAGTTAAGTCCACGATACCTGCATCCATACCGTTCATAAATTCGACACAATCTGCGATAAAAAAACCTTCTTTTATCGCCATCCTAATTTCTCCGATCTTTAGTCCATTATTCCTAATTTAGCTTGGAAGCTGCTCCAAAATTTCATCAACCTTTTCTGGGGTCAAATTTTTATATAAATCGTCATTCACCATAATAACAGGTGCCACATCACACGATGCGAGGCACTCAACTTTCATCAAGGTGAACTTACCATCATCAGTTGTCCCTTTTGCGAGATTCGTTTCCGAAGCGATGTCTGTACCGAGTTTCGCTTTGAGATGTTCCAAAACTACCTTACAGTCGCGCAGTGCACAAGGCAGCGTATGACAGACGCGGATAACATACTTGCCAACCGGTTCCTCAAAGAACATCGGATAGAAGGTTACCACGTCTTTTACCTTCATCACGGAAAGTTCCAACAATTCCGCGACATACTTCATGACAGCAGGACTAATATAACCTTCTTGCCGTTGTGCCAAGTGGAGCGTAGGAAGCATCGCGGCTTCTTTAACAGGGTACCGACCAATCAGTTCGTCAAATTCTTGTTTGTTTTCTTCGTTAAACTGAAATGGTGTTTCGATTTGTATAATTTCCTCTGACATCAATGTTTTCCTTTTGTTGGCAATCGGCAGTCAGTTTGTAGTAGGTTAAGTCTAACAATGTGAAATCCTAAAGCAATTAGTCAATTAAACTTGATCCAATAATGACAGCACCAACTATTATTCCTACAAACGCAATAAATATACCGGGTGAAAATTCGTGTTTTTCTACTTCCACAGGTGCGGGTTTGGCAGGAGGCGGTTTTGGTGGTGGTAAAGCAAATAGAAGCCCATCACTAACATTCTGTCCTTGCAATACGATTCTAATAGGTCCAGGGGAATATTGATAGTACTGTACCCAATTTGTAGAAACGCCACTGGGTAATGAACTCGGTTCAAACCGTTGGTGAAGAATATCATATCCTGCATATTCTTTTTGATATATTTCATTGATTATCATCGCACGTTCATCAGCTCTTAATGCTTCAACATAACCGGCGAGGACAGCACCGAGAAAAGTTGACATTTCCGGCATAGGTCTTTTGAGTTCCCTAAGTCGTCTTAACTGTGATGACTGTCGCATTCTACCCCCATAAAGTCTGAATATTACCTCTTGATGCGTCAATTTCTTAGCGAGTGTTTGAGAAGCATCAATCAGTTGAATTGGATCGGAATCTAATAGCAGTGTTCCATTTGACGTATTTTGGCATCTTACGACAACAGCAATCAGTTTTTTAGGTTTTTGGGTTACGTACGGTGTTCCATCAATGATATCATAACCCCGGACTACTTTACCAAAATCTGTTACAATAACGTTATAATTGAATTGATTGTCCTGTAACGTACCAATTTCTGGAACGTTACTCTTGTTTTCTTGAACATGCCACACTGTAGGTTCCCAATATGATCGCGTCGAAGGACCACACCCCACAATCACAACTGTCAAAATCACTATCAGATATATTATAGATGACTTCATTTCTTTTCTTTCCCTACAAGACATTGGCATATTTGAAAAGAATGTATGAGGCGCAATAAATTGCGCAACAACAAACGTTCTATTTCTTTACTATAGTTTGGACAGATTTTATGTTCATGAGTGATAGTCTGATTTAATAGAAACACCATGGCATCCATAGGATTTCCCCGGATACACCTTTCGCCCCGCTGGGGCTTGTTATGGTGAGGATATCGTTTTCTATACACCTTTCGCCCCGCTGGGGCTGCTTCAATATGCTTCTTTTTTGCAAGTTACGATCCGACATAAACTCGCAAAAATAGGAAAATACTTGAAAACTCAACAGGAGATTAACAGGAATTGTCCAAACTATAGTACTTCTTTAAGATGTGGTTATTTTTTATAATTGGAATAATTTGCATTTATCTGCCGAAACAAAGTTACTTGGACAACAGCACGTCATATATGAAGAAACAATCTGTAGAATTCCATTGTCCACTATACCAGTTCATGGCATTTGCGATCTCTACACGATCGGATAACGACATAGTACGACTTAATTCGTAAAGTATTAATACTTCAAATCCAATTTCATCAACATATTGTTGATTTGACGCATCGTCTACGTACATAAATGCGCGAACTCTATCGCTAAACCCTTTTTCAGGGATTTCATACGACTTTATTTGTAGACCATCAGTTGCAAGAAAATTAGGAACCGGTTTACTTTCTGCATCCTTGTAGAATTCAGATAAAAGGCCAGCGCCGTAGTCATTTAATCGGAACATTAATTTCTCTTCGCCATCTATAGTTAGTTTCTCACCGGAACTAAACAGCGATTCCATAACCCGAACTCGCTCATTGTCAAGGATTTCCTTTGCGGCTTTTTCGCTTGAAGCTTGAAAATACCAGGCTATTAGTCCGATGCAAATAAATATCAACAATCCGAATCTATGAAAAAATGGTATTGTGGATGCTAATTTTAATTCATCTGAGATTTGTCGTATTCTCGTTTTTTCACCACATTTGTTGCACACACGGTCATACGATTTTGAAAATGCTGCTAAGAATATCCAAAAGAAACCAAATACACGGTAATGAAATACCACAGTATGCGACAATTCGTCGTTACACACATCACAGTGGTAAATTTCTGTACTACCTAATATTCTCGCTTTTTTACCCCAAGTAATCATATCAACTGTCTCAAATTCATATCGCTTTGCCAAACATAAAGTTATCGAGTTGTCAGAGGGTTAGCTGGGTGCTTTCAAACGTGCCAGTTCTTCACGGAGTTGCGCGACTTCTGCTTCAGCATTTTCAGCACGTGTAGCTTCTTGTTCTGCGCGTGTTTCAGCGTTTGCTGCACGTGTGGCTTCTTGCTCTGCGCGTGTTTCAGCGTTCTCTCGTGCGATGGTTTCCTGTTCAGCGCGTGCTTCAGCATTTGCTGCGCGAGCAGCTTCTTTCTCTGCCAATGTCTGAAGCCATTCATCCGCAACAGGGTCATAAATCGCTATCTCTCCATCGCGAAGATGGAAATCCAAATCCAAAACCGAGGCGAGAAAACCTCCCCGCTCATCCGCAGAAACAGCGACATATACACCGTCCACTAACGTGAATCCCATCAGCGGAGATGGCAAATACAACCCCTCTGCATCGTATAAGAAGTAATTCTGTATTCCCAATGAAGCGTAAACATCCATCTTCTCACCTAAGTCTTTATCATAAGTGCTTTTACTGGAGAACTCCATCACGAAATCGGGAACTTTTCCTTCCTCCCATGTTTTATACGTTAGACGCATCTTTGGGTTTATGCCAAAACAGACGAGGACATCTGGAGATATAGATTTTCGGGGATCCCCCTCTCTGTAATACATCATTATGTCACCAGAGATATAGACTTCCGGGTTTTGTTCGAAATGTGCCTCAAGCGCTTGCAGCGTCCATATTAGTAATCTTAAATGATAATCGCTTGCTGCCACGGGTTTTCCATCTTCAGAAGGGTAAAGGTCTCTATCGTCAGTAGGGACATAAGAAATAGAGGTATCTTTTGAATATGAACGTGCCATTATGTTCTCCTTAAAAGTATATAGTCCTTTCGTCTCCTATTTCCTAACACCAATATTTTACCTTCCCAACCTCACCCATAAGTTAGTATTTTCCCCAAAACTGAATTCGGTTTTTCTCTGGGTCTCTAATGTCAAAACACGCAAGACCATCCTCATTTTCTAATGGTCTCAATCGCAGCCCCTTTGCTTTCAAATCCTGATGAACGGCACTCACACTTTCAACATGAAAACCAATCTTTTGTCTCCCTTCGTTTGGTTTGCTTGCACTATGCAGACATAGTTTGCATTCTCCAGTGTCAAAACGAAAAAACCGATGTTCAGGAAACGGTTGGTCTTCATCAGGCGTTAATCCGACAACATCCCTATAAAATGCAATTACAGATTTCATGTTTTTGACAAAAAGGATTATACTGCCAAGATACATAATTGCCTGTTACTCTGCACGAAGGCGTTCAACTTCAGCTAAAGCCTTTGCAAGTTCTGCTTCAACATTTTGGCGTGCGTTAGCCTCTTGTTGCGCGCGTGCCTCAGCGTTTTCTGCACGTGCCCTAACCTCTTTTACCTCTTCCGATGGCGTTTGCAACCACTGCGACGTATTGGGATTATAGAGGCTCAACTTACCGTCATGTTCGCCCAATTCTAAACCTAATGTCTTTGCTGGTAAACGCTCATTTACAAAATCAATCTCTTGATATACACCATCAACAAGTCGGTATCCGACAAAACTCGGCACGATCTGACCAAGCGGATCGTAGATATAATATTCCTTCACCGCGAGCACAGATGCGTATAGGTCCTTCTTGTGTCCCATATCATTTTTAAAAGTTTTGGGACTTGCTACCTCAAGTACGAAATCAGGAGTGTTTGCTTCTGCCCACGTTTGAAAAGTGTTCCGCAGTTTCTTATCAACACCAAAAACAACGAACACATCGGGAGATATAACTTTCTTTGGATCCCCTTCTTCGTAATACAAAAATAAGTTACCAGAGACATAAACATCGCCATCATTTTCGAAATGGTCTTCAAGCATCAGAATAAAATCCATCATCAACTTGCGGTGTGTATCTGTTTCTGCCATCGGTTTGCCGTCTGATTCCGGATAGAATATTGTCGGTGCAGACTGTATCTTTTTCCGCATCGTGTCATCTCCCAGCATCAAGCTAAATGTTGTTTTAAGACAATTTACCGATCTAACTCTCCTGCGATCACGTTCAAACTACCCAACACAGCCACCGTATCCGATACCATGCCGCCTTCCAACATGTGCGGCAGTGCTTGAAAATGAAAGAAACTCGGTGGACGAATTCTAATCCGATAGGCAGTACCACTGCCATCGCTCACAATGTAGAATCCTAATTCTCCATTTGGCGATTCCGTAGCACAATAATGGTCGCCTTTGGGCGGCTGCACACCATGTCCATCCATAACGATTTTAAAATGGTGGATCAATCCTTCTATATGTCCATACGCATCTGATTTGTCTGGCATCATGATTTTGTTGTCTTCAACACTAAATGGTCCATCCGGCAGATTATCAAGTGCTTGTCCTACGATACTGCAGCTTTGAATCATCTCCTCCATTCGCACTAAATACCGGTCGTACGCATCGCCGTTAGTGCCTACAGGCACCTCAAATTTCATTTCATTGTAAGAGGAATACGGCTCAGCCTTGCGGATATCGTGCGCAACACCGGTTGCACGCAGGCAGGGACCAGTTAACCCGTAATTAATCGCATCTTCAGGAGAAATTGCACCAACTCCTTTTGTCCTGTCCATCCAAATCCTGTTGCGGGTTAACAATGTATGTGTTTCCTTTAACGCCTTAGGAAAATTGGTGATGAAATCACGGGCATCTGTTTCAAAACCATCATAGAGATCGCGGAAAACACCACCGACACGGGTATAACTTGTTGTCAGCCGCGCCCCTGTTGTCTTTTCGAAAATACTATAGAGTTTTTCGCGTTCCCGGAAACTATAGAGAAAAACTGAAAATGCCCCTAAATCTAAAGCTGCAGTGCCGAGCCATAGCAGATGGTCAGCCAACCGAGAAAGTTCTGCCATCAAAATTCGGATATATTGACACCGTTTTGGCACTTCAATACCGAGCAGTTGTTCCACTGCAAGCACATACCCAAAATTATTAGACAACGGCGACAGATAATTCATCCGGTCAGTAACAACGATGTACTGGTTATAATCTAAGTGTTCACCAAGTTTTTCAAATCCGGTATGTAAGTATCCCGCGTGTGGTGTCGCCTTCAAAATAGATTCACCGTCAAGTTCAAGGACGATACGAAGGGTGCCGTGCGTGGCAGGGTGTTGCGGTCCGAAGTTGAGAACCATCTTCTCGCCTGTTGTGCGTTCCATCCCACCTTGCATAAAGTACTCCTTTTTAAAATCGTAAATAGTTGTTTTTGGTTAGAAATTGTTGAGTTTAAGTTGATATGGTGTTTCGCGTATCGTTTGTATCAAAAACGCTCTTGTCCAAGTTAAAGCATCTTGGAGATCTATCGGGCCGTTGGGTTGTGTATACCCTTTCTTTTTGTTCTGCCGTTTTTGCCAAATTATTTATCTTTTTTAGCACAACGCCCTCTTGTTCTATCTGGTCAAGTTTACTTTCCTCGCACATCTTAATGGACTTTCACGTGTTAAATCGTCTTGTGTGGCATTTGGATTATAGAACTTGACATCAGTATTACGGATTGAATTCGTTAGAATAGTTCGGTCTACAAAAATCAATTGTTAAAGTTTGATTATATGAAACCTTCTCTGAATCTTCGTAGATCACAGTTATATTAGTAGCGTGTTTTTCCTCTTTCTCCCAAAATTGTTTTAGACTGTTAAATTTAAAAGTATTTCCCCCAAATGCAATTTCTGTTCTTTTACCACCCTGTTCAAGAATAGAGATACCGTCTTGGAGAACCTTTATTTCATCAAGAGTTCTATTTGGTGGAAATTCTGCTCCAAGTATAGGTAGTTCGTAAGATTTATCATATATAAATTCTATGTTATAAGCAGCACCACGTCCTACATTTTTAACATAAAGAAACATTCTGAAATCGTTATCTTTCAATCCTCCATTCTCAAATTTATTCCAATTATAACCTACAATAATTTCTGGTCTGTGAGAGGTGATTAACATTTTCCGTACAAGACGCACATATTTTATATTAAAAAATGCCAGCACAACAGTAGCTACGGTTGTTATTACAACACTAAGAATGTTTACCCAATCCATTAAGATGTCTTCTTTTGTGAGCGTTTGAATTGTTAGGTTTCGCTGCGCTTTACTCAATCTACGGGTTGCTGATACTTTTTGTTTATCTCTTCAATCATTTCTTTATATTGTTGATGATTTTTTCTTCTGGGTTCTAAGTCCTCAACATCAAACTCAGCCACAATTTCTTTACAAGTGTTATGTAAATCATTATTCTCTATGTTTACAATTAGTGCTAAGTCAGGGTCATTATAAACAGGACGAACTATGTCATTAGAAATTTCTTTCATTTTTGAAAAACAGTCCTTACCAAAGTCTTTCCATATCACTTTATCATAGGCTTCTACAAACTTAATGATACCCTCATGTATAGCAGTGTCGCATGTAAATTGATATAGTCTCATAATTGCTATTGATGTTCGACCTGTTTTATTTCCTGTTGTTTTGCTGGTATGAGGAATAACTATTAAAGAAAGTATCCATTTTGCGTCTTTCCTATCAACAAGTTCTATATCCCCCAAACTACGCAGTTCTCGCTTTATATAACTTTCTATCAAAGATTTTGTGGTATTATCACTGCACGATATTTCCACGTGTATATCAAGTTGTAACTCAGGTATCTCAATTGTATCTTTTGGCGTGTCTGCTGAATAGTTGGCAGTCTCCGTTACTAACAAAATAACCACAATTGGGATGATAAAAAATATAAACTTTTCATTTTTTCCCTCTTAGTGTGTTAGGCATTCTGTTTATCAAAATTGAAACGTTCGCGCTCACCATGTCCACGCAGCGGATAATCCTTACGGAGTGGATGTCCCTCATAATCATCAGGCATTAAAATTCGACGCAGATCGGGGTGTCCCTCAAAGTCTATTCCGAACATATCGTAAGTTTCCCGCTCCAACCAATTGGCACCCTTCCATAACTTTGTTACTGAGGGAATTTTCAAATCTTTTTCATGCACCGGCACTTTGACTCGGATACGAGGCGTTTCCCCTTCAAAGGTCCAAAGGTGATAGACGACCATGAATCGGGCATAGTCATACTGCATCAATTCCGATTCCAAATTGGAATTGTCAACCGCAGTGACATCAACAAGAAATGCGTAGGCGAGTTCTGTCTTTAGATATTCTAACAGGGCATAACTGTGTTCTTTACTTACAACAACAGCAACACCATTACTGGTTTCCGCATCCGCTAAGAGCACATCTGCAAACTTTTCTCGTAGTTTTTCAAGTACAAGTGGTTGCGTTTCTTCCGTACTTTCTTTCTCTTCATTCATTATATGCGACCTCAGAACCTTTGGGGAGCTCACCTTTTTGGATTTGCCGTTGCACTTGCATGACAGCATCAATCAAATCTTCTGGTCGTGGTGGGCATCCAGGAATATAGACATCAACAGGAAGGAATTGGTCAACGCCTTGTATTAAGGTATAGGTATCAAAGACACCGCCGCAGGATGCACATGCACCCATTGAGATAACCCACTTCGGGTCTGGCATCTGATCATAAATTCGTTTCAACACTGGCATCATTTTAATTGAAATTCGCCCTGAAACGATGAGTAGATCGGATTGACGTGGCGAAAAGCGGATTGCCTCAGAACCGAATCGAGAAAGGTCGAATTTGGAAGCCAAGGTTGCCATCATCTCTATTGCACAACAAGCGGTACCGAACGGCATCGGCCACAAGGAATTTTTTCGTCCCCAGTTAACGACTTTGTCAATAGTCGTTGTGATGATATTACCATCAGTTTGTTCGGTGCTTGATCCACTTTGTATATGGGTTTTGGCTAATCCCATGTTAAGCCTCCTTTTTTCCAAGCGTAGATATAGCCCAGAAGGAGAATACCGATAAATACCAGCATCTCAATTAAAATAAATAAACCGTTATCTGCGGACATCTTCTTAAAAACCACTGCCCATGGATAGAGAAAGACTACCTCAATATCAAAGATGATAAAGAGCATCGCAATGAGGTCAAACCGAATAGTGAATCTTTGTCTTGCATCACCGACGGGTTGCACACCAGATTCGTAGACGGAAAGTTTAACACGTGTGGGTTTTTTAGGTCCAAGAAGATGGGTCAGGGCGAGATTAACACCTGCAAAGAGGACTGCAAAGAGTCCTAAAAATACTATCGGAAGATACTTAGCTAATTCTGACATTTGCTTGAATCTATTTTAAGCCTCCAGCAACATTCAGATTATACTATCCGTTATTTCCCTATTATAGGATGAACTTCTGACGTTGCCAATAATTAACACTGATTAAGAGTTTTGCGTTCAAATTTACAAAGAATTTATTAAACGTCCTTATAATTTTACATATTCAGAGAAAAGTGTCAAGTCTTTTTCAAGAAAAAATTACATTTTTTTAAATATTGTTGAAAATTGATGTGTTACCGTGATTTATTGATGCTTCTTCGGTTGCATCATTTCTTGTACAGTATAGGGTTGGTAATCCCTCCTGATGGCTTCAAGGTCAAGTTTTTCCCAAACACGGAGTATGGGACGCTTTGTTTGGTCATTATCCGAGTCGGTCAGTTCAGATGGAGTCGGTGGGTGGTATCTATGCGTATGCTTTACGACTTCACCAGAAGCAGATACATGCTGATGCGGTTGAGAAACAAGGATCATGAATTGTGTTTTCATTTTTGCCTTTCTTGACACGGAGAGTGTCCTGTTCTCCACCTTATAGCAAAACTCTAAAAGTCAGCAAATACCAACTTTTGATGATAATAAACGAAAATTTGAATTTTGTCAATTTTTACCTGCCAAAATTTACATTCACCATCATGGTGATAACCTCTCTATTTCCCAGCCTCCATTGTCTTTTAATATATAACGGATTCGATCATGAAGTCGACTTGGACATCCTTGCCAGAATTCGAACATATTCGGAATAAGCCTATATCCTCCCCAATGCGGAGGACGCGGAATATCATCACCCTGATAAGTTTGTTCTGCTTTCTTGAAGTTTGTCGTCAGATGTTCTCTCCCAGAAATAACGATGCTTTGCCGTTCTGTCCAGACAGCAAGTTGACTATCATTTGGACGACTGGCAAAATATGCATCCGATTCCGCAGATGTCATTTTTTCAACCGTGCCGTTGGTTCTCACTTGCCGATCAAGTTCTCGCCAATAGAAAACAAGTGCTGCATGAGGGTTCTCTGCCAATTCCCTTCCTTTTTGACTGTCATAGTCTGTATAGAAACAGAAGCCATTTTCGTCAAATCCTCTCAGGACAACCATACGGGCGGAGGGGATTCCATCTGGCGTTGCGGTTGCCAGAGTCATTGCGTCTGGTAGATCAATCTCTGCTGCTACGGCATCATTTAACCATTTTTCAAACTGGTTAAACGGATTTTTGGCGATATTGTCTTCGGTTAATTCTCCGTGTGATTGATATTCCCTACGGAGTTTGTTAGTGTTCATAATTATTTTTTCCAGTAATTCGGTGAAAAGAGAATAAGCACGGTGTAGAGTTCCAAGCGTCCGAGTAACATGCAGAAAGTCAGGACAAATTTGCCTGCAGTGTGGATATGCGCGTAATTATCAATAGGACCTACATCACCGAGTCCAGGACCTATGTTCCCCATCGTAGCAATTGTGCAACCTGCGGCGGTAATTAAATCCAAACCCAAGGTTGCCATAATACACGTCACGATAGCAAATATGCCAATAAAAAAGAAGAAAAAGCCAAGAACATGTGTAAGCACTTCGGGTGGCACGACTCTGTCATTGACACGTACAGGGAGGACAGCGTGCGGGAAGATAAGTCGCTTAATTTCAGCACCGCTTTGCTTGATGAGAAGTAAGAAGCGCATCTGTTTCATCCCGCCACCTGTTGATCCAGCACACCCGCCATAAAACATGAGGGTTACCAATATAAACTGAGATAAGGCAGGCCACATTTCAAAATCAGCAGAGCCATATCCTGTTGTGGTTGTTATAGATAGTACTTGGAATGTCGCATGTCGAATGGAAACCCATACGGAATCGTAGGGAATTTGACCATCAACGTTTTCAAATCTGACAGTATTCCAAGAAACGAGGAGAATACTTGAAAGAATCACGACACAATAGAATCTAAATTCAGTATCTTTGAAATAACTTTTGACATCACCTCGGAGTGCACGATAGTGCAAGGCGAAATTAGTTCCTGCAAGGAACATAAAAAAAGTAATGACCGTTTCAATATAAACGCTATCGTAATGCGCGATGCTACCATTTTTAGTTGAAAATCCGCCAGTAGCCATTGTCCCAAAGGTATGACAGAGCGCATCAAAAAGGGTCATGTCTCCGAGCCAAAGCAGCAGCGTCTCCAATACCGAGAGTAAAATGTAGACTCCCCACAGCAATTTGGCTGTTTGCGCGATACGTGGTGTTAGCCGATCTGTTTGGGGACCTGGTGCCTCTGCGCGAAACAGCTGCATTCCGCCCACACCGAGCATTGGGAGAATCGCTACAGCAAGCACAACAATTCCCATACCGCCAAGCCAATGGCTGAAGCTGCGCCAAAATAGCATCGCATGTGAAAGGTGTTCAATCTCTGTTAAAACTGTAGCACCGGTTGTTGAAAAACCGGACATAGATTCAAAATAACAGAACGAGAATTCTTCTAAAGGTGAGCGTCCTTCTGCTGAGAAAACATCTGCAAAAAGATAAGGAAAAGAGCCAAAGAGTGCTACAAACACCCACCCTAAAGCGACAATAGCAAATCCCTCACGTATTCCAAGTTCTGGTTCTGCCGGTCTGATGGTGAACCGAAGGATTAAACCGACACACAGGGTTATAACGGTAGCATAAACGAACGCAAACAGATCCTCTTTCGGTTCACCCGCGCTGAAATAGTAATAGATAGCTATGCCTAACGGCAACAGCATTGTACCGGCGAGACAAATTAATAGGTTGCCAAGTGTATGGAAAATGAGTTTTCGACTCATAGGTGGTGGTTACCGGTAAAATAAAGGTTTCGCAGTGCGGTGAAATATAGTTTTACATATTTAGGGAAGATGTGTCAAGTTTTTTAATAAAATTTACAATTTTTGGGATGTTGGCAAGAAAAAGGAGGGATTGATAATTCAAATTAGAAACACAAGAGAAAATAAACAAGACAGAGGCGTAAAACGCTGTTTTATCATTTATGTTGAGCAATAAGATATGGGTCTCACAGTTCATCCATAGAGACTTCTACAACATCATTTTCATCTGCGATAAAGTATCGGTAATCTGGAAATTTTTCTGCGAGTTTTCGGTTTTCGTTTTCTCTATCTTTAGCGTAGATGTGCGGTTTGGCAAAAGGAGCGTTAAATGGATAATGCACCCAATAGGCGCGTGAGTTTTTCACAAAGACCAGTGCTTTTTCAATATTTTTTTCGTTGAGATACTTCTGAATTGTAACGTCTTCGCCATACTCGTGATATGTTTCGGCAGTTTTTGGCATATTGAAAAGTATCGCAAACAGAAAAAGTCCTGTGAGTATAAAACAGATGGCACTTCGTGCGTGTGCATAAGAAGGTGTTTTTGGCCAAGCTGCTAAAAGTTGCGTGCTTGTGACAATTCCCTTACTTGTTAATAGAATGGCTGCGGGTAACGTTTCATACACAAACCTTGGTCCCAAGTGAAACGTGTTGAAAAAATAGAAAATGTGCCCTACGAACAAAGAGCTCAGCCACCCGACAAGCATCCAGTCCCATGTCTCTTTTTTCCCGAATGCAAGGTATAGAACAACAAAAAAAAGCGATGGGACTGGCCACTCAAATAGATAATAGTTAAGTCCATTCAGGTTGCCGATCAGGTATTTCATACCCTGGATAATTGTGTGTGGCTTTTCCATCCAGGGGTCTTGATGAAAGCCTGGAAGATGCTCTCTACCGTGTGCGGCAATATAACCCAAAAGCAGTGGATGTCCCGTTGTTGCGGCGTTATATGCAAGGAATGCCAAACAAGCGGCAATGAGAGGTGTAGCGCCGATAAGTATGTACCGAATAGACAAATGTTTCCGCATCACAATTGCTGCAATTCCGAGATAGGCACAGATCCATGCTGTTGTATAGGGACGGCATAATAGAGCGATCCCTAAAGCCGTGCCGCAGACCATTGCTGACAAGAGTGGGCGTTTCTTTTTTGTCATCCGGACGAAACTCAGAAAAGCTGTCGTTATAAAAAAGAGGGTTGAAGTGTGTGAAGCAAACTCTGAGGACATAAATAGAAAGAAGCTGCTTGCACATGTCAACACGACAGAGAGTTTTGCAGTGTTATCTCCATATAGTTCTTTGGCAAGTAGAAAGATGCAAACGATTGTCAATGCAGCAAGAATAGGGTTGACAAGCCAAGTAATTCTGAAAAGCACACCTAACGCCAGGACTGCGGGGTATCCTGGTGGATATACCGTATACCATTTATCGGAAAGGATAGTATTCCCGACTTCAAAAAATTGGGTTTCGGGAGGCAGTGGTGCAGAAAGCATGCCGTGTGCAAACAAGCGCGCCTGGAACATGTATGAACAACTGTCCAAAAATCCGGGTACGCCATCAAACATGTGCCAAGAAATGGAACTGCAGATTAGCACACAGCCGATAAACATCCCAATCATAAATGGACGCGGGCGGATATTGCGGATCCATTGGATTATACAAGAACAGATTTTATGAATACGCGAGAGCCGCATGCCGATTAATCCGCGAAAACATAAAACTATACCGACACTATTAACAACCATACTATATAAATCTGAAAGGCGTTTTACATAATTAAAATGGGCGTACAGTGGCAACGCACAGATCGGTAGCAAAATGCAAAAAACAACAGCGTGAACCCGCTGTTGCTGCAACACTGTAAAATTGGGGAGTATTAAAAGAAGTGCGTAAAGTAGAAGTGCCCCGGCAATTAGATTTACACACCAAAGCGGAAAGGAGATTGACAGATAGGAAGATTCATGCCAAGAAATGAGTACTTTGCCATCAAGAATAATAAGATTCTTTTTGACCCAATACCCGATAGTGAAAAAAAGAGTCCTCCGAACAGATAATTCCCTATTCTATGCCACGGAAGGTGCCCTGATCTCATATACTATAACCCTACCGGTGTTTCCTTTTTACAATAGCCGGAAAGCATATTGCCAACCGAGGACAAGTTTCCACGTGTTTTTAAGTTGCGTTCCAGTGAGATTTTGATAAACAGGCACCATGAACTCAATAGCGAGACGCTTCCCCGCCAACGCCCCTGTCGGTACTATCAAATTACTTGAAATCGCAATATCAAGCCTATTGAAACCCTGAAAATCAGGACGGTGGCTTGGACTCCTGCTTAGATCCAAATCTGGATGGTTTCCCGTTATACTTCCCATATGCGAAAATAGTAACCTCGCGCTGAGACTGATCCAATTATTAACACGCCGCGCACCCCAAGTTGTGGCAGTGAGCGTGTTCCCGTGCCGATACTCACTACTATTGGTCCGTAGCGGAAACGTCCCACGCAGCTGACCACCGTAAGACCAATTGCCGTGAGCACCGGAAAACGTTATACCCGGGCGCGCTTCAAAGGAACCGCTTCCTAATTGCATCGGATAAGGGAGAATGCTCCCATCGTCTGCCTGCTGTGTAATGGATCCTGTGGGAAACGATACGCCCACATTGCCGAGGAGCGTGAAGTTATCTCTTTTCCATAACGTCAAAAGCGAGTCCAGCTTGACATCACCGATGCCTGCGCTGGACATCTCATGTGTGCCCACAGAGTGATTGTGGTGTCCTGTTGTGTGCTGATGTGCACCCTCCATCTCCATGTGACGCTGCTGGTAGCTATTCATCCCCATCAACGTGATCTTGTCATGCGGGGCGAACATGACACCAAACATGTGCATCTTCATGTCCATTGATGTCGGTGCCATCATAAACTCTTTTAGCACATCCGCTGTTTCTATGGCATCCGTGCCAGATTGTAGACCAGGAAAACATCATTTCACCCGAGGTATGCACATGATTACCTATAACACTTATAGGGGCGGGACAGTCTTGATGTTCTTCCGACGTATCTGCTAAAACGACAGCCGCGAAAAAAAGAAAAAGTATGGTGATAAACGCGCTTTGTTTCAAAAATGCTCCTTATGTGTTTCTCAAATAAGGTTTCAAATCCCAGAGCAGAATAGTGTGATCAAAACTACCACTTGCCAAGATGGTGCTATCCGGTGAAAACGCAAGACATTGAATATCTGTCGGATGCCCCAGAAAAGTGGCTATGTTTTCACCGGTTTCAATATCCCATAACCGAACAGGAACTTTCTCAACACCACCAGGGTACCACCAAATCTCACCGTAAGCTAAATACTGGCCGCAAGGCGAAAACGCTATCGGATCCACCAAAGGAGGTGCTCCATTTGGCACTGTGGGAGGTATGTGTATTATCATGCGTGCTTCACACCGCTCTATATCCCACACAAGTATCTTGTTATTAGAAAAATGTCCCGCAATTAAATTTCCACAGGGAGAAAAAACTTGGGGAATAAAATCTGGAAACTCACAGAGCTCTTCACCGCACATCACGTCCCACAGAACCCTTGTGTCGTCCCAATCTACGCTGAGAAGGCGTGTGCCATCCGGACTGAATCTCACGAAGGTTATCCAATTTGTATGTTTACCTCTGAATATGTGTCGCATCTGTCCGCTTGCGACATCCCATACATAGACTGCACCATTTTCAGAGTCATTTTCCTGCCGGCTCTCATCATCCTTTTCCGTTCCATTCCCACAGGCAAGCAGATTCGTGGTGGGCGCGTATGCCATTGCACGCCGATTAGGTAATTCTCCAGGGATTGTGAGTTCAGCTATCGGTTCACTTTGTCCAATTTCCCACAGATTCAGGGTGTTGCTCCACAAGTCAGATTCTCCTGGAGGAAACCCTGTTGCATAAAAGTTTCCAGTCGCGGTGTCCGAATAAACGGCAACGATATGACAACGCGGCTCTGTAATGACACGTTGCAGACGATCGGTTGTAACATCCCATAGGATGACTCCACCAAATTGCCGATACCCTGCACAGAGTGTCTTTCCATCAGGTGAAAATGTTAGTGAATGTAGATCGCCAAGTTCCCATGGCAATTTCGCGATGGGTTTTGTCCCTCCCACTGTCTTAACTTTCACCTTAAAATCGCTTTGGAAGGCAAGATGTCTCCCATTGGAAAAGTGAATAGGATAAATTTCTGCATTACAATAATTTTTTTCTTGAAAAGTATACAACGCCTTTCGCTGTGCGACATCCCACAGAGTAACTGTGCATTGATCGTGAGAGATACCTGCTGCTCGAAGGGTGCCATCGAGGGCATAGAATATGTCCATCCAATCATCACCAGACGATGGATACGTTTGATGTATCTGCCAGGAGGATGTCTCCCAGACTTGCACAGTCCCCTTCACCCCTCCAACAGCAAGGAACTGACCGCAAGGTGAAAAACTGAGCGAGTGTATACCCTCGGGATGTCCCGTGAGACGGATGATCCGTTCACGGAGCGTTATATCCCATACGCTGATAAAATCAGCCATAAGTGACGACGCAAATAGACGATTGTCAGGTGAAAACGCCAAGGCACCGCTAAAATACCAACTGAATCCATTAGCATCGCAACATACCTCTATTTCTTCAGAAGATAATTTCAGCTCTGTGTGCAATCTGCCGGTTGACGGCTCATAGATGTCAACGACAACGCTACCATAGCGACTTGCAGCAAGCCATTGCCCCGATGGAGAAAAACAGAGGCTGCATAAATAATTTTGAGGTGGATCATTCAGCAACCTCACAGGATACTCCATGACAGCGATACATTTCTGTCTTTGCATATCCCATATCTTAATGACCTCATTACCATCTTTGTCACTGTTTTTCACTGCCAACCACGGTTGATCTAAACAGAGGGCAATGCGGTCGACCATGCCTCGTTCCGTTTCAAACAACGTAACGGGCTGACGTGTCGTGAGGTTATACCACCACACGCCAGCCCAACTACCAACTGCCAAATACGTCCCATCTGCGGAAACAGCTAAATCATTTAAGAAACCCTGTCCGTAACGAGCAATCGCGCCCTGTGGCAGTTCCCAAACAGTGAAATTATTTTTATTCATAGAAAACCTGTAAGTAACTTGCCTTTTTGATTAAATTTATCTGCAACATGCTACGTGAATACTCAGCATAAAAGTATATCTAACGTGAGTTCGATAATAATATCCAAATTTAGACGTAAGGGTATAACGCTGAATGCTCTTTTGACATCCGTCGGGGTAGAGCGTAACGAAACCCATAGATGTCAACTTAAGGATATTTCTTCCTGTTGGAAGGGTTTTCAACCCCTCCAAATGCCAAAAGCGCATTCAGCGTTGATTTGGATTTAACTGCTTGAATCTTAAAAATCGGGCTTACAAAGCCCTCTAACAAGAGATAATCCAGCAATTTTGTTCTTAAGTTGACACCTATGGGTTTCACATTATTCTACCCCGCTGAATGCCAAAAGCGCATTCAGCGTTGATACCCTACGGCATTTTTCGAACTCACATTAGATGGACAACTACAATTTACATCAGAAGCAAAATTTAAAGAATAATATCCTAAAACCTTCAAGAAACATAAAAATTTCCTAAATCAATTTTACCTTTGCGTACAGCTAGTGGGACAACTTCTTTGAGTGTTATATCCGGAACAGCCACCCGAACGACCGTCATAAAGATGAGGACACCCTCCAGTATTTCTACACGTGTGATTCTTACTACAAGTTCCGTTGCAAAATGCCACCTTAGAACAACCTGTGCAGTCCCCCGTATTCTGCGTTTTCGCGGGACATAGTATATGCGAACAATCTTGATCACAAGTATAACTATAGTTTCCCCCACCAGCCTGTGCGAGCCAAGCCTCTACTTCGCCACCTGTAGCAGTTTCCACATTAAACCCATCGAAAGCGAAAGCATAAACAAAACCACCACAAACCATCAGGGCTATCATCACAGTGCCGACCAGATTCGGTTGGT
>JAGWBU010000004.1:4321-7064 GCA_021295735.1 Candidatus Poribacteria bacterium | reverse complement strand
AGTTAGTTATTTCTCATCCATATTTCCACATTTTCATCGTCATTTATATGTCTTTTAAGTAAGGTTTCAAATCCCATAAATAGATAACGCCATCAAAACCACCACTTGCCAAGATCGTGCCATCTGGTGAAAACGCAAGACATTGAACATCTGTTGGATGTCCCAGAAAAGTGGCTATATTTTCACCATTTGCAACGTCCCATAAACGGATAGAGACTTTGTCCGTTCCTGCCCACCAGGAACCTGAGGCAAAATACTGGCCACAAGGTGTAAATGCCAAGGTAAATGGACGCATACATTCCTTCGGCATCAGTCTCGCCAAGCAAATGTCATACGTTTTGGCATCCCATAACCGAATCTCCCAAGGCAAACCACCGGCAATTATGTTACCGCAAGGTGAAAAAGTGATGGCAATGTGTGTAGTATTAAAGGGAGTCCGTGTAGCAACCCCCTTCTCATTCCTAATACGCTGTATTTTCATTAGACGTTTTTTCTGAGACAAATCGCCAAGGTAAAGTTCCGCATCTAATTGTGTTAAGGGTAGAGAGGCAATTTTTTGACCAGACGCAACGTCCCATACCCATGCCGTTTTGTCTCTTGAGGCACTCACCAATTGGTTACCATCGGGGGAGAAAGCAAGAGATTTAATTGCATCCGTATGTCTACACAATGGAATCGGTTCTCCGTTACCATCCCATATATATAATTTTCCTTCTGCGTCTCCACTCGCCCAATGTTCACCAGTAGGCGAAAAAGTAGCGGCAGTCACAATATCTTGATGTTTAGTGACGGTAGTAATTGTTTCGTTAGTTTCAACATCCCATACATTAAGAACGTTTCGGATGTTCCCTAACGCGCGGATATTTCCAGTAGGAGAAATATTAATGGAATGGACCATCGTGCCTCTGCGGCGCATCTGTCGCTGGGGTCGTTTTTTGGCAACATCCCAACACGTAGTAAAACCGAGCCCACCAGAAATAAGTGTTTGCCCATAAAGAGAAAATGTCACGGTTTCTATCTCGCAAGAATCCATAGGAATAGTATTTACGGACTCTGGATTATCCAACGTCCACAGATGGATCTTTGAACTACCATTAGAAGCAGAAATACCTTTAGAAGCAAAAACCAAATTAAAATCCTTATCATCACGCTGGACACTCTTTGAAAAGTGGATGTGTGAGATGTTCTCAGGATGTTCAAATGTGTTTAACTTTTCTTTACATTCCACATTCCACACAGTAATTGAAGTGTTACTAACTCCAATAGCATGCAGCACACCTGACGGTGAATAGATAGGAATTACTGGTGGTGAGGATCCCAGTGTCACTTGAGATTTTTCAGAATATACGGATGATACCTGAACCTGATTTCCGGTTGTGATATCCCACTCTTGTAAAATACCGTACATATCGCAGGAAGCAAGAAACCTTCCACAAGGTGAAAAGTCAAGGGCACGTACTAACGCTGTATGTCCTTTGAGAGCGGCAATCTGTTTACCATTTTTCAGGTTCCACACTGAGATAAAATCGGCGGTACCATCTGGGTCAGCCGGACTTGCACCGGCGAGCAGATGTCCATCAAGCGAAAAACAGAGAGGGCGTGGAATAGGTGTCCTACCACTTCCTACAATTATTTCAGGATCAGGAGTTAACTTATCACTCAGGTCCCCGGTTTCAACATCCCAAAGACAAATAACACCATTTCCTTGACGAGACGCAGCGATATGTTGATTGTCTGCGGAAAAAATGATCTTCCTAATACCGTATTCAACCCAACCGTTCTCATATCGCTGTATAGGACGTCGGATTCTTGTAACACATGTTCCACACTGAGCGTCCCATAACTTGATGATACCATCCGCGTTGCCAGTAGCAAGCCACTTGCCGTTGGAAGAGAAATCAAGAGCAGAAATCATCCCCCGTTCTGTCTCCCACAAGGCAATCGGTGTCATTGTTGCAACTTCATACCACCACAAACCGATGGCGGTGCCAACAACGAGGCACTTTCTATCCGGAGAAAATGCTATTGCGAATACTGTCCCCTCTCCGAAGCGGGCAATTGCTCCCTCTGGAAGAGCCCATGTGGCGGTATCAGTCTTTATGTCCACACCTTGTGTTGGGATTTTCGATATATGATTTTCCATTCTAAGTTCCACTTAAAGTCCCCTTGATAAGGGGATTTAGGGGTTAAAGCACAAAACCAGGACTTTTTAAGCAAAATTTACCCTTTTTCTACTCAATTTGCGTAAGTCCTGACAAAGTTAATAGGTTCTGGTTGTCCTAATCTAACACTGAAAACTCGCTTTACTCACTAACACAACTTTCTCCCCCACATAGGTTCTTGCATTTTGTTCCATAAGTACAATTACATGTACTATTCTCTTTGTCCGTTCTTCGGATGCAATTTGTGTCACATTCAGCCAGCTCACCTTCACACTCATAATCAGTCTTGCAATCACCACATGACCGATCTATTGGTTGTCCTGGGAGCCATAAACAATCACACACTACATCATCATCATCATCATCATCATCATCGTCGTCACCATCACCAGAGTTTCCCCCACCAGCCTGTGCGAGCCAAGCCTCTACTTCGCCACCTGTAGCAGTTTCAATATTAAAACCATCGAAAGCGAAAGCATAAACAAACCCACTACAAACCAAAAGGGCTATCATCACAGTGCCTACGAGATTCGGTTGGTTCAAAACTTTTTTCAAAACATTATATTCTCCTTTATTTTCAT
>JAGWBU010000004.1:0-4181 GCA_021295735.1 Candidatus Poribacteria bacterium | reverse complement strand
AAGTAAGGTTTCAAATCCCATAACAGGATAGTGCCATCATAGCTACCGCTTGCCAAAAGCGTGCCATCCGGGGAAAAGGAAAGATCCTGTATATCTGTCGGATGCCCCCAAAAAGTTGCGATATTTTCACCTGTGGCAACCTCCCATAAACGGATGGATACCTTCTTTGTCCCTTGCCACCAAGAACCGGAGGCAAGATACTGTCCGCAAGGTGAAAATGTCAACGCACCCGGTCTCTGACATCCTTTCGGCATACATATTATCATGCGTGTGTCATAAGATGTCGTTTCCCACAACCTTATTTCCCTAAAAACACCTCCTGCAATCAGGGCGCCATCAGGCGAATACACAATTGTTTGTGGATCAGGACTGTGGTCGGAACCTTTTTTTAACCATCCGAGCACTACCCGGATTTGGTGAGCGTCTCCTTTGTATTTGGCAGTATCTTGAGGGCGAATAGTAGATAGTTCTGTAATCTTTTTACCACTCGCGACATCCCATATCCGAGCTGTTTCTCGGTGATGTGTACTCAAAAGATTCTGCCCATCAGGTGAAAACGCTATCGACCCAATGCAAGCTGTCTTATTTGTAAACATCTTAAGTTTATAATCATCTTGCACATCCCATACTCCTAAAATCCCATTAGCATCAGCACTGACTAACACATCACCTTTTGGAGAGAATAGAACAGCATTGAGAACGGATTGATGTCCAGTGAGTTCGACTGGTGGAGTATTTGGTTGCCTAATATACCAAACCCTCACAGTCTTATCGTAGGAAGTAGCAGCCAACTTATTGCCACAAGGTGAAAAGGCAATTGAACGAACCATATCCAAACCTTTACACCTAAAAGTGTGTTGTAGTTTAAGATGTTGAGTATTCCGTAATGTGATGCCATTTGACCAGTATCCCGCCGCCAACAAATTTCCATTAGGGCAGAATTTGGCTGCACCACACACACCGGCATGTCCATGGATGACAGGTTTCTCGGAAACAGTTTTCTTAAACTTCCATGTCTGAATCTTATCTATATCAACTACCATAGCCAATTGCGATCCTGACGGTGAAAAATTTACTTTATAAAACGGTTTTTTACTTTGTAAAACTCCCAGTTCATTACCACATTCAACATCCCAAACAATGAGACGACCATGGTTTATACCAGCAGCGAGTAGAATTCTGTCGGTTGAATAAGCAAGTTTTAGACGTGATCCAGCGTTCACGTCTGTCGGCAGCACTGTAAAACGCGAAATTGGTTTCTTTACAGGAACCTTGTTAATTTCCCATTTATATAAGACACCTTTTTGATCTCCAGAGGTTAAGAACCGTCCACACGGTGAAAAGATAAGTGCAACGATAGGATCAATATGTTCGGTCAGATAGCCGATGCAATTTCCTTCCTCAATATCC
Source organism: Candidatus Poribacteria bacterium (assembly GCA_021295735.1). Taxonomy (GTDB): domain Bacteria; phylum Poribacteria; class WGA-4E; order WGA-4E; family WGA-3G; genus MSPOR6. The sequence goes on along the minus strand of JAGWBU010000004.1, from coordinate 2,771 downwards.
CATATAGAAAAGGTGTTTTCAGATGCTACACATGCCACGAACCTCCCGTTAGGAGAGATAGCAAGTGGAATAAAGGCGCGATGTCCTTTTCCTGGCACGTCTCCAACTGTGAATTTTTCACCGTGCTTCCAAGTTTTAGGGTCCCAGATGTAAAAGACACCATAACGTCTGCCGGAGAAGGCTACACGGCGTCCATCATGAGAAAAAACGATTTGGGAGGCATCTTCAAACCTCCCCAATCGTTTCATTTTAGAAACACAGCGTTGGTCTTGCACATTCCACAACTCGACATTTCCATTCCAATTGCCAGTAGCAAGCAAAGCACCGTCAGGAGAAAAGGCAACTGCAGAAACTAAACCGCTCTCTGTAGCCCATAATGCAGCCGGATTCATAGTAGATACATCGTATATCCAGAGCCCTATTGAACTCCCGACTGCCAGACTATTTTCATCCGAAGAAAATGCTATACATAGTATTCCTCCCCGCCCAATTCGGGTAACAGCACCCTCAGGCAGCACCCATGTCTTAACATCAATCGGCGTTTTTAAATCTTGCTTAAAAATTGATGGATTTTGATATTCCATTAAATAGCCTTCGTCTTATCATAGTTAGTATGTCGAACTACCAATTACTCGGTCAAATCAGGAACATAACAATTGCCACTGCATATGTATTTATCGCTATCTGCGTTAAGACAATGTGCATCATCTGCACAAGGCCTTCCATCTTCATTCAAGTAGCATTTACCACAATTAGTGTGACATTTAGTAGTTATCTCACACTCGACTTCATCGTTGGCACAATCTTCACGTTCACATTCGTAGCCAGGAGGACCCAAACAGTTACATGGATATCCCTCATCATCATCGTCGTCACCATCACCAGAGTTTCCCCTACCAGCCTGTGCGAGCCATGTCTCTACTTGGCCCCTGTGGCAGTTTCCACATTAAAACCATCAAAAGCGAAAGCATAAAAAAACCCACCACAAACCATCAGGGCTATCATCAGAGTGCCTACCAGATTCGGTTGGTTCAAAACTTTTTTCAAAAACATTTAGCACATCCGCTGTTTCTACGGTATCCGTGCCAGATTGTAGACAGGAAAACATCATTTCACCCGAGGTATGCACATGATTACCTATAACACTTATAGGGGCGGGACAGTCTTGATGTTCTTCAGACGTATCTGCAAGGACAACAGACACGAAAAATAGAAAAAGTGTGGTGATAAACGCGCTTTGTTTCAAAAAGGCTGCCTTATGTGTTTCTATAGGTAAGGTTTCAAATCCCAGAGGTATATACTCTCAGTGGATATACTTGCCAATAACATGTTGTCCGGCAAAAATGCCAGTGGACAAACACTCGTTTCAGGTATATCAAAACTGACAATAGGAGTACGTCTATTGCGAATATCATAGACGTGTACACGCGCTTTTTCTAGCGAAGTTGGCCAAGTACACAGACCGCAAGCCAGATACTGTCCGCAATCAGATACTACAAAACTTCCCAAATCATTCTCTTCTTCATTAGACAGTATGGGATTGGGTTTTAAGATCGATAAGATTTTTTCATATCGTTGGATATGCCACAGTTCAATGGTATCTACCTTTGGATACTTATCAACCCAGATATGATTATTATCGTGCGAAAACGCTTGAAACTGAAAGTTATCGCTTGAAAATCCATCGACCTTTTTACCCTGGATAACATCATAGATATAGCAAAGCTGGCTCGCAAGGATGGTTCCATTTTGACAAAATGCAAGAGGGAAGTAATGCTCCCCATCGTTGTCTCCTTTGTAGGAGTCGCGCAGTTCACCTGTAGCAACATCCCAGATATAAATCTGGTCCTCAGCATCCTGGTAGGCGACTAAATTTGCCGTGGACGAGAAAGCTGCTGCGTTGGCTTCTCCTCCTTGTAAGGGAAACTCTGAAATTGGCGTATCAATGCCCACTTCCCAAAGTCGAAAAGTTTTTTCATCGCTTGAGGTAACAAACTGTTTGCCTTCAGCAGACACTGTTACAGATAGATACATCTCCCTGTCAAATTTTTCATCACCAAAAGGTCTGAAAACTCGTGGAGGTTGATCCAGTTGTGCGACATCCCAGCTAAAGATACCTTCCCATCGGTAGCACGCAAGAAGTGTCTGTCCATGCGGTGAAAATACCACATTTTCAGGCGGCACCCGACACACCACAGTGTCGGGTGGAATATAACACTCAACGGGTAAAAAATGTGAAAAACTAAAGGTTTTAACCAACTTTGCACCTCTTATTCATACGACATTTCCCACTCTACTTTTTTCTGACTCTCTACGTTTTGCCCTGCGTGCACTTCCTATTCTTAGTATACTTCTTTTTGCACGCATTGCTAGTTGAATTTTTACAAATTTGCCATGTAGACCTATTATGACCTCCGTAAGGATTATTCGCACAACTACAGTCTGGTTTTGAACCCGAATGAGAATTGCGAGCTTCACATTTATTCGAACAAGGGTACTGTTTTGTCTTATCTTTACAAGGGTTCTGCCATTGACCATCTACTTGCTCTCTATTCCCACAGTTGTCGCAGCGTTTCCTCCCGTCATTAGAAGTATCACAAGCACATGCCTCACCGCCTCCACCGTAATTGTTATCGCCAGCCTGTGCGAGCCAAGCCTCTACTTCGCCACCTGTGGCTGTTTCCACATTAAAGCCATCGAAAGCGAAAGCATAAACAAAACCACCACAAACCATCAGGGCTATCATCACAGTGCCGACCAGATTCGGTTGG
>JAGWBU010000086.1:38073-41361 GCA_021295735.1 Candidatus Poribacteria bacterium | reverse complement strand
GATGTAAGACGCTTCTTCGGAAACGCTAACTGCTACGAAGCACAAGCCCCTGCCTTTAGGTAGTGGGTCACTATGACAAGATTGAGAAAAAAACGCAATTAATTTTGTCAGTAAAATGGAATAGGAGACGAACTATATGAATGAATCGGGGGGCGAACTCCGCTCCATTCTTGCTACAGATTGTGGCAGCACAACCACCAAAGCAATCCTTATTGAAAAACGCGGTGACGAGTATCAACTCATCGTACGCGGCGAAGCACCGACAACTGTTGAAGCACCCGTAGAAAACGTAACAGCAGGCGTAATCAATGCAGTAACAGAAGTTGAGGAACTTGCTGGACGCAAACTCCTTGACAACGGTGTAATCATCAAACCACAAAACGGAGAAGAGGGTGTTGACATCTATATTTCAACAAGTAGTGCAGGTGGTGGATTGCAAATGATGGTAGCAGGTGTTGTACGTAATATGACTGGGGAAAGCGCTGAACGTGCAGCACTTGGTGCTGGGGCTATTGTCATGGATGTCATTGCATCTAATGACAAACGGCTACCACATGAAAAAATAGAGCGGATTAGACATCTTCGTCCCGATATGTTCCTTCTCTCTGGCGGTGTTGATGGTGGTACGACCTCACACGTAGTTGAATTGGCAGAGATTATCGCAGCAGCGCGTCCACAACCACGTCTCGGTATTGCTTATGAACTGCCACTTATTTATGCTGGTAACAAAGACGCTCGTGAACTGATTCGAGAATGTTTGGACGATGTGATGTCTCTGGAGATAGTAGACAATCTCCGTCCCGTCTTAGAACGTGAAAACTTAATGCCAACACGTCACAAGATTCAGGACCAATTTCTTGAACACGTGATGGCACATGCCCCTGGATATAAAAAACTCATAGACTGGACAGATGCCCCAATCATGCCAACGCCAGGTGCAGTCGGTGAAATTATCCAAACGGTTTCATCGCAACAGGATATTCAGGTAATCGGTGTTGACATTGGCGGCGCGACGACAGATGTATTTTCTGTCTTTAAAAACCACGATGCAGAAGCGGTTTTCAACCGAACCGTCAGTGCTAACCTCGGCATGAGTTATAGCGTTTCTAACGTGCTTGCCGAAGCCGGTATAGACAACGTCTTACGATGGGTGCCTTTTGATATTGAGGTAGGTGATCTTCGGAATCGTGTCAAAAACAAGATGATTCGTCCAACGACAATCCCGCAAACCTTACAAGAATTAGTTCTGGAACAAGCAATTGCGCGTGAAGCGCTCAGATTGGCTTTTGAACAGCACAAGCAATTAGCGGTAGAATTGCGAGGGGTGCAACAACAACGTACAATCTCCGAGGCATTCGACCAAGCAGAAAGCGGGCAAACGCTTGTCAACATGCTCTCTTTAGATATGTTAGTCGGCAGCGGAGGTGTTCTATCGCACGCACCGCGCCGCCAGCAATCAATGCTGATGATGATTGATGCATTTCAACCCGAAGGACTGACACATCTTGCAGTAGATAGTATCTTTATGATGCCCCAACTCGGAGTCTTGGCACAAGTTAACGCCGAGGCAGCAACCCAAGTTTTTGAACGGGATTGTCTAATTCACTTGGGGACTTGTATTGCGCCTGTTGGTGTTGGAAAAGCAGGTGATGCGTGCCTCTCCATTGAAATCCATTATCCAGACAAACCGACCGTCGCAGATGAAATACCGTTTGGCGAATTACGACTCTATCCGCTCGGATTAGATGAGAAAGCATCGTTGAAACTTCAACCATCTCGACGATTTGACCTTGGGGCGGGGCATGGAACGTCAGTCGAAACAGAAGCGATGGGTGGGGTGGTAGGACTCGTTATTGACACGCGTGGAAGACCTCTTGAAATTCCAACAGATTCTACACAGCGCGTCGCGCAGCTTACAAAGTGGCATAATGCATTAGATACGTATCCAACTTAAACAGAATACTTGAAATGCAAAATAAGTAATACCGTTTACTGATATTCTAAAAATGGCATCCTGTTGACTCTATCAACAGATAATCATAAAAATCTATGTTTAAAGGAGACAATAAATGAAAAGATTTTACCTTTTTTTCCTAACAATCACGCTAAGTTTAGGTTTTGTCTGCAATATGGCAAATCTCGCTCTTGCAATAGGCGAACCTAACCTCAAGGATGGTCCTTTGAAAGATAATGAACTCTTTGCTACTCAGCCTAATGCAGTAGACGAAGACCATTCAGGATATAACACGTGGATACGCAAATGGTATGGGCCAGATGGCAACTATACAAACAACGGTAACGAACCGAATCATAGCAATGAACTAATTGAGATGGGAACCGACGGCAAACTAACGCAAGAGGAACTCTCTACAATTAATGGTTTGCTGAAGACAGAAAACAAAATAACAGAAATTAATTGGGATAATGCACACGGCGGCACCCGAGAATGGACTGTTTTTGAATTGAATCCTGCAGATGGAAACAATATGAACAGAGGGGGACCCGCAGACAGTATTGACACCTACGGTATCATCGTAATTGACGCGCCTAAAGCAATGAAATCTGTCATGTCTCCCGCGCACGATAACTATGCACAGATATGGATTAACGGTGAGAAATGGTACAACCATCCTACCTGGACAGGTGGTGCACAAAAGGTTCATTTTAACGTTGAGGTGTCCTTTAAAAAAGGAGCAAATGTTCTTCTTTATAGAGTGACAGAAGGTGGCGGTAGTGCGTATATGAACCTCCATTTTGACGATGCTACACACGATACTGTTAAAATCTACCCAGATAAAGCCAACAGTAAAGCCGAATTCTTCAAAGAAGTTGACCGCGTTCTACCTGTTGAGCCTGCAGCAAAGTTAACTACTATCTGGGCAGATATAAAACGTAAATAGTTGTTCGCAATTAATACAACAACTGTAATGCACAGCCTTTGAAACACCTGAGCGGCGAATGGAGTAATATTCTCGTTCGCCGTTTTTATTTTTTAAGTCTATTTTTTTTAAACCTTCTCAAAGTTCGTTTGTAATGAAACAAGTGGTGGCATACCTACTTGGGTGTAAAGTTTTTGTAGAAATCCGCACAACTCCTATTGTAGGGGCGGGTCTCCGGGGAATGCCAAAAAGCATTCGGACCCGGTGAATGACTAAAGACGAATGCGCCAAATCAACGGTATGAATAACATTTAGTTATTCACCGGGTATGAATGCCTTATGGCATTCCCCGGGACCCCGCCCATAGGCGTCAATTTAAGCACACAATTACCAGATTGCCTCTTGTGGG
>JAGWBU010000086.1:29320-37806 GCA_021295735.1 Candidatus Poribacteria bacterium | reverse complement strand
CCGGGACCCCGCTCTACAGTGGAAAACGCCGCGTAATCATTGCAAATTGAACCTATGTAACCAAATATTTACACACCCTACCTACTTTCTTTCCTTGATACCTTAACCAATATCTGATATAATTTAACATACAGACAGTATCTAAACCCGTTTTATGTCTAACAAATCGGAAACGACATTAATATGGTTTCTTTTGACTCAAATTTGGCACAACGCGTTATCTTTGGCGAAAACAGTATTGAAAAACTTGCTGAATCTACGATTTTTCTTGGAGGTAATCGCGTTTTACTCGTCACGGACCCTGGTATTGAAGAGGCAGGCATCCTCAAACGCGCATATTCAGCACTGAATAGTGAGAAGATTCCATGTTACGTTTTCACTGGTGTTGATCCAAACCCGACGACGAAACATGTTGACGCTGCGGTTCAATTTGCCAAGGCAAACGCACCGATTGACCTGATCATCGGACTCGGTGGGGGAAGTGCGATGGATTGTGCAAAAGGCGCAAATTTCCTACTCACCAACGGTGGTAAAATGCAGGACTACTGGGGAACAAACAAAGCAACACAACCGATGCTTCCATCTATCGGTATTCCAACAACAATTGGCACAGGAAGTGACGCACAATCTTTTGCCCTAATTGCACAGGAAGATACACATATCAAAATGGCGTGTGGTGATAAAAAAGCGCAATTTGGCACTGTAATTTTAGATCCACTATTAACCGAGACTTTACCGAGATTGGTTGCTGCAATCACAGGCATAGACGCCATCGCACACGCAATTGAGAGTTTTGTCTCAACGAGATGCAACCCAATGTCACAAATGTTTTCGTTACGCGCATGGCAACTTTTAGATACTAATTTCGAATTGGCACTTGATGCCAAAAATAGTGAAGCGCGCGGAAAAATGTTACTTGGTGCTTATCTCGCTGGGGTTGCGATAGAAAATTCAATGCTGGGAGCCGCGCACGCGTGTGCCAATCCGTTGACAGCAAGATATGGCATCACACACGGCATCGCTGTTGCCTTGATGTTACCGCATGTCATTCGGTTTAACAAGACAATCGCAGATGAAGCTTATCACGAACTTTATCCGGACGGAAATTTGGCCGACAGAATTGAAGCGTTAATGCAAACAGGTGATTTACCGAACACATTACAAGATTGCCCTGTCCAACATCATATAAAATCAACTGACATAGCTACATTGGCAAAAGAAGCCGCTGGACAGTGGACCGCGCAGTTTAACCCGCGCTCTTTGAGTATACACGATTTTATGAGACTATATGAACAAATTTATTGAAAAGTCGAAGACATTACCATATTGGAGTGTGTCTGTTGCTATCTTATTTTTTGTGTTGGTGCCTATAATGCGTTCTGCATTTGGCAATTGGGCAAGTTTTCGAGGTAATCCGCAGCTCACGGGTGTCGCTGATTCACAACTTCCCGATAAGCTTGAGTTGCTCTGGGCATTCAAAGCAGGGGATATGATTGAGTCTACCGCTACAATCGTTGATAGCACTGTATATCTCGGAGCTTCAGATGGATTCCTCTATGCAATTGACGCACAAACCGGTAAAAGCAAGTGGAAGTATCAGGCAACCGGTCCGATAAAATCTTCACCTTCTGTACATAATAATGTTATCTACTTTGGGGATGGTGAAGGCATTTTTCATGCTGTGGATATTGCCACCGAAAAAAAGAAATGGCAGTTTAGCGCGGAGGGTGAGATTATTTCATCAGCGAATTTTGCTGGTAACCGGGTGCTATTCGGTTCGTATGATGGATTTCTATACTGTCTTAACATAGAAAATGGTGAATTGGTATGGAAATTTGAAACCGAAGGATATGTACACGGTACACCTGCAATTTTCGGAAATTTAGTTATTGTTACAGGATGCGATAGTTATTTACGCGTTATCAATATTGACGATGGGACTGAGACACAACAGGTAAACCTTGGCGCGTACGTCGGCGCGAGTCCCGCAATTTTAAACACAAACACTGACTCATCAATTGGATCTGAAGTTCGTGTATATTGCGGAACGTACGGTAACGAAGTGTTGGGAGTTAACCTTACATCTGGTGAAATTGCGTGGCGGTATGAACATCCGGAGCGGAAGTTACCATTTTTTGCTTCAGCTGCTGTAACAGAAGACCTTGTTATTATTGGCGGACGTGATAAGATGGTACATGCGCTTTCACCAGAAAAAGGTGAACCACAATGGACTTTTACCGCTAAATCCAGAATTGAGTCTTCTCCGGTCATCGTTGGGAAACGCGTCTTTTTTGGAACAACTCGTGGCGTGTTCATTGCCTTGGATATAACTACCGGAGAACAAGTGTGGGAATTTGAAACGGCATCGTCTATTGTAGCATCACCCAGCGTTGCTGGTGGAAAAATATATATCGGAAATGAGGATGGAGTCCTCTACTGCTTTGGAGAAAAGAAATAATGTCTACAACAAAACCGGAACCTGCGACAGCAGGAATAGAATCAAAACAGACAACAGTTGGTAGCGTTTTTGTTTCCAACTATCCACCGTATTCTACATGGAACGAACCAGCAGTTACGGAGGTGCATCGCGCGCTCGGTGAAGAACCGCGCCCGGATGCTACACTTGGACTTTACTTGCACATTCCCTTCTGCCGCAAACGTTGCAAATTCTGCTACTTTCGGGTATATACAGACAAAAACAGTTCAGAAATTGACACTTACCTAAACACCCTCGCTAAAGAGGTTGAACTATACAGCAAACAACCGGCTATTGCAGGTAGACCTTTGCGGTTTGTGTATTTCGGTGGTGGCACTCCTTCATACATTAGTGTCAAACATCTGACAACATTGGTTGACAGAGTGAAGAATGTGCTGCCGTGGGATGCTGCAGAAGAGGTCGCTTTTGAGTGTGAACCCGGTACGTTAACCCAAAAGAAATTAGAAGCCATCAAAGCGATCGGCGTGACCCGTTTGAGTCTTGGTGTTGAGAATTTGAATGACGAAATTCTTGCTGAAAACGGTAGGGCACACCTCTCAAAAGAAGTATATCGCATTGACCCTTGGATCAAGGAATTGGCATTTGACCAAGTTAACATTGACCTTATCTCTGGTATGATTGGGGAAACATGGGAAAGTTGGCGCGAGACTGTTAAAAAGACGATTGAACTTGATCCTGACAGCATCACCGTCTATCAACTTGAATTGCCGTTCAACACCGTCTATTCCAAAGATATTCTTGGTGGAGATGCGTTGCCTGTGGCAGATTGGAAACTGAAGCGGGAATGGCATCAGTACGCTTTTGAACAATTTGCGGAAGTCGGTTACACACAATCCAGTGCTTATACAGTACTTAAAAAAGACAAACCGTGTCAGTTCGTCTATCGTGATGCTGTGTGGCAAGGAAGCGATATGATAGGTACAGGCGTTGCATCTTTTTCACATCTCAGTGGGATTCACTTTCAAAACGCACCATCATGGGGAGACTATCTCAGTAACCTTGAGGAAAATAACCTACCTATCTATCGCGCGTTGAAACCTACAGAAGCGGAAAGGTTGACACGTGAGATGATCCTGCAGCTCAAACTTGGAAAAATAAAGCCTTCCTATTTCCAAACCAAATTCAACGTAGATATCCTAACACTTTACGCTGATGCTTATGAAAAACTGCAAAACGATGGTATGTTGCACGTTGATGCTGCAGCCGATACTATCCAACTAACCCAACGTGGACTGCTGCAAGTTGATAGTTTGCTTCCAGCGTTTTATGCGCCTGAATATCAGAATACGCGATATACCTAAGCAACCTGATTCAACAGATATATTTTTTCTCATGGAAGGAATGAAAACATGAATACAAAACTCATTGAATGTAATCCATCAATTATGATGGGTAAACCTGTTATTGCTGGCACCCGTATTGCTGTTGAATTAATATTGGAAAAATTTGCCGCAGGTGAAACAATTGAACAATTGCTTGAATCTTATCCTCGTCTTACTCATGAGGGTGTGCTCGCAGCATTTCATTTTGCAGCTCATACTCTCAATTCTACGAGTTAATCTCAACAAGCATGGATAAAAAAACACAATTACACCGCCTGCGCGAAATGCTCGCTCCGGCATTAGAAACAAACGCATTCTACAAAAAAAAACTTATCGAAGCTGGAATTGCCCATCCTAACGACATTCAAACGCTATCAGACTATCAGCAACTCCCCTTTACCACAAAAGACGAACTCAGTGCAGATCAAGTGTCGCATCCACCTTACGGCACAAATCTCACCTTTCCGCTGGAACAATACACCTGCCTACATCAGACCTCTGGGACAACAGGTTCACCATTGCGCTGGTTGGATACAAGAGAATCATGGGACTGGTGGGGAAAATGCTGGAGAGACATTTATACTGCTGCAGGGGTGACATCGTCAGATCGACTCATGATGGCGTTTTCTTTCGGTCCATTTATCGGTTTCTGGAGTGCATATCACGGCGCGCAGCAGCTCGGTGCACTCACCATCGCAAACGGCGGGTTGACTTCTGAGCAACGGATACGTGCTATCCTCAGTAACGATGTGACGGTAGTAATTTGCACACCGACCTATGCATTACGCCTCGCCGAAGTCGCAGCGCAAGAGGGAGTTAACCTCAGCAAAGATTCTAAAGTTTGCGTAACAATCCACGCGGGTGAACCCGGTGCAAGTCTATCTGCAACAAAAAAACGTATTGAAGATGGTTGGGGAGCACGTGCTTACGACCATGCAGGAGCTACGGAAGTTGGGGCATGGGGTGTAATGTGCCAACCGCAAGCAGGGGTTCACCTCAACGAAGATGAGTTTATCTGTGAAGTACTTGATACAAAAACGGGTAATCCATCAAACGAAGGGGAGTTAGTCATTACCAATTTAGGTCGAATTGGCATGCCAGTAATTCGTTATCGGACAGGTGATTATGTCAAACTCAAACCCACACCTTGCGAATGTGGAAGCCAACATCGTGTCCTTGATGGTGGTGTTATCGGACGGTTAGACAACGCTATTATAATACGTGGTTTGAACCTATATCCCGCCACAATTGAAAATATCATCCTTAAGTTTTCCGATGTATGTGAATTTGCAGTTTGTGCTTACCGAACGGAAACACTTGATGAACTTGAAATTCAGATTGAATCTACTAACGCAAATCCTGCTGATACTGCAACTGCTGTTGGAAACGCTATTCGGAATGCGTTAGGTTTACGCACAATCGTGAAAGTTGTACCGCTTGGAACTTTGCCGAGATATGAACTTAAATCCAAGCGATTCACCGATGAGCGTTCCCTATAGATGAACAAGCATTTTCCTTGACAATTCAATCCTTGAGAGGCTATAATTGTTTGACAAGGAGAACAAAAATGGCAGACTATGAACTTGATGAAATTCACAGGATACGCCGAGAGATATCCGCGAAATTCAACCACGATATGGGTAAATTGGTTGCGCACTATCAAGCATTAGAGAAGAGTATCGTAAATCTGGTAAATACAAATTTGCAGATCCACCACCTAAAAATCCGAAACCCGTCAAAACTACCGACGGAAAAGCAGCGGATTAACTATTGAATTTCTACTAAAAAAACATCAAGAAAACTTGAGACAAACTTTCCCTATTGAAAGCGTCCTATGAACACGTACCAAAACTACGACACTATTATTATCGGCGGCGGGCCTGCAGGAAGCACTGCTGCTACGCTCATTGCGGAGAAAGGTTACCGGGTTCTACTCCTTGAACGCTACGCAGAACCAACTTTCAAAATCGGTGAATCGTTGATTCCTGCCACGTACTGGACGTTCAAACGACTCGGTATGCTTGACAAACTACGAGCGAGTCATTTTCCACAGAAGTTCAGTGTGCAGTTTTTTACGCGCACGGGTAAGGCTACTAATCCATTCTACTTCTTTGATACCAATCCGCATGAAAGTGCTGTTACATGGCAGGTCCTGCGTAGCGAGTTTGACCAGATGCTTTTGGACAATGCGGCGGAGAAGGGGGTAGAAGTACGCAGAGGTATCAGTGTCCGTAAAGTGCTTTTTGAAGGTGAAAAGGCGATCGGTGTTGTCGCACAAGGAAGACCTCCCAGAGATGGAAATAATAACCTTGAAACAATACACGGAACCGTTATTGTGGATTCAACTGGACAACGTTCTCTCATAGGAAGACAGTTAGACCTCAACACCATAGAACCGAATCTGAAGAAGGCATCTCTATTTACGCATTACGAAGGAGGGCATCGGGACGAAGGAATTGACGAAGGTGCGACACTTATTCTGCATACTAAAGATAAAGATTCCTGGTTCTGGTCAATTCCGTTACCGTACAATCGTACCAGCATCGGGGTAGTCGGTGAGTTGGACTACCTACTCCAAAATCGTAGAGAACCTGACGGTAAACTCAACGCACAGAAAATATTTGACGAAGAATTGCAGAAATGCCAACCTTTGAAGCAACGGCTTGAAGGTGCAAAACAACTGTATCCTATTCAAACAACAAAGGATTTTTCGTATCGTGCAAGCCGAATTGCAGGCGAGAATTGGGTGTTAATAGGGGACGCGTTCGGGTTCTTAGACCCGGTGTATTCAACAGGTCTGTTTTTAGCACTCAAATCTGGTGAAATGGCTGCAGATGCAATCATTGAAGCGTTCCGAGAAAATGATTTTTCTGAAACACGGTTGGGAAGTTTCGGACAAACGTTTGTTAACGGAATGGAGGCATTTCGTAAGCTGGTTTATGCTTTCTATACAAAGGAATTTAGTTTTGCACGGTTCCTGTCAGAATATCCCCAACATCTTGGTGGCATCGTAGATATCTTAAGTGGAGATGTCTATAGAAGAGACGTAACACACATCTTTCCAGCAATGTCAAAGGTGTGTTATTTTCCACCTGAGGTGCCGCTTGGTTCTGCTACACAGTGAAATTGCACAACACATACATTTAGAGTTATATCAGTTAGAACATGTAATATCCCATCATTTTGATTAAAATTTTATTGGCATTAGCCTTATAGGAGAACATTTATGAAATTCATCACATCGTATTTATCTATTTTGTTTTTTATTATTGCTTTGAGTTTCGGAATCGGATGCGATAACGCATCAAAGCAAAGCGATACCAAAAATGAGCAAGGTGATACAGCTGCCAAAACAGATGATAATAATACATCGAAACGCCGCTTTATCAGTATCGGTACTGGCACATTAGGTGGCGCTTTTTACACTATCGGTGGCGCAATTGCTGATGTTGTCAGTCGGAACATTACTGATAAAAATTGGGAAGTAACCGCTGAGGGAACTAAAGGCACGCAAGAAAACATACGACTTCTTGTTAGGAAAGATGCTACTTTAGAATTCGCGCTTGCCAATGCTGCAATTTCTTACTTTGCAGTTCGCGGGGAAGGTGCTTGGCAAACCGAACAACCTATCCGTGCTGTCATGACACTCGCTCCAAATGTTGCCTTATTTGTAACACCAAAATCCTCTGGTATCCGCACAATGGCTGATTTGAAAGGAAAACGCGTCGTTGTTGGGCCTGCAGGAGCAGGTTTTGAGTATTTCCTCGGACCAATATTAGCTGAGCACGGTGTTACTTATGACGATTTTACGCCCCTCAACGATATATACAGTGCTGCCGTAAATCTGTTAGCAGACCGTTCTGCAGCCGCAGCGTTTATCGGCGGTGCAGTTCCAACGCCAGCGGTTGAGCAAGCCTCCGCTACTCAAGATATTCTCTTTATTCCGTTTGATGAAACTGCGAAACAGGCTCTTGTTGACAAGTACCCCTTCTTTAATTCTATGACTATCCCTGCGTCTGCCTATAAAAATGTACTGACGGAACCTTTTGATACTATGAATGTCGGTTCGATGCATCTGATTACTTCTGAGAATGCAGATGAAGACACGGTTTACCATTTTACGAAGACCTTGTATACACATCGTGCTGAAGTTGTCAAGGCACATAAAGCTGGCAAAGCCATCAATGAGAAAAATGCCGTCAAAGATGTAGGCACGCCCTTTCACCCCGGTGCGATCCGTTTCTATAAAGAAATTGGTATTTGGTCCGAATAAAAAATTGTCAAAAAACTTGACAATCATATCATTTAATGATAAAATATATTGTTGAGCCGAGATAGCTCAGTCGGTAGAGCAGTAGACTGAAAATCTATGTGTCGGCAGTTCGATTCTGCCTCTCGGCATTTCTTTTTTATAATATGTCAAGCCGGTGTAGCTCAGTGGAAGAGCAACTGATTCGTAATCAGTAGGTCGGAGGTTCAAATCCTCTCATCGGCTTCTCTCTTTCCTACACGTCTTGTTTCAACACTTCAGACACCTTAAATTTGATATATGGTTCCATACTTTTAATTATAGTTTTTCTATAACCTATAATACCAAATTAACGGGATTTATCGCATTTTCCGGACGGTAGGAGCGGTTTCCTAACCGCTCCATAACTGTCAATTTA
>JAGWBU010000086.1:23380-29106 GCA_021295735.1 Candidatus Poribacteria bacterium | reverse complement strand
GGTATATCCTTAAATTGACGCATAAGGTACGTTTTCCTAACTGCTCCATAAATATGAATCAAGTTAATGTGGTATTAGATATATTCTGAATATGTCAAACGCTCTTCAGTCCCGCTGAATGCCACACGCGCATTTGGCGGGACTAAGGAAAATACCGAATTTATTTTTTTATCTTCATAAAGTTTGTACTACATAGGTAGCAACTTAGGTTATAATACCAAAATCCATGTAAATTCAGGACACTATGGAGATCTCTGACCCATTTTTGAGGAGAAAATTCAATGATTAGTATAACTTCCTTAAGACCTGCCATAAATGCAATGATTCCACATTTGCCAAAGGCAGCTGGTATAACATTAACCCGAATATCACCGTTTTTGCCTTTAGCAATGGAACTTGCTAAGATATTATATAAGCATCGAGAAAAAATAGGGACGGTGGCGAGCAAACTTGCCGCACATACTTCAAACGGAATTAAAAAAGGAACAGACGGAGTAGTAAAAACTGTTCCATATTTGCCTAAAAAAGCGGGGAGAAAACTACGAGCTTACCTGGAATATTTACCCTTAGCACTTGAAATTGTTAAGGTATCATATAGCAAAAAAGGTAAAAGATTTCACAAACTAACAAAGAAGTTTCCGAATGAAGTTAAACAGAAAATTAACAATATGTTAAAAAGACATCGCTGCTCATGTTGCTCAAATCTTCTTAGTAAATTCCAAAAGTTGTAGTTCCTAAATTCCATCATTCCAATTCTTCATTTTCTGCAGCAACATCTTCTTCAAGTGATTTGATTATCGCTAAGTAAGTTGCATGCGGTGCAAGTTCATAGATCTTTTGGTACATTTCAAGTGCTTTGGGTTTATCCCTGAGATAACTTTCATAAATTTCAGCCATCTCCTGCCACGCTTGTACTTCTGTCGGGTCAAGTTCCACAATGCGTTCATAGATTTCCAACGCGTCTGCATAAGGTCTTGTTGCTGCTTCACGTTTAAGAGCATTGGCACGCACATAGAGTAAACCGATCAAGTCATTGACAATCTCCTGCATTCCCGGTTGTCCCTGAAGCGCTTGTTCTAAAAGGTTAATTGACTGTGCTTCAAGCCGAGTGATTTCTGCCATATCCTCACTGGTAAGTTCTCGATCAAGAAATCGGTAGCTTTGAAGCATCTTGTTGTAGGTCCGCGATAATTGAAGGCGCGCAAGCACACCGATAGGCGCTTTTTCAGATGGGACATGTATGAATTCAGGATCATTTTCAATTGCTGCTCTGTAGTGTGTTGACGCTTCTTTATACTGCTTATTCCCTTGATACAAAACGCCGAGAAGATAGTGTGCTTCGGCATTGTCAGCGTTTCTATCCAACACCGCCAAAAATTGCTCAGCTGCCTCTTCTTTCGCACCGTCATCGCGAAAAAGTTTACCACTTAAGAGAAGAACATCTTCATGGTCAGGTTGGATATGTGAAGCATATTCCAGACGTGATTTCGCATCTTTCAACCAACTACTTTGGGAATAGATCTCTGCAATACGGAGGTTAGCATGCAAACGGTCTGCTTTGTTTCCTTCTGTTTTTTCGGTTTCTAATGCTTGTAAAGCTTGCCAATAGAGGAACACAGCTCTACCCAGGTCCTGTTTGTTAAAGGACGCATCTGCCTCAGCAAGGAAGGTTTCAGCTTGAGAGAACGGTGGAGATTCAGGTTCAGCACCGCCGCGTTGCGTGTAAAGTGCCGCAAGCAGTACAAATCCGATGATGGCAACGATCTCAGTACATATTAGCCAGCGATTAAATGAAAAAAATGATCCTTTTTTAGCCTGTTCAACAGATTTCATGTAAGTCTCCTACAAAGTGTTCCGCTTAGTAGATTTTGCTTTAGTCTCAACATCTTCAATTATTTTGAGCATATCCTCCGCGTCAACAAACTTTTCAATCCGCTCAAGAATATTCCGTTGCGCATCCATAAAAATAATAACAGGCAATCCGCGAATCTGATACTTTTCTGTCAATATCTTGTCAGATTCAGCACTAAAATCAAGCTTGACAGTAACATAATTCTCTAACTTGTCAACAATAACCGGCTCAGAAAAAGTTTTATGATCCAGTTCATTACAGGCGCCGCACCAAGTCGCGTAAAAATCAAGCATTACTAATTTATCTTCCTGTTTAGCAGCCTCCAATGCCGCCGGTTCATCGTAAACCCAGTTCAGGTGTGGTCCAGCAGCAGGCTGTTGAAGTCCGCCTACTATCATATATGCACCGAGTACTGCCAACAGCAGACCGAACGCCTTCTGAACCCTCTTTTCAGATGGAATACCACTGAAACGTTCTGTCAATTTACTAAGCCATAATCCAACTATAACTAAGCCTCCTGCAAAAGCAAAAAACGGAAGTGAGTTCTGCAGAAAACTCTTCAACGGGGCAAAAACTTCAACATCTTTGAGGAAGTAGAGTGCCATCGTAATTATCGCGATGCCAAAGATATTTTCCAAGACATACATCCATCCACCTGAACGTGGTAGGGCAGAAAGCAAACCAGAGAACGTACCTATGCAGATGAACAGTAATCCCATGCCGAGGGCATACGTAAACATCAGCCAGAACCCGAGCACTAAGCTGCTTGTAGTCGCAATATATGCCAAGACCGCAGCTAATGCCGGTCCTGTGCATGGTGCTGCGATGACTCCCGCAACAGTTCCCATCCCGAATGCACCGACAAATCCAGCGCCACCAACAGTATTCAGCTTGTTTTGCATAGAAGATGGAAGACGAATCTCGAAAACACCAAACATTGACAACCCAAGCGTAACGAGAATCAAACTGATAAATCCGATTACCCATGGATTCGCCATTATCTGACCGAATACTGCGCCTGTTGATGCCACTGCAACACCTAAAATTGAATAGGTCACGACGATGCCAAGGACATACACAACAGAAAGTAGAAATGATTTGAAAATACCAGTAGACTCATTCGCGCCGAAGATTGAGACTGTGATTGGAATTAACGGGTATACACAAGGTGTTAAACTCGTCACAATTCCACCAGCGAACACAAGCAGGAATGCAAGCCACAATTTTCCTCCAGATAACGCTCCTGCAATCCCCCCTTCACCTTCATCGCTGATATTTGTCGGTGTCTCGAATGCAACATTAGCAAAAATAGTTTCATTAACTTGTTGTGCGGTTTCAGCTAAACTGACAACATTTATCGGTATAGTAACACTTAACGTTTCTGGTAACAGACACTGTTCATCATTACACGCTTGATAACGAAGCTGCATATCCAAAGTTGTAGGTCCAATTGGCGTGTTTTGAAGCAAAGTTGCTGGAATGCCGATAGTGATGGTGTCGTGGTAGACTGGTGCTTCTCCTATTGAAGCGAGATTGAGTGTGTCCCCTATCGGATATACCACTTTCCCAAAAGTTAAGTTCGGCGTATCGGGAAGTGTTACCTCAGTTGGTATAAGTCCTTCGCGAGCGGGATTAGCATTAACATGCCATCCTTCTGTAATCTGTACAACAACTGCGATTTGGAAATCCCTTCCGGGTTGTACCTTATCCAAAGAGATATACCCTTCAGCGCTTAATTTTTCAACAGGTTGATTGTCGGAAAACTCAAAATCAGGAAACTGTGCTTGTGTGCTAATCGGAAATATTAGTGTGATAAATATTAACAGCACCCAAAGTGAAGTGATATTAGGTTTAGTGTTCTTTTGCATACGTTTCTTCTCCTTGGAAGAGAACATTCAATAAATTTTGATTACTGATAACGTAAAAGTATATTTTACAGTTTACCTGACAACTGCAATTCACCTCGGTTCAAGCACAACACAGGGAAGAATCATCTCTTCAAATGAAATGCCTCCATGTTGGAAGCTGCCCTCAAACATTTCTTTATATACGTTAAACTGCCTTTCATAAACAAAAAAATAATCTTCTTTCGCAATGATGTAGTTTTTTGCTGCTGCATCGCCTGGTAACCGATATGCTTCCGGATCATCTATGAGCAATCCAGCTTCAGGGGCACATGATATGTTTTTGCCCTCTTTTGCTCGAAGTCCACTGGTAAGCTCGTGATGGCTCGAAATTTTCGCAGCGTTTTGACACAACACTGATCCGTGATCCGATGTAATTATTATGGTTGTTCCACGTTCAGCTGCAAGATTAATTAT
Organism: Candidatus Poribacteria bacterium; assembly: GCA_021295735.1. Classification (GTDB taxonomy): domain Bacteria; phylum Poribacteria; class WGA-4E; order WGA-4E; family WGA-3G; genus MSPOR6. Next base: position 24,933 of record JAGWBU010000086.1, on the reverse strand, counting down.
TTTATAGAGACGTGAACTCTGAAACCACGTTTGTACAAGTGTCCGAAACGCTTCTTCATTCGGAATGAGTTGTTGAAAGAGAGACTCCTCACTCCGTAGGTGCGTCAGCATGTCAAGAAAATCTACGACAACTGCTGCCAAACTAATCCGGTTTGCGTCAGTTAACCACTGTAAATATTGAATTTCCCCGCGCGCATCAAAAATCTTGAAATAATGTGGCGATGGTTTTAAGACTATCCCATGTCGCTCAAGTTGTAAATATAGGAGTTCTTTCTCATAACGGTTAATACTTGTATGTCCCTCATCGGGTTCAGCATACAACTCAGGGTATCTTTCGGCTAAATCTCTCGGAAAAAGACCGCTAAAAATAGCATTCCGAGCATAACGGGTCGTTGTCGGTAAAATAGAATAGTGATAGTGTTTTGTGATGCGAAAATCACGGTAGAGCAGCGGCTCAATTTTCAACCAGTGGTCCAACCGCATACAATCCATTACGACAAACAGCACGGATTTTCCCATCTGTATCTCTGGAATAACATATTTGTAAAAAACATCTACGGATAATGCAGGCGAGTTTTCATCGTCAAGCCATAAACTGTAGGTGTTTTGGATATAGTCAGCAAAAGCGGAGTTGGCTTCACGTTTTTCACTGGCATGGATAGTTTTAAGCTCATCAACGTTAGAAAGAGAATCCAATCTGATATCCCATTCAACAAAATGGACATAAGCATCTATCCACGCCTGCCAGTCCTTATCATGAAGTTCATCCAACAAAGTATGTGTCTGACTGTGTTCCAAAGCGTATTGTTTATTAAAGTTCTTGACGTACGCTTGCGGTGTATATGTTTCTCGCATGTTCTGTTTTTCAAGTAAAAATGCGAGTGATGAAACCAACTGTCTGGGGTTTGTAGGCATTATCAAAACATCGTTAACACCATGAAGACTCGCTTTCTCCATTATCTCTTGTCCACCGACTTTAGTCAGCAGAATGACAGGAATGTGTGCGTCCTCTTTTCGTGTGCGTGAGAGCATGTCCCCGTTGCGTGTTGGCAATTCATAATTTAATAATACAGCGTGAAATGTTTTTTCTCTGAGCAAAGCGATCCCTTCTACACCGTTATCTGTTACCACAACATCATATCCGTGATACTCTAAAAACCGAACATAAAGCTTCAACTCAGACTTCAAATATGGGCTTGCCAATGGTACTCTTAATGCGCTATCAATCCACAGAATCCTCCCTTTTGTGTTTTCCATGTTATGATCTCCCTTTTCAATGCGTGCTTGATGTTAGGGTGTCATAGGTACCCACTACCTAAAGGTAGGGGTTTGTGCTTCCTCGCGACTGCGGTTTTCGCTTAGCGTCCACCGTCTTATAGTGTCTCCACTTTAGGCGGCTAAGCCCGCCTGTTTGATTTGTTTTTCGCAATGTCGTGGGTTGGCTATCTTTCCACCCATTTCACAGCTGCCCTTCCTACCAGGCACGCCACGCGACAAGTCCTTAGACTTCGGGAGGGGGTGCCTCCGCTCACGCATTCCAGTCTGCAGTGCTG
>JAGWBU010000086.1:11225-23372 GCA_021295735.1 Candidatus Poribacteria bacterium | reverse complement strand
TTTATAGGTTTCGTTATAGCGATGGGTTTTATTCCGCTTTCGCTGGACATTTCGTGCTGTCCATCACATCATTAGCCGTGGACATCCCCTACCTAAAGGCAGGGGGTTTGACGGGGAGTGCTAAATACCTGAAACAAAACGTCCGGGGTTCAATACACTACCACCATCAAACTTTGCCTTAACCTGTTTCATCAAGTTGAGAGTGCTACCAATGGAACCCCACACATCTATCTGCCGTTTGAGTTCAGGTGGTGCAGCCTCTATGATTAGGTTGCCTCCTGCATCTACAGCATTTTGACGTAGCTCCGTTAGTGTGTTTGCAAGTTCTTGTAAATCGGTATCAGAATCTGATGTTATTTTTAGATAAAGGACACCATTTCCTAACAGTGCCATCATCTTATCTGTAACTTCCAATGCTATCTCAGCAAATTCTGCGATATCTGTCCGCTTGAGATTAACCTTTACGGTCGCGGTATCGGTTGCCTTATCAACCGTAGAAAATTCCTGAATAAAATGACTGATACTTTCTTGCGATTCCCCTTCAATAATTTGCACACCTAAAGCACCGTTTTGTTCCACAAGTGATTGCGCTGAGTTGAGTTGCCATGTTACAGTATCAGAATCTCCACCAAATCCGACTATTAATGTCGGTTTTCTATCCGAAAATTGGTCAATACACAAATTTGTGCATAGATTTACAAATGTTGGTAGCGTCTGTGAACTGACTATACACAATCCAGTATTAACTGCATCTTGAACGTTTTGAAACTGCGCAGCAACAATCGCCTGACGTGCAGGTAGCGGTGCTAATTTGAGCGTTACTTCAGTGATAATACCGAGCGTTCCAAAAGCACCGATATAAAGTTTGTTAAGATCGTATCCTGCGACATTTTTAACGACTTTACCACCACTCTTTACGACTGTACCATTGGCGTGCACGACGTGCATACCTAAGACCAAATTTCTTGCAGTTCCATATTGAAGACGAAGTGGGCCACTGGCATTTGTAGCAACAATCCCTCCGATAGTACATCTGTTCCCATAAGGTGGATTTAACGGAAAAAATTGCCGATGTTTCGCTAAATCAGTTTGTAGATCGGCTAACCGAATACCTGCTTCTACAGTTACGGTCAAATCAGCAGGTTCATATTCCACCACACTGTTTAGATGAGTCGTTGCCAACACTATATCCGTTTTCGGTGGTAAGTTGCCGACTCCGAGTTTTGTCCCCGCACCTGCGGGCATAACGGTATAATCATGTGCTGATGCAAACTGAAGAACATTTTGCATCTCTTGGACAGAGGCAGGCAGGACAACTACTTCAGGAACTATGCTGTCGTAAGTATAAGCCGATACCTGATCCCCCTGCAGGATACAAGACTCCTCAACAAGATGTCTAAGTTTGTTGACTAATTCGGTTGAAGATTCCATGTGCTTTTGTTCTTTCTTCCTATATATACATTTTGACACCGTACTTAATGAGACAAAATTACCTTATGTTTAGTTTGAAAAAAAACAAAGTTTTATATTACCTTCTAATCAACGCAAAGTCATTTTTGTATAGATTCCAGTTCAACTACTTCAATTTCATCAACAAGATCTTCATTATTTACAAGTTTTCTCAAATAATATTGCGCTTTTTGGTAGTGCTGACTTGAATCAGGAATTGACATATAAAGGCTAATCGTTTGATCAGGGTTTTCAAGTGCCAAGTGCGAAAGTGCTGCATTCATGATGCACGCTTCAACATGCGATCTTCGTTCAGCAAAGTCGTCATACCTTCCCTCTTCAACGCCTTTAAGGTATACATCATCAGAAAAAAATGTTATAGCAGCGTGATATGCTTCGACAGATTTTTTAAGGTATTCCGTTCTCAAATCTGCAGACGTATTTACTTTATCATCACTTACCGAATTGGCAGCTTGATAATAAGAGAGCCCCTCAAAAAACTTTGCCTTCAATTTTAGGAGGAGGAACTTTGGTAATGGCGGATAATCCCAAGTTTGCGCATATTCTTCTGCTGCGTCGACATATTGTTTAAATTTTGTGCGCTTTATGTCGGCACTACGCAGTTGCACTTCCGCTGCAAAAATGTCAAATTCAGGATCATTTTGATACTTTTGAATAAAATCGTAAGCGGCTTTCTGAAAATCTGCTGTGTGTCCCAACTTGTCCAATGTCCAGATTGCACCATACGATGCATGCGGTAGAATCGGGTTATCTGGAAAGAGCTTAGCTATTGTTTGGTAAGATTTTAACGCGACTTCCAGGGTTCCGATTAACTCTTCGCTCAGAACTGTTTCGTTCTGAGAGGTGACGAATTTGTAAAACGCTTCCCCAACTTGGAAAAAACAATAAGGTGTAAAAACGTATTCGGTGCCGTCACCATTTTGGAGTTCATGTTGTATAACGGCTCGATAAGAACTAACTGCATCGTTCCAACGTTCCAATTGAAACTGACTGTCTGCGATTCCGAGTTTCGCATCTGCTACAAAGTCGCTTAACGGATAAGCATTAATAAGGGCAGTATAAACAGCGATTGCATTTTCATAGTCAGCGCGGTCAAAATACATTTGTCCAATTGCAGCCTGTATTTCTGATTGGAGTTGCTGGTCTGTTGTATTTTGAAGTGCTAACTCGTAGTTGACACGTGCGTTTTCATAGTTTTTCTGTTTAGCAAAAATTCCGCCCTGGTCGAAGTATACTGCAGTTACGAGTGGACTTTTCGGAAACTTTATGATGAATTTTATATAACGACTAATTGCTTCGTCGTGTCTATCCAATTGATTCAAACAGTATGCGGATTTGTACATCGCATCGGCATGCATCTCGGGATAGTTCTTAAATTCTTCTGTGGAAAATCTATCAAATTCCGGGTAGGCGAGCTCATAGTTTTCTTCATCAAGAAACGATTGGGCGATGAGGTAAAGCGCATCGTCTTTAAATTCGGAGGTAGGATAGGCAGCAAGAATATGCCTGAAGGCAATTCGAGAGTTTTCATAGTTTTGCGATTTAAAATTTAACTGTCCAATGGCGTACCACGCATTCTCTATCTGTGGACTGTTTGGAAAGTTTTCAATTAACTGTAAGAACTTTTCTTCAGCGAGTTCATATTGCTCTGTACGATAGAGAATATGCCCCCAGAGATATGTTAATCCCTCTTGATGTTTCGGCACAGTAGCCGTTGGTGCGACATTTTCCACTAACCGAATCGCAGTAGAGTAATGGCTAACGTTCCCTGTTTGTTCGGCAAGTCGGGAGTAAGTAACTGCAATCTTGAAATTGGCCAGCGTTGTAAAGTCTTTGTCAATATTTTCAGTTTTTACACCGGACTTTTCTGATTCTATAAGTGCTTCTGTATACTTGGTGATCGCCCCTTCATAGTTCTGTTGTGTGTATAACTGTTCAGCGGATTGGTAGAGTTGCTCAACATATACAGAACTACCTATTAACGTCATAGTACACGAAGAGAAGGTCAATGTCAGAATAAACACGCTTATGATGCTAAAAATTCTTGTATTCATTTAATCCTACTATGATTTGGATATGTTTAGGAATGGAATATGCAACAGATAGAATTTGAGGTGCAGCAGAGGAATTTCAAATGCCTAATAACTATTTAACGCATTTCGTTAATTTCCTTACAGTTTACCTTAATTTTGAATGAAAATCAAGTTATTTTTATTTTTATGATTCATCAAATGGCAAAAGCCCCTGGACGAATATACGCACAGAGGCTTGCCCTAAATTTATTTTCTACGTGTTTTATTCTTTTTCTTCAGGATAATCAATTGACCATTTGCCTTTACCTTCTCCTGTCGGTGGGTCTTGCCATAGTGCTAAGAAAGTTTCTGGTGCATTATGCTCCAAAAGGTGTGCCATAAAGAGCTGATGCAATTCGGCGACAAGTGCAGCATTGTCCTCAGCAAGATTATTAGTCGCAATCGGGTCTACTGATAAGTCGAACAATTCAGGTGTGCCGTGTTCACCTACCGGCGCGTATCCCCACCGTTCGGTTACAAGGAAGGGTGTTGTCGCGCGGCGTGGCACAGTGCCGTTGCGTGAACCTATATGCGTGCCAGTAACCGCATATTCTCTGTGTTGTGAGTCACCGCTGAGAAGTGCATCTGCAAAGGAACGTCCGTCAAAAGGTTTCCGAGGATCAAGCGTAACACCTGCTAAATCACACAAGGTTGGTAGAATGTCCATCGGTTGCGCAATCATATCCAGACGTTGTCCTTGTGGCACATCACCGCCAGCAATCAAAAACATTTCATGGTTAATTTCAGGATAGGTAGGCCAATACCGTGGGTCTTCAGAATCAATGTTAGATTTTCCTGTCCTACCATGTTCCCCGATAGACATCCCGTGGTCAGACATTACGACAACAAGCGTATCATCCCAAAGTTCAAGGTCGTCAACTTTTTCAAGAATTCGTCCGATATGCCGATCAACCATCTCCGATTCGCCAGCGTAGTGTGCCCACAGATTATGCAACTCCGCATCGGTATAAATAGATGATCGCCCATAGTTTGGATGTAGCATTGGTGGTCCAGAGTAGGTTGGATCGTAGCGTTTGACAATATATTCGGGTGGATCCCAAGGTTCGTGCGGATCAAAGAAATCAACCCAGAGGAAGAAAGGTCCCGAGTGATAGTTCTCCTCTAAGAATCGGACAGTGGATTGCGATGTCCTCCCGGAAAACGTTTCTGCCTCGTATTGGTAGTATCTGTTTGTCCAACGGTGGGTATTAGGCAAAGTATTTCCACGGAAAGCAGGATTCGGACGCGTTTTGTCGTCCGGCATGATCGTCTGTATTTCGTCATTCAGATGGAGCAGCGGTTTATCACCCTCTTGTCCGCGATGTTGGAAGGCAGCTTGAAATCCTTGCTGGAACCGGGCGTTAAACAGATGCGGGCAATCGCAGATTAGCTGCGTTGCGTATCCTTGCCCACCTAAGAGCTGTGCGATATGGTTTGGACCGCTCTGATCAATTGGTTGCCACCCGTAGTGGGGCCATCCCAATGTGCCAGTCGCTACATCAGTGCGGTGCGGGATTGTAGGAAAACTACTCATATAGAATTTGTCAATAGCAGTTGCACGTTCCGCTTCAAATTTATCCAGCAGTGGTGTACGGATAGGTTTTTCAGCGCGTTCACCGAGGTTGTCATAACGGAACGTGTCAGTAATAAGAAAAACGATATTTTTCATATTTTATCCTTTATTGTAAAGTCTATCTTAAATCACTGTAGGGCGAGGTCTCTGTGCCTCGCCATTATTGATAAGAAACAACGGGCAGGCACGGGGACCCACCCTTACAGTACCCGATCTACTATATCGTTAAAAATCTACAATATTTATCTTCAGACCTCTTGTCGTGTAATTCTTAACAAGAACATTGTCACTAACAACAAAGGTAGAATCACAGCTGCAGAGATGATAACAGATACTTGTGCACCGATGAGGCACGGAAAAAACATAATTGAACCGATCATTGATCCCTGTAACGCAAAATAACCGTTTTTCTCGTTCGGTTGCAGATAGAGTGGGATACGGGTTATAATAGCAGCGAGTACACCCAGAATTACCCAAACGGCATAAGATTTTTGGATAAGCGGATCTTCCAGCCAATACGGTAGAAGCGCGACAACAAAAGCTAATATCGTTGCGGCGGCAGACAAAAACAGCGCTGGACGAATACCGAGTTGTACAGGTGTTGTTGTGATACCATGCTCTCTATCCCGTGAAATGTCTTTAAACGTGGTTGTAATATGTGTGCCTAAATCGTAAAGTGTTGTTGCCCCAAAAGCATACCAGACTAACCGTGGCACACTTCCACTCACGACTAACGCGCCAAAGACATTCAACATTCCAATTCCCAAAGGCAGTGTTAAACTCCCTAAGATTCCTTTTGCTTTGAAAAACGCATTATAGAGATGCGAAATTGCGACTAACGCCATTACCAGTAAACCCGCTTTTACGTTTAGCAAAAATCCGCAGAGAACGCATAGTGCATAGATAATACTTGCGGGCACCAAAGCTTGTTTAGGCGTTAGGCGATTTGAAGGAAGAGGACGTTCAGGATTTGTAAGCGCATCTGTTTCACGGTGAAAATAGTCATTTTTTATCATACCCGCAAAGTAGCCGAACAACGCGATGATGAGTGCTGCAGCAACGCGCCATGTCAATTGTCCTTCGCTGGCAATAAGCGCGCCCGGAAGTGTCGCAACAATCGGAATTGCAAATAGTGGATAACGAATAAGTTCAAGATACGCTTTGATACGACTCATGATGATTAAAAATTATCCTTCGGCACCCCTGCCTCTGAAACTGGCGTAGTTCTTGGGTCAAAAACCTCATCAACGCTATAAAACTGATCGCTCTGTGTTCCGATACTCAGTTCAGTTACATTGGGTCCTACCTGTTTATTCCCGCTGATGTAATTGTCCCGTAGTCTGCCACCATCATAGACTGCCCAGCCGTTGTTCAAAGTAATATTGTTGGACACAATCTCTGGAGAGGAGGTAGAGTAACAGATGATAGCATATTCATAGTTTGATCGGATATTGTTATGTTGGATACGTGGGCGTGAATCATCTTCACATACCAGCCCAAATCGGTTAGCATTGAATTCATTGTATTCCACTTCAGGTGCGGCGGCACCGCGAAATTGTGCCCCACTCCCATTTCTGTTGAACTCATTGGCGGATATAGTTGGGTTGGTATCCTCGCAAAGCACACCGATTTTGTTCTCGCTGAAAAGACATCTCTCAATTTGAACAGAATCCGTTGCGCATACAATAGCGTTAGTAGCGTGCTGAATCCGACAATACGTGAGTCGACTGTTGGGGCTCTGTGCTTCAATCCTAATACCTTGCCAATCTCCTGTTTTTGGCAGCGCTGCATCTATTCCTTGAGTTGGAGGTACAATCGGTGTCGTAGCTGTCTGTTCCATTTTAGATTTCGGTGGTGTTTTCGGAGTGCCTAAAGAACCGAAAACTATCATTCTATCAGGAGCGCCTTCAGCGTAGAGTTCACCATGCACAACGATTCCACTTGGATCGTCTGCTGGTTCAAACCCGATAATCGTCCCCGCACGGATCGTCAGCGTGATGCCTTCTGGGACAATAACAGTCCCTGTAACATAGATAGGTCCATCCCAGATTTCATTTTGTGTTAACTCGCCAGATTTTTCAATGATTCCTGAACCAGATCCGCCAGAGCCAGAATTGAATGCGCCACCTTGACATCCAAGATAGAAAACTGTTAAACAGACGGTGAAAATAAATTTTATTGATGTGTTTTTCATAACATGGTTTTAACATAGATATAGATTTATGTCAAGACGAAAAAAACTTGACAGAGACCATAAAATCTGCTATAATTCTATAATTGATTCCCTTTGATAAAGGACACATCGTCATGTTTGAGAGTTTAAGCGAACGATTACAAAGCACCTTCAAAAAGATAAAAGGGCAGGGAAAGTTGACAGAGAACAACATCTCTGATTCTCTGCGTGAGGTGCGTCGCGCTTTTTTAGAAGCAGACGTTAACTACAAGGTCACACGCGATTTTATAGAAAATATCAAAGTGCGTGCACTTGGCCAGGAGGTGATGGGCAGTCTCACACCTGAGCTCCAAATCGCAAAAATTATCAAAGAGGAATTGACAACTTTGATGGGGACTGAATCTGCGAAGATTCAAATAGCACCCAACGGTCCGACGGTTGTGATGTTAGCAGGCTTGCAAGGTGCTGGTAAAACAACAGTCGCAGCAAAATTAGCACTTAAATTCCGTAAAGAAGGCCGCAACCCGATGCTTGTTGCGGCTGATGTTTATCGCCCCGCCGCAATCAAACAACTACAGGTGCTTGGGGATCAAATTGAGACCCCTGTTTTTGCCCAGGGTACTGACGTGTCACCTGTTAAAATTGCCAAGGATTCTGTGCAAGATGCCTTAAAACGAGGCTACGATTGTATTATTATTGACACTGCAGGGCGTTTGCACATTGATGAAACCTTGATGGGAGAGCTGCAAAGTATCAAGAATGCGGTAAATCCTTCTGAGATTTTGCTCGTGGTTGATGCAATGACCGGTCAGGATGCAGTGAACGTCGCAGAAAACTTCAATAACGATTTAGATATTAGCGGTGTTATTTTGACCAAAATGGATGGAGATGCACGTGGTGGTGCAGCGCTTTCTATCCGTTCTGTCACTGAAAAACCGATAAAATTCATTGGCGTAGGAGAGAAGATTGAGGCAGCTGCACTTGAGGAATTTCATCCTGAACGGATGGCGTCTCGTATCATCGGTCAAGGCGATTTCCAAACCTTGATGGAAAAAGCTGAAGCTGTTTTTAACGAAGACCAAGCACGTGAATTAGAACGCAAACTATCGGAGAGAAAAGGATTAAATTTTAACGATTTCCTCACGCAGCTTGAACAAATAAAAAATATGGGACCCCTTGACCAATTGTTGGATCTCGTTCCTTTTAAGAACCAATTACCAGTCAAAGACTTACAACCAGATGAAAGTCATCTGAAATATGCCAAAGCGATGATACAGTCTATGACACCTGAGGAACGGCAAAATCCTCAGCTGTTAGATCGGAGTCGGAAAGTCCGCATATCCAAAGGAAGCGGCACTTCGGTAAATCAGGTTAATCAATTGGTTTCGCAACTCCGCATGATGAATAACATGTTGAACCAACAAGCATCAATGGCAATGCCAAAGATGGCTGGAAAAATGGGTATGCTCCCTCAAACACAGCGAAAAAAAAGAAAGCCTCGGAAACGTAAACGCCGTAAATAACACAGTATTGTAGGTTGGGTAGAACGTAGTGAAACCCAACAAACACTATAAGCGCATTTAGTGTTGATTTGAACAAATGCAAAATAACAGAAGTGTTTGTAGTCGCGCAATTCATTTCGCTTCTTACATTCATCCATCAGTAGTAAGTTAAAAGCCGCCAGAGCACAAAAATATAAGGATAATTATAGGTTTACTATATACCAGGAGGTATTTTTTGGCAGTTAGAATTAGATTACAACGGCTCGGCAGAAAAAAACGTCCTTTTTATCGGCTCGTTGCAGCCGATGCGCGAGCCCAGCGAGATGGTGTTTTTTTGGAACGTCTCGGTCATTACAATCCCATAACGAATCCAGCAGATGTCGTGATTGACGAAGAGAAAGCATTGAAGTGGTTAAGACGTGGTGCTCAACCAACAGATACAGCTAAAAGATTGCTTTCACAACAAGGTATCTGGAAGAAATTTACTTTTGAAAAACTTGGAAAACCACTTCCTGACGATGAAGCAGTTGAATCAGACGAAAATGAGGATATGCCTCTGTCTGCAGATGATCAGGAAGTTCTTCTCACTGAGGAAGCATCCGAATCCTCTGAAGAAGAATAGTTTTTCAGGTGCTACTGGTTTTTTCTATTTTATGCTTTATAACCACTGAAAGTTAGTTATGTTCAAAGAACTTATTGAATACATCGTAAAAGCCCTTGTTGACTATCCTGATGATGTAGTAGTCCGCGAAGTAACTGGCGAAAAGGTGGTTATTATTGAATTAAGTGTCGCAGAAGCGGATTTAGGTAAAATTATCGGTAGGTACGGACGAACTCTTAAAGCAATTAGAACGTTGCTATATACTGCTGGATTGAAAGCAAACAAAAAGGTTATTCTTGAACTACTTGAGGAACCGAGGACTAAAGAATAGCGATGACAGGCAAGCGTCAAGATGAAAATGGATGTGCTCGCGCTGTTTCCAGAGATAATCCTACCCGCCCTGCAGACAAGCATTTTAAAACGCATTCAGGACGCAGACCGACTCAGTATTAACGTCTATAATCTGCGGGATTGGGCAACAGATAAACATAGAACTGTTGATGACTACCCTTATGGTGGCGGTGCGGGGATGATTCTCAAGCCAGAGCCACTCTTTGCGTCTGTTGCAGCGTTGAACACAGAATCCAATGCACAAATTGTGTATTTAACACCACAAGGCACACCGTTGACACAATCGCTCGTTGAAGCGTTGTCTCTGGAATCTCATCTTATCCTTATATGTGGTCGCTACAAAGGGATTGATGAACGGGTTCGCCAAAAAATTGTCACAACTGAAATCTCAATTGGTGATTACGTTTTGAGTGGTGGTGAAGTCGCAGCACTTGTGCTAATTGACGCCATCGGGCGCGTTTTGCCGGGGGCTTTAGGAGACTTTGAATCGGCACATGAAGACTCTTTTAGTCAAGATTTGCTCGATCATCCACATTATACACGTCCTGCTGAATATGAGGAGATGAAAGTGCCAGAAGTGCTGTTAAGTGGGCATCATGAGAACATAAAAAAGTGGCGGCATGCAGAAGCAATTAAACGGACTGCCCAACACCGTCCAGATTTACTTCAAAACCTTGAACTCACTGATGAAGAACTTGCTCTTTTGCAAACATCAGAAAATAAATCATCTTGTTAAAATACGAAGAAAGGAGGAATAAACAATGAATTTAATAGAATCTGTAGAAAATCAATATAAGAAAACTGATATTCCAGAGTTCAGTCCTGGAGACATTGTTAGAGTGAATACCCGTATCCGAGAAGGGCAGAAGGAGCGCATTCAAGCTTATGAAGGCACCGTGATTCGCCGTGCACATGGCGGAACCAGTGCTACTTTTACGGTCCGACGTGTTGCCTTTGGTACAGGGAGTGAAAGGACATTCCCACTTCATTCACCCAATATTGAAAGTATTAAAGTGGTTCGATATGGGGCTGTTCGGCGTGCAAAGTTATACTACTTGAGGGATCGCACTGGTAAATCTGCACGTGTCAAAGAACAAAGAAGATAACAAGATGGACTCCTTTGAGCGCGCCCGCAGACAAAATGGTTACAACCTAATTGCTGGCATAGACGAAGCGGGTAGAGGGGCGTTGGCAGGTCCCGTTGTTGCTGCTGCTGTCATCTTGCCTGTCGGTTGTCAAATTCACGGTTTAAAAGATTCTAAACAATTGACTTCAAAACAACGTTCCTTGTTGGTTGACGAAATCCACCGTGTTGCTATATCAGTCGGAGTCGGTTCGTTAGATAACCGTCAAATTGAGCGTTTCAATATCCTACAAGCTACACTATTAGCAATGGCGGAAGCAGTAGAACAACTCACGCCGAAACCTGATTATCTGCTTGTGGATGGTTCAAAGATGCCAAAAACTAACATTCCGGGGCAAGCAATTCCTAAGGGTGATAGCTTAAGTTTGTCAATCGCTGCGGCTTCAGTTATTGCAAAAACAACGCGCGATAGATTGATGATTGAATTCCATCAAACTTACCCGAATTACGGGTTTCAGCAACACAAAGGATATCCAACAGCACAACATCGTCTCGCAATAGCACAGTTTGGTGCTTCAGCAATTCATAGAAATACATTCAAATTGCTACCAGATTAGTCAAACCTATTCATTTGGAAATTTATCAACTTGCGGTGGAGTCAAGGAAACTCAAATGCGTCGTTCACTGCCGAACATTGCAAAAATAGGTGAAACATTCGCAGCAGAACATCTCAAAGCGCGAGGATATCAGATTCTTGCGCAAAACTACCGTTTCCAACGTGGTGAAATTGACCTTATCGCCCAGCAAGAAAAAAGAATCGTTTTTGTTGAGGTGAAGACTCGGCGTAGTCTAAAGTTTGGCTTGCCACAATACGCGGTAACCGAACAGAAGCAGCGGCAAATTTCTAAAATCGCATTGGCTTATCTACAATCACAAAACTTATTGGACGTTCCCTGCCGTTTTGATGTAATTGCAATCCATTTGTCGCCAAAGTTAGAAGTGTTAAGACTTGAGCAAATTGAGAGTGCATTTGATTTTCTGCCTGAAAGTGATTTATAGTAGATTCTACAATTCATAATACAGTGTCGTTCGCTGTGTTTACAAAGTGGTCTACAGTTTTATCATAAGGTCGCTAGCTGGAGCTCGCTCCTACAAAAAGAGGCACAATGAATTGTGCGACTACTAACGCATTAACTCATAGAAATGTTTCCTTATTCTCATAAGGTTCTATAGTTTAACACTCCCCGTCAAATCCCCATGCTTTAGCTTGTGGGATGTCCACGGCTAACAATGTGATGGACATCACAAAATGTCCAGCGAA
>JAGWBU010000086.1:0-11018 GCA_021295735.1 Candidatus Poribacteria bacterium | reverse complement strand
AAGACGGTGGACGCTAAGCGAAAACCGCAGTCGCGAGGAAGCACAAGCCCCTACCTTTAGGTAGTGGGTACCTATGACAGAGTGTTCATAGTTCACTAAGGAAATTTCTGCATGCAAGCGATTATTCTCTGTGGCGGACTTTCTACCAGATTGGGTAAGACAACGGCAAAACTTCCAAAGATACTTCTGAAAATTGGTGAAAACACCGTTTTAGAATGGCAGTTAACACTTTTGGCTGAAGCTGGTGTAAATGAAGTAATCCTTGCTTCTGGACATCTACACGATGTGCTATATAAACAGGTCGGTGAAAAATGTGCTGGCGTGAAAATCCGATATGCCAAAGAGGATAAACCACTTGGCACTGGTGGTGCAATTCAAAATGCATTTCGTTTCGTTGATGATTTTCCAGTTTTTGTTTTGCACGGTGACATCTTGATGAAAAATATCTCCTTAACTGATATGTTGTCCTTTTTACGTCCTGAAATGGATGGATTACTACTTGGGATTTCGGTGTCTGATTTAACATCTTACGGTGAAATTGTTGCTGACGCACAAGGACGTATAAGTGAGTTCAAGGAAAAGCAGCAAACCGATCGCCCCGGCTGCGCTAACGGTGCAGTTTTTCTTTTTAATCGCTCCATTGTCAATGCTTTTCCAGAAAAAGAAGTCTTTTCTATTGAACGGGATGTCTTCCCTTACCTATCCCAACTCTACGTTCACAAAGTCGAAACAGAATGGATTGATATCGGAGTACCGGAACGACTTGAATATGCCCGACAGCATTTTACATCATAAGTGTTTGTTGTTATTCAAATTGTTTGAAAAATTCACTGTAGACGCGCTTTGTAAGTGCTTCGTTAATAATGTTTAAGTATAGCTTTATCAAATATTGGAGAAACTCATGCCTGTTTTTAGTAAAGAAGACTTAGAATTTTGGGAAGAACACGGTTATGTCGTAGTGCGTGAAGCAGTGCCGCTTAAAAATTGCCGTGCTGCAGAACAAGCCGTATGGGATTTTCTTGAAATGGAAGGTGACAATCCGGATAGTTGGTATCCTACTGATCCGCCACGTCGTGGCATTATGGTGGAAATTTATCAACATCAGGCTTTGTGGGATAACCGCCAATATCCACGTGTACATCAAGCGTTCTCAGAAATCTGGGATAATGAAAAACTATGGGTTAGTTTTGACCGTGCCAGCATGAATCCCCCCGAACGCGATGATTGGAAGTTTCCCGGTCCCTACTTGCATTGGGACATGTCGTTAGATAATATGCCGGTAACGTTAAAAGTGCAAGGGGTTTTATATCTCGCAGATACCCCCGGCAACCAGGGAGCATTTACCTGCATCCCCGGCTTCCATCGAAAATTAGAGTCGTGGTTGAAAAACCTCCCAACCGATGCCGACCCACGCCGCTTGATACGCGAATATCAGGATGAGGGAGTTCCTATAGCAGGAAAGGCTGGAGACCTTGTTATCTGGCACAGTGCGTTGCCGCATGGTAGTAGTCCTAACTCTGCTGTACGTCCACGGATGGCACAATATATCACAATGTCACCAGCGCCAAATGGTGGCAAAGATACAAACGAAAATAGGGTTACAGGATGGCGCGAACGACTAACAGGACTCGGAAAAAATCAGAAAGAGAAAGAACATAACCAAGGCAAAACTGCTGAGTTGACCCCGTTAGGGAAAAAACTTCTCGGTCTTGAACCGTGGGTATCATAATCACTACAGTATCCTATAGGCGGGTCACTGCACCCGCCTATTTTTGTTATGGGTAAAGTCACATGGAAGACCTATTAGCAGCGCGCGCTCAGATGGCGATGTCTCTCGCTTTTCACATTATTTTTGCCTCTATCGGCATAGCAATGCCTTTACTTATGGTAATTGCCGAAGGGATGTGGCTGAAAACGAAGGACGAAACCTATCTGACGCTCGCAAAACGATGGTCAAAAGGTACTGCTATCATGTTTGCTGTAGGGGCAGTTTCAGGAACTGTTCTGTCTTTTGAACTCGGCTTGTTGTGGCCGACTTTCATGGCATACGCTGGACCAATTATCGGAATGCCATTTTCTTTGGAAGGCTTAGCGTTCTTTGTTGAGGCAATCTTTCTCGGCATCTATTTATACGGATGGGAACGTGTGCCGAAGAATGTCCACTGGTTCGCTGGTGTAATGGTGTTAGTAGGTGGAATGCTGTCAGGCATTTTTGTTGTCACTGCTAACGCTTGGATGAACACACCTACAGGTTTTTCAATCGTTGAAGGAAAGGTTACCAACATTGACCCTATTGCAGCGATGCTAAATCCCTCCTCATTCAGCCAAGCACTCCACATGACATTAGCTGCATTCCTCGCCGTAGGATTTGCGGTTGCTGGCATACATGCCTACTTTCTGAGACGCGACCCAGATAACGCATTTCATAGAAAAGCATTTGCGATTGCATTGTGTGTCGGTGGTGTAGTTGCCCTTCTCCAACCGATTTCTGGTGACATCAGCGCAAAACGGCTTGCTAAGCATCAACCTATCAAACTCGCGGCAATGGAGGGGCAGTGGGAAACCGAACGCGGCGCGCCTTTACGCATTGGTGGAATTCCAGACGAAGAAGCTGAAGTTACCCGATTCGCTATAGAAATTCCGAAAGCACTCAGTTTTCTTGCACATTCTGACTTTAATGCTGAGATTATGGGACTCAAAGACGTTCCACCTGAAGATCGTCCACCCGTTGCAATTGTGCATTTCGCTTTTCAGATAATGGTCGCGTGTGGAATAGTGATGATTGTCGCGGGTATCCTCGGTGGATGGTTGGCATGGAGACAAAGAGGATTACCTGTCAACAGTTGGTACCTCAGGTTTGTTTCATGGTGCACACCGCTTGGGTTTATTGCTATTGAAGCAGGATGGACAGTTACAGAAGTTGGAAGGCAGCCCTGGATTATCTATAACTATATGCGCACAGCAGATGCCGTGACGCCCATGCCGCATCTCATCGTGCCGTTTATCGGTTTTACTGTGCTTTACATATTTCTGTCAATAATCGTTGTAATCTTGTTGCGCCGTCAAATTTTCCAGAATTGATGCATCAATACGCTATCTTATCTTCTTACTCTTGAGATCAACGGTAGGCGCGCTACAAAGCGCCTATGGATAGTATATTCTTCAATTTTAAATCTACAATTATTTCTTTCTCTAAGGGTGAACGGAGAAAACAATGTTCGGTCTTGAAATCTGCATCGCAGGTGTGATGTTAATCTCGCTAATTATCTATATGTTGACTGGCGGTGCAGATTTCGGCGGTGGCGTCTGGGACCTATTTGCGACGGGTCCCAGAGCGAAAGCACAGCGAGACATTATCACTAATGCCCTCGCGCCTATCTGGGAGGCGAACCACGTCTGGCTAATTGTCATTGTCGTCTTGCTTTTTGTAGCGTTTCCAGTAGCATTCGCGACAATCGGTACCGCTTTACATATTCCTCTCACCCTAATGCTCATCGGCATTGTGCTTCGCGGTACTGCCTTTGTTTTCCGGACCTACGATGATCAATCGGACACAACACACCTCAGATGGAGCCGTGTGTTCGCTGTTGCGAGTATTATCACCCCAATTATGTTAGGTATCACATTAGGTTCAGTAGCATCAGGTACAATTCAGATCAATGTAGATACTGGCATAGTAGAGACCAACTTTATCTCATCGTGGTTCGCACCGTTTCCTTTTGCGATAGGCTTTTTCACTTTGACTCTGTGTGCGCTGCTTGCTTCGGTTTATCTTACCCTTGAAACTGGCGATTCGTCATTGCAGGAGGATTTTAGGGTTCGTGCACTTATCGCTGCGGCCAGTGTCGGTATAATGGCAGGGATCAGTTTTCTTTTGTCTGCGGAAGGTGCACCTTCAATAAGACGTGGCTTGGGCAATAGTGTTTGGTCAATCCCGTTTCATGTCTTAACGGGTGCTGTTGCGATCTGTGCAATTTGGGCTATTTGGAAGCGTTACTTTCGACTTGCGCGTGTACTTGTTCCGATACAAGTCACATTAATTATTTTCGGTTGGGGATTAGCACAGTTTCCTTATCTCATTACACCAAACCTGACTTTTTCAAACACCGCAGCACCCGATTCTGTGCTACGACCTGTGTTAATTGTGGTTGTGATAGGTGGTATAATGTTAGTGCCTGCATTTTGGTATCTTTATGCCGTGTTTAAAGGAAGCCCAAAAGCAAGTTAGAAGTTCTCTTTCAAACGGAAAATAGAAACCCACAGAGCCATTCAATTCTCTAATATAGTGGATTTTACAATTAACTGGACATTGTCACTCGGCACGGACAAAGTGTCCTACAGTTTTAAAGTCGTGAGCTAGAGCTCGCTCCCGACAAATACTAAACGCTTATTTGGCGTTGATTCACAGGAAGAGGCGCAATGAATTGCGCGACTACAAACACATCAAACCTATAAAGAACTGTCCAAGTAATTTTAGATTTTACTATAGTTTCTTCGTTGCTACGGACAAGATTTCAAGCTTGTAGACATTGCTTTTTACTGAAAAACAAGGATTTCCAGCTAATTCTTATGCTTCTTTTTTAAATCGGGGTTAGAAACCCCTCCTACAAGAGCATTCGCGATATAGGTAGCAACTTGGGTTACTGTAGGAGCGAACTCCAGCTCGCGACCATGTTCAAAATGTTAAGAAAAACACAAAGTTCACTATGGTAACCTAAGTTGCCACCTATGTAGCACAATCTTCATAAAAGTATTTGAAACAAATGAGGTATCCGATGAAATAGACGATTATATCGGGAGTGTCCTAACATATTCGGGATGTATCCGTGGATTTTCAGAACACAGCAAGCTCTTTGATGATTGCCTCCAAAATATTGTGCTGCGATAATCGCAGTTGTCATCACTTCAGCATCCGTCATTTGTGCTTGTGGATGTGTTTGATGACCGAGTGAAATTAAAAGATCGTCACAAATCGTGTAAACTGCTACAATGTTAATTCCATAGGGTTTCTCCTTCTGTTTTATTGATAGAAACATTATAGAGCAAATCCCATGGATTTAGAAGTATTTTATAGGTGGCAACTTAGGTTAAAATAACCAAAGTCTACAGTATTGTTAGTAATAATGTTCCTGAAGTGCAAATACGCGTATAGTATTTGCCATGATCAATCGGAGTAAAGGAGGAAGTAAACATGAAACGCACCAGTTCAAAGTTATTCTATATTTCAATCGCTACAGCGGTCTTAGTTTTGCTCAGTGTTATGTCCACACATGCAGCTGTTGATAGAAACACCGTTGCCGTTTGGCTCTTTGAGGAAGGAAATGGAAAGACTGTCCGAGACGCTTCTGGGAATGGGCACAGTGGTGAAATTACCGGTAGTCTCAAGTGGGTCAAAGCGAAATTTGGAACAGGTTTAGAATTTCCTGGTGATGGCAGCGGTTATGTTGTCGTAGATTCTACGAAAAAATTGGAGTTGGAAACACTCACTATTGAGGTATTGGTCAAGGTAACAGGGCATGATGGCAAATGGCAGGGGATCGTCTGCAAACAGCAGGCAGGTTGTACCAATCGAAATTACGGCATTTGGGTTGAGGTTAATCAGAGAGTCTTGCATGCACAGATCGGTGCAAATGGGGCATGTGCGTTTAACATGAATGGTACCTCCCAAATTACAGATAACAAATGGCATCATCTCGCCTTTACGTTTGACGGGGATATGGGACGGCTTTATGTTGATGGTCAATTAGAGGCAGAGAAAGCCAATGAGGCTTCGTTTCAGAGCAACGATCCGATTACTATCGGTGTGCCAAATATTGACAATGCAAACGGATTGATAGGTATCATTGAAGAGATACGCATCTCCAACGTTGCACGGAGTGAAGATGAGATTAAAGAGGCTAAGGATGTTGGCTTAGCCCAAATTCTTAGTGTTGACCCACAATCAAAATTGACAACACGTTGGGGCTATATTAAACAAGTTCCGTAAATAAAAAAGGAGACTAATTTGAGAAATCTAAAGTCCATATTATTATTCGTTTTCTGCATCGGTATACTCGCCTGTGGAACCGCTACAGTCCTGCAAGAGCACGGCCTGCCGATGGCAGCACCAGAGGATGTTGGTGTTTCCGCTGAACGACTGCAAGAAATCGCACCTACGCTGCAAGGTTACGTCGACAAAGGACAACTACCCGGATTCTTGACTGTCATAGCGAGGAAAGGGAAAATTGCACATTTTGAAACCATCGGCATGCGAGATGTTGAAAATAAAAAACCGGTTGAACCCGATACGATATTCCGTATCTATTCAATGTCAAAACCGATTACAAGCGTTGCTGTGATGGTACTTTATGATGAAGGGCGTTTGCAACTTGATGATCCCGTTGAAATGTATATACCTGCCTTTAAAGACATGAAGGTATACAACAAAGAACAGACAGAAACCCATGCCGCAAAAAATAAGATGACAGTGAAACATCTCCTGACCCACACTTCCGGATTAACTTACGGGTGGGGCGACAAACCTATTGATAAACTCTATGGTGAACTGAAAATTTTTAAACGCGGTTCAGGTTTAGCAGAGATGGCAGAGAAACTGGGAGATATCCCGCTTGTTTTCGAACCCGGCGAAAGGTGGAACTACGGTGTTTCTACGGATGTACTCGGTTATCTTGTTGAGGTTGTTTCCGATATGCCGTTTGAAGAATTTTTACAGACGAAGATTTTCAAACCACTCGGCATGGTAGATACAGCGTTTTCAGTTCCGCAGGTAAAAGTAGAGCGATTTGCTGCGTTGTATAGACCTACAGAAGAAGGTGGACTTAGACTTGCGAGAAACGCGCCGCTTGCAAACGATGATGTATCCTTCTTCCCTTCGGGAGGCGGTGGACTCGTTTCAACTGCTGCGGATTATCTCCGTTTTTGTCAGATGTTACTCAATGGTGGTGAATTGGATGGCGTGCGCATTTTAAAATCCGATACCGTTGAACTGATGCGTTACCCACATCATCAGTATGGCAAAGATGGGGCATTCGGACTCGGATTCCATGTTGTGACCCGTAAGGATGACGATAAAAATAAACGGTCTACAGGGGCATACAGTTGGGGCGGTGCAGCTGCCACAACCTTTTGGATTGACCCAGAAAAAGAACTCATAGGGATTCTGATGACGCAGCTTATGAATAACCGTTATCCTTTTCAAGGGGAATTCAGGAAGTTCACATATCAGGCTTTGCTTGATGCAGAGAAATAGTGCTATGTCCACTCTAAATTGTGAGTCTCCAAAGTAATCGGGAATCGGAGTTCCCTCCTACAAAGAGGGTTGTTCTGTGAATCAACGCTGAATGCGCGTATGGCATCCAGCGGGAGCGATCTCCGAATAGCGACATTACCATAAAATTGAATGGACACAGCAATAGTGTAATCAGCAACAACAGATCTATGTTGCCACTTAATCTGACACCAACAACTTAGGTTATTAACTGAGGAGAAACAGACTTATGGATTATGGAATTCCGCGCGCGGTGCCTGAAGAAGTCGGCATGTCCGCAGCGCGGTTAGAACGGATTGCACCTGCGATGCAACGCTGGGTAGACGACGGAAAAATCCCTGGTGCTTTGACGATGATTGCGCGTGAAGGCAGGCTCGTTCATTTTGAAAAATTCGGCATGCAGGATGTTGCATCCGTCAAACCGATAGAATTTGATACCATCTTCCGCATCTACTCAATGACAAAACCGATTACCAGCGTTGCTGTGATGATGCTCTATGAAGAGGGGAATTTTCAACTCAATACACCCGTATCCGAATTTATTCCCGCTTTCAAAGACATGAAGGTTTACGCCAATCATGGCGATGCTATTGTTGACGTGGAACGAGAGATGACAGTAAAGCATTTACTCACGCATACCGCAGGTCTCATCTATGGTGGCGACTGGATGCACCCGATTAATGACCGGTATAGAGAGGCGGATTTTTTCAGTGGTGATCTTGCACACATGGCAAGTGAACTCGGTAATATTCCGCTCCTACATCATCCGGGCGACGCGTGGAATTACGGTATGTCTACCGATGTTCTCGGTTACCTTGTGGAAGTAGTCTCAGGTATACCATTTGCAGAGTTTTTGAAAAAGCGTATTTTTGAACCTTTAGGCATGATAGATACAGACTTCTCTGTTCCAGAAGAAAAAGCTGACAGGTATGCAACGTTATATGAACCCATAGAGGATGGCAGTATTCAGGTGATGGAGAACGCGCCTGTTTCAAGTGGACCGCTTAGTTTTTTCCATGCTGGCGGCGCGGGGTTGCAATCAACTGCAGCAGATTATCTCCGCTTTTGCCAAATGATGCTTAACGAAGGTGAATTAGACGGTGTTCACATAATTGGTAGAAAAACAGTTGAACTTATCACAATGAATCATATCCCTGATGATTGGCAACCGCTGTGGAGAAGCGGAAGCGGTTTCGGTTTAGGATTTGCTGTTGTTACTAATGTTGCTGATACACACAGTCTCGGTTCTTTAGGCACTTACAGTTGGGGTGGTCTTGCAAGCACTACATTTTGGATTGACCCTGTTGAAGAATTAATCGGCATCTTGATGACACAATTAATTGGCGAAGCACCGTTCCACCCCCAATTCCGAGTGCTAACATATCAGGCTATTATTGATTAATCTGCAAAGTAGTAAGCACACTCCGCGTGCCGTAAACAAAATCTGCATAGTAGTAGGCACACTCCGTGTGCCGTAAACAGATGTGATAGGAGAAAAATACATCCATGAAAATCGCTGTCGTAACTGGAGAACATGGATTTCGTGAAAAAGATTTTGACGCAGTTTTTCAAAGTATGGAAGGCATTGCGTTTGTTCGGGAAGACCTTGATGTCTTTGTTGACGACCCAGAACAGAAAGCATACGAAACCGTCGTCTTTTACAACTTTCACCGTCCGTATCCGACAGAAACACAGGCAAAAGCCATTCTGGGTCTCACTGAACATGGGCAGGGATTGGTCATCCTGCATCACGCTATCCTTGCATTTCCAGAATGGGATGCCTTTTCTGATATGTGCGGGATTAACAGTCGTGCTGATTTCGGTTACTTTCCGAAGCAAACATTGCAGGTGCAAGTCGCTGATCCCACCCATCCGATTACTGAAGGGCTTACGGATTGGGAAATGGGAGACGAAACCTATACGATGAAATCTGCAGGTGAAGATAGTACTATCCTGCTAACTGTTGATCATCCAAATAGTATGGACGTGTTAGGGTGGGCGCGTGAATATGGAAATTCCCGTGTTTTTTGCCTCCAGAGCGGGCATGACAACGTTACCTATTCTAATCCAAACTTTCGTGAGGTGTTGCGGCGCGGCATTGAGTGGTGTGCTAAACAATAAAAGAGTCACGATAGGAGCGGTTTCGTA
Source organism: Candidatus Poribacteria bacterium (assembly GCA_021295735.1). Classification (GTDB taxonomy): domain Bacteria; phylum Poribacteria; class WGA-4E; order WGA-4E; family WGA-3G; genus MSPOR6. The sequence continues at coordinate 1,603 of JAGWBU010000086.1, read as the reverse complement.
GTGTAAGCAAATATGGCACAGTATTGCAAAGGAAAACAAATTGAAATTCAAAGTTTTCTTATCACTATTATTGATTGGATTTGGGATCCTATTCGGTGTAATTTTTCTAATTAGATACTTTAATCAACAAGTTGACAGCAGACAGCAAGCGATCGACAAGTATTTGTCAAGAGAAGATCATCCCCCTCCACGGATCCCTCGAACTGTGGAGATACCAGATGACATTCGACAGAAATTCGCTACTGTGCCTGAAAAACCAACACTTATTGCAGAATTCGTACAAGGTGGTTACTTGCAGTCTGTCAAATTTTCACCTACCAACCACAATTTAGTAGTAAGTATGACCCATAGTCAGGATAATAAGAAAAATATCAAATTGTGGAATATCCACAATCCTACGACTCCATTAGCAGAGTTCAGTGGATATTCAGTTTCGTTTTCTCCGGATGGGAAAATACTTGCTATCTCTGATTTTAGGGATATTGATTATGGCGTGAAATTATGGGATATTGCTGCGGAGAAGTTTATTAGTTCTATCCGCGGTCTATGTTTTGACGCAGCTTTTTCACCAAATGGAAAACACTTAGCGGTTGAGACTCTCGGTTTGGAATTTTGGGATGTTAGTAATCCAACAAAGCCTATAGAGGCGATCAAGTTGAAAGGTAAGAACATTGAAAAAGAACATACATTTTCTGTTGATGGAAAACTAATTGCAACGATAGATTCAAGAAAGGATATCGTTAACATCTGGGAGATTGATGGAAACAAGGTCATCAGGCGAGAAAGTATTGATGTGATAGACAAAAAAGTTGGAAGGATTGAGGCTATGAAGTTCTTACCCGATCCGCAGAATCCTATACTTGCAATCGCAGATAATGATGAAGATATCAAATTATTTCATCCGCCAGATTGGCAAAACTATACTGTGATTCCTGCTGGAAATGTCTATGATCTGGTATTTACATCGGATGGAAGCACCGTTATCAGTGGCGGTACCAATGAACTGGAATTCTGGTCTGCGGAAAGTGGAAACCGTTATACATCAATAGAAGGATATTCTGATTATGTAAAATGTGTTGATGTCTCTACAGATTCAAAATATGTGGCTGGTGGTGGTAAAGATGGGACCATCCGTGTTTGGGATATAGTACACTTTTTGCCTTCAAGACAAAGTAATATCCCAAATGTTGTTGTGCCGATTTACTTCTTGCCCACTAACCGTCTACCTCAGACAGATATACCGGAGAAAATAGATAAGATATTGAGAGACGTTCAAACTTTTTTTGCTGATGAAATGGAACGACACGGGTATGGAAGGAAGACTTTCGAGTTTGAAAAAAATAGTAATGGTTCAGCAAAGGTATATCTATTTGAAGGTAAAACAGCGGATGAATACTATCATGAATATACTAATACAAGAGTGATGAAAGAAATTAAACAGCATTTTGAGACATACAACGAATTCTATTTTGTCGTCGTGGATAAAAGCAATGAAAAGAAACCTAATATACCTACTTCTGCTGAACAATACCTTCGCCAAAAAAAGTTGAATAAATAGGGCTGATGTCCTAAAGTTATAGTAAGAAAAAACAATAACTTTGAA
>JAGWBU010000085.1:24984-28365 GCA_021295735.1 Candidatus Poribacteria bacterium | reverse complement strand
GTCGTCCAGACACTTTGCAAAACGTATATAGAAGTGAAATACTTAGTATTGCACGGAAATATACAGTTTAAAAGGATCGCTTTTGCGTCCCCAACTCGGATATCAACGATCAGGACTCCGCCATCTTCAAACGCCGTAGTATCAACACTGACAACGGTGTAATCTTGGTAACCTTTGCCCGGGGAGCGAAAATTGAGCAAAACTTCTTGCTCAGATTTTTCGGCATTGAGTACAACGCTGAGCTCGTTTAATGGAGCTGATGATATTCCAATAGGTCTCTCTTCCAGGGATCCGACTTGATTCCTCTCTACAGAAATTTTTGCGTGAAATGCGTTTATGTCTCCTATCCCACCCCATTGATCCCCAGTCGCACATAATTTAAAGCGTTGACCACGATTGAACTGATACGTAATTTGTCCAGTTTCACCGGGGAATATCCCCCAGACTCTGGTAAGTGCGCCAAGTGCCTTCTTATATTCATCGCTTTCTTGGCTGTTCCATTCTGTAGGATCAATGCCATCAGGCACTTTTTCCGTCGGAAGTTTTTTGTCTCCATCGAGGAGATGGAAAATCCCTATTCCTTTGTCTCTTCCGACTTGGATGTTGGCAGTGAGTGTGCCACCACCTTCAAACGCCGTGGTGTCAATGTAGGCAACAGTGTAATCCTGATGTGCGAGCATCGGGGCGTGGAAAGTATCCACTACTTCTTGTGAAGGTTGTTCTGGCGTGAGGATAAGGTTACCCAATCCGGGGCGTTTTCCTTCCATGGATGCTTTGAGAAAAAATAGGTAAGCCTCTGCCTCGTCCTCAAACTCGCCCAAACATTCGGGGGAAAAATTATAGTCTATGCCGCCCATCGCTTCAAACTCCGGTGAGATAACCAAACAATCCACTGGTGAACCCTTTTTCCAGGTTTTGATAATTGCTTGTGCTAAGGGATGGCTTGTGTCGAAGGTCTTACCTTCGCGTTCGCGTCGCTTGGCAATCGGTTCTCGCAGACTGGGGGTTCGTCCTAATTCAGCGTTGGGTACCCACGCGTTGATGAAGTTTTGGTTCAAGAATTCTATGATTCGATCTTCAGAGAGCTCAACTGCCCTCAGGATTTTACCACTCCCTCAGCACGCCTCGTCAAAGAGCGGTCCATCTACCGAAATTACATGAACCGGTTTCTGCTGTGCGGGTGCCATCTCTAACGCTTCCTCCAGCGATACCCAGTTAATTTTCTGAAACTTATAGAAGCACGATACCAGAGCGTGTCCCGCTTTCTCTTGCGTGATTGACGCGATGAATGCGACATCAGGCAGTTGTGTGCCAGCAGAGAGCTCCATTTGCGGGCAATAGCCGATAGCCGCAGCAGTGTTCCCGTCTTCTTGCGTCCAACCGATATCAAAGTTCAGTGTCGTTGGAGGCACATGCATCTTGAAGGAGACGATATTTTCTTGAAGCCGGTCAATGATCAGATGTCCAGCAAATTGTGAAGGTGTCAACCAACCGCGATTCATGACGAATTGTCCATGGATACGGAATAGAATCTCAGCAAATTCGTTATTGTAAGCACGCAGACATGCCCACATAGCACGCCGAGGATCTCCCGAATTAATATGCAACTTCAGTTGTGGACGCGGGTTGAGTTGTCTCAACAATGTTAATGCAGCTTCTTCTTGAATCTGCCAACATTCACCCACTGCAACCGATTCTGACGGTAGAAAAGATTGAAAAACCGAAGCAGGATATTGTTTCTCTGGTTCAGCAACCCGCAGGTTCGCCAATTCGTCCCACTCCACGTGAAAGTCGGATGAGTCGTATTCAAACGGTGCGATGAAGGCTTTAACTAACACCTTAACATCACCGTCAAAATTAAGCGTGATTTTATCTGATAAAGTCCTCATTTAATTCTCCACTAAAGAAATTTTTTATTCATCTATACACATTTTCGGATGCACTTAATGTATACTAAAGTTGGACAATTCGCGTTGCGTGCAAGTTAAGTTTTCAAAGTGTTTCGCTCGCCTCTTCAAGCACCGCGTTGATCAATCTACTGCTGAGCCGGAAGCCTTTTTGCTGGAGTTGTAATAGTAACGGTCGAACCGCTCTAATTTTGCCCTTCTTTTTCGCAAACAAAAGAAAACCTGCTACACCGACTGCTTGCAATCCTAAAGATTGAGCAACTTTTCGCCCGCGTAGGTCATCAACAAACACGCTCGTTATACCCTGTTCTGTTGCTAATACAAGCGTTTCAGCCTCTCCTTTATCTAGTGTTGTCATTAGCATTGTAACTGCTGATGTGTTAGAAACGGTTTGCCTTTCAACAAAAGTCGCCTGTCGCAATTCTTTTTCTCCCGGTCTCCCTTCTCCTCTTTCAACAACTTCCTCCCAAACTTTGTCCGCGATGATCAACGTTTCAACAAGTGCTTTCAAAGTGTCCCACTGTAGGCAAAGAGAGATACCAATTACAAATGAGGCATCAGCTACAGCTATCAACTTGTTTGCATCAGTTACTTTGTTTGTTGTATTAAGCATTCGACAGTCTTCAATTCCTGTTGGATTTCCTCCTCATCGTATTCAGCAACCGGGATATCCTGCTGACTCAGAAGTCGAATAAAATCCCATAAGTGTAGTTCTGCCAATTTTGCAGCTTGCCCTAAAGAAAGAATGTTGCGCTCGAAGAGAGAAATCGCAAGCAACCGTTTTGCCTCTTCAGTCAGTTTCTCTTGATTATAGCCAGAAATAGAAAGTGGGGTTGAAAGTTCACTAGGGACATCCAACGTGATAGAAAGCATGATTCTTACCTCTATATCGCATTAAAGGTATCGCCAAAATGTAGTTTGTTTTGATTACAAAACACTGTCTATAGGTCCAGTAACATTATAACATCTTTCAGAAAAAAACGTAATTTTAATTTGACTTTATCCAAACTTTAGTATGTATAGCATCGCAAATGCTACTGTTCTGTCAAGTTTCATTTAGCAGTCGCGATTCGGAGAGTGCTTCTACCTTATGAACTTTGACAATCAAAATCGGTAGTTGAATACGTAGCGGTTGGGTTCCCCAACCCGCTTGGTTTGTGAGTTTCTGTAGATCGGGCGTGGGGACCACGTCCCTACGAATACCCAACTTGAACGTCAAAACTCATGAGGGTTAGGTTTCTCATGCAACAAAACCCATAGTTTTAAGATGGACAGAGCACTACATTGATCTGGGTTTCTCCACTGGCTCTACAGAAATTTTTGCCTTAAAAGCATTTGTGCTGCCTTTCTCACTTCTACCGTAACACCCGGTAGCACCTAATCTAAAAAACGCGCCTCGGTCAAAGCGATGTGTGAGTTGCCCTGTCTCATCAGGCTCAATCCATGCAGAAGCAAGTCTTTTATCTTTAGGCAC
>JAGWBU010000085.1:18801-24861 GCA_021295735.1 Candidatus Poribacteria bacterium | reverse complement strand
CTGGTGTTCGGAAAACCTCAAGGACCTCCTGAGAAGGTTCTTCACTGTTCAGAGTGATGTTCCCCAATCCGGGTTGCTTTCCCTCCAAGCACTCCTTGAGAAACATAAGGTAATACTCTTCATCCGAAAGTAATCCCTTACGTCTACTGTCGTTATAGATTTCATTGACAAGTTGTCTGCCCATCAGTTCAAAATCAGGTGATATGACGAAACAATCTACGGGTGAACCTTTTTTCGATCCGGTTTTCCACCCCTTTATAATGGCTTGTGCTAACGGATGGCTTGTGTCAAACGTCTCACCCTCGCGCTCGCGTCTCTTGGCAATCGGTTCTCGCAAACTGTGGATACGCCCTAATTCAGCATCTGCCACCCAAGTGTTGATGAAATTTTCGTTCAGGAATTCAATGTTTTGATCGTCAGAGAGGGCACCTGCCCTCAGGCTTTTGCCACTCCCTCAGCACGACTCGTCTGCAAGCGGACCACCTGATGAAATGGCGTGAATTGGTTTCTGTAATGCAGGTGCCAATTCCAACGCTTCCTCCAGCGGGACCCAGTTAATTCGCGCTGATTTGTAAAAACGTAACATCAGTGCTTGCAATGCTTCCTCTTGGGTGATCGCTTCTGTGAATTTGGCATCTTGAAAAACGTCTTGTTCACCTGCACAGAGTTCCATTTGCGGGCAAAAGCCGATGTCCGCTCCGCAGAGTCCATCTCTAATTCTCCAACGTGCATCAAAGTTCAGTGTGGCATCGGGAACGTGCATCTTGAAGGAGGCAACTTTCTTTTCGACCCGATCTATAACCACATGTCCGGCAAACTGCGATGGAGCAAACCAACCTTTTTCTAAGACGAATTCCGCGTGGATACGGAACAGAATCTCAGCAAACACATCATTGTAGGCGCGTAAACATGCCCACAAACCGTAAGAATCCGCCCCACCAATTTCCAACTCCAATTGTGGGTTTGGACTGAGTTGTCTTAGCAGCGTTAATGCCCCTTCTTCTTCAATCTGCCAGCATTCACCCACTGAAACCGATTCCGATGGCAGAAATGCTTGAAAAATGGAGGCAGGATACTGCTTCTCTGGTTCAACAGCCTTTAGATTCGCCAATTCGTCCCAGTCCACGTGATAGTTGCGTTGGGTGTATTCAATCGGTGCGATGAAACCTTTGACCAACACGTCTGCATCACTGTCAAGACTAAGCGTGATTTTATCTGATAAAGTCCTCATTTACTTCTCCACTGCATAAATTTTTCGTATTCACTTATACGTATTTTCGGATGCAGTTTTGCAGACTATTGCGGAGAAGTAAAACCAGTTCTAAAGATAGATGCCGATTGATCGGACATAATACAAATTCTAATAAACAAAAACCCATTACGGAAATTTTATGGGATCAAATATAATTGGAAAATATCCTCTGTAGGAGCGACCTCCTGGTCGCGACCGGGAGGTCGCTCCTACAGAATCTCCGCCGAGAATGATACATTCATATATTAGAAATGGTATAACTATATAAAAACGGACGTATCCAATAACACAGAAGTGGGTTCAGAATCTGCTGAGCCTATTTCTAAAGTTCTCTGTCCCATGACTTCCTTTCTGACGTGAGATAAGCATTAATTTCTTCAACGGTAGTTCCCTATGTGCCTTTCATTGAGCCTCACATTTTCCGAATCAGCTCTTTTTTCTTCTTTAGAAAGTTCAGAAGTGGCAGAGGGGAGTACTTTGAATTCAAGCTCAAGTTCTTGTCCTTCGGGAAGGTTAAGTTTGTCTAACGGTTCAATCACACCATTTTTGTAGGTAGCTCTAATCTTTTTTGGTTGTGCCATTTCTACCTCCATCTTAATTTTGCGTAGTAATGCCTGATGCAGGTTAATAGTATCAAGGTCGTGAGAAATAGTTTGAACGAGCAGACTTTGCGTCTATAAGCGATTTTGATTTTCATACGCAGCAATGTCCGCCTCATACTGCAAGGTCCAACCTATCTCATCAAGTCCGTTTAGCAAACAATACTTCTCAAAATCACCGATTTCATAAGTGTGTGCCGTTCCATCAGGACAGATTACCGATTGTTCCTCTAAATCTACCATCAACCGATACCCTTCAGTATCCTGTGCTTCTTGACTAAGCGAGGCGATAACACCTACAGGCAAGGCGATAGGCAATATTCCGTTCTTATAACAATTATTGCGGAAGATGTCGGCAAACGACGGTGCCAGAATCGCTTTAAAACCGTATTGCTGCAATGCCCACGGTGCATGTTCACGTGAACTGCCACAACCGAAGTTTACGCCAGCAATTAGGATACTTGCTCCAGCATAACGGGGATGGTTCAGCACAAACTCCGGATTCGGGTCGCCATTTTCAAGATAACGCCAATCATAAAATAAAAATTCACCGAAGCCGGTCCGTTCAATCCGTTTTAGGAATTGTTTTGGGATAATCTGGTCGGTGTCAACATTAATGCGGTCAAGTGGAACAACAAGTCCAACGTGTTCTTTGAATGCTTCCATCTTTTCTGTCTTCTCCTTCTGGTATTTTCTGGCATTTTCAGATAAATTTGGGTTTCATACTACCGAAGAATTTATTATATAGTAAATTATGTAAATAAGTTCGCGATGAAACCACTGTTAGTCGGGAATCGGAGTTCCCTCGGACAGCTCAGATGTCCAGTTAATTGTAGAATCCGCTATAACACCTCAATGGGTTCCTTTCGTTTCCTTTCAGTTCGATCAAAATCCGTATCAAAACTGATGAGTTGCATCTCATATTTCGCGGCAACAGCGTATTGGTACGCATCGTCAAAGTCAAGGTTAAATTTATCGGCTGTCAGATCCAGCGTTTTAAGATCTTCCGGAGGTAATGAGAGGATATCGACTCCGTCAACAATTATATCCTCTATGAACGAACTAAAGAGTGCAAAATTCTTCAATCGATACAGAATAATACCTATGGAATGAAGGGACAAATCTGTTATGAAGATTGTGCTCAAGTTAATATTCTGTAAGAATAATTGGACATCGTCCTTTTTGTCTTGTCCCAACAAGGCTTCAAGAAAAATATTGGTATCCGCGAGGTACACTAATCCCTCCAATCTGCCCCTTTTTTCTGAAGTTCAAGGGCTGTAAACTGGTCTCGATACGCTTTTAATCCGCCAATCCATTTCAAGTTTGGTTTTTTCTTCTGTTTTGAGCTTCTTTTTGTTCGTAAGAAATCAATGAAATGAATAACTTCTTCTTGGAGCTCCGGTGGAAGCTCCTTGATTTTTTCAATGATGGTAGATTCCATTGTTACCTCCGTATTTTCCTTGGTAAGGCGGACGTTGCTGGTATGTTCTTTGCCATTTGTGCAAGCCTGTATGTAACCTATCCAAACGTCCGGATGTCTACAAAATGACCTGTTACTGCAGTCGCAGCAGCCATCTGTGGACTAACAAGGTGTGTGCGTCCACCTTTGCCTTGCCGACCTTCAAAATTCCGATTTGATGTGCTTGCGCAACGTTGTCCTGGCATCAGCGTATCGGGATTCATGCCGAGGCACATGCTACAACCTGCTTCTCGCCATTCAAAACCTGCAGAGCGGAAAATATCGTCAAGCCCTTCCGATTCCGCTTGCCGTTTGACTGCTTGTGAACCGGGAACAACCATTGCGTTGACAGTTTCTGCAACTTTCCTGCCCTTCACAACCTCTGCTGCAGCACGTAAATCACTAATACGCGAGTTCGTACAACTGCCGATAAAAACTCTGTCAACTGGAATGTCCGTCATCGGAGTACCGGGTTTTAGATCCATATATTCCAATGCATGTTCTGCAGCACGTTTCTCATCAGTTGTGTCCATATCCACAGGATTTGGCACACGCCCCGTCACATCAGTAACCATACCGGGGTTTGTGCCCCATGTCACCTGTGGTGCTATATCAGCAGCATCAAGTTTTAGGATGCGATCATAGGTTGCTCCATCGTCAGTCGGGAGTTGCTTCCAACGTTCTACTGACGCATCAAACGCTTCACCTTTCGGTGCAAAACGTTTGCCAGCGATGTATTCGTAAGTCGTGTCATCAGGGGCAATCATGCCTGCACGGGCACCCGCTTCAATAGACATATTGCATATCGTCATCCGTTCTTCAATACTGAGGGAGCGGATCGTAGAGCCTGTATATTCAACCACAGCACCGTTGCCACCGTCTATACCGATATGTCCGATAATAGAGAGGATAATATCTTTCGCAGTAACGCCGTAGGGCAGTGTGCCATCAACTCGTATTTCAAAGGTTTCCGACTTGTGTTGTAAGAGACACTGCGTTGCAAGGACATGCTCAATCTCACTTGTGCCGATGCCGAATGCAAGTGCACCGAGCGCACCGTGTGTTGAGGTATGACTATCACCGCACACAATCGTTTTTCCGGGCTGTGTGATACCGAGTTCAGGTCCGATGACATGAACAATGCCTTGCTCAGGACTGTTAATGTCATAGAGTGGAATATCAAACTCTGTGCAGTTTTGTGCAAGTGTTTCCATCTGCTTCGCTGCAATCTGATCTTTGATTGGCAGGCTTCTATCCGTTGTCGGCACGTTGTGATCCATCGTAGCGAACGTCAGTTCGGGACGGCGTACCTTTCGGTTGTTGAGCCGTAACCCTTCAAATGCTTGTGGGGACGTCACTTCGTGAACAAGGTGTGTGTCAATATAAAGAATCGGCACCTCATCTGCGGATGCCCGCACGAGATGCGCGTCCCATATCTTTTCATACATCGTTTGTGTTTTCATGTTTTTTTGTTACCTCTAACTCGTAATATTTATAATCTGATTGCCTATGATTATATGATTCTGGCTTTTTTGTTTCCCCATTTCGGGTCAACTGATGGCGCACAGAGGTGGTCGCGATTGTATATTAAAGCGGCTGCAGCCTCGTCGTGTCCGCCGCCTTCTAATTCGTCTATTTTTTCATCGTAGTGGGCAATTACACGGTCGTATACTTCTTCCGCGGTCAAACCGTCAGCGAATGCTCGATCGATTTCAGAATCACAGTCAAAAAAGACATCAGAAACATGCATAGAAACTATAAAGTCTTTATCATATCCAAAATAGGCAAGGCATCCATGATTTACAGAGGCTGCTCCGAGTTTAGCAGCAGTTTGACAGGCAAAAAAGTGTACCACCTTGTTACGTAATTCCTCAGATTGAGAGTTCCCTATGTCAAAAATGGGGTCACAATGCTCTCCCATATACGTTGTATCGGTACCGTGTCCTACGCCGGTTACGTAGACATATCTCCGGTTCAACGTAAATACGACGCGCAGATCTCCCCTGACAACGGACAATTTCAAACCCTCTGGATTCCAAATAAGGATAAACATGCCGGTTTCGATAGTCGTAGGAGGCTTTTGTAATCTGATCGTAACTGGAATCAATAGCAAGGATTTTCAAGTCAGGTTTCAAGTCAACGCGTCGTTTTTGTTGAGATGGCGTTTTTATTTTCCACTGTTATAGGTCTTTTTCATAGGCACGTTTGATCAAACGTTCAATCATTCGCTGCTCGACCTCAATTACGGTGCATCCTATAGGCGTGAGGGCCCGCACTTCATTAATAGCACGTTTTTTGTCCAGGACTCCAAGACCGAGAATACCTATATCATATTTGGGGCGTTGTCGAATACGTTCCGCAACCAATTCTGCCTGTTGTTCAGGAGTTAATTGGATAAAGGAGAACCGTGCAGGTTCCTCTTCTACTACTTCCTGCAAAGAGAGCCATTGCCCGTTGGGCGCCATAGCCACTGGGCGGCTCCAATGGTCCTCGCGAGGCATCGGTATGTTATTCGCCATGGGTGTCTCCTCAATACTGAGCACTCAGAATCAAGATTATACTTTACCGCTATATCACTAAAAGCCATCAATAACAGTATCATACCATAAAAACAACCGAAAATCAAACAAAAAACGCATTCCTTCAGGGTTATTTAGTTGAGGGGTGTGCAAAATATTTGGCGCATCAACACAGACAGGGACAGACGCCAGGTGCCGCTTGATTTATAGAAATGCGTTTGTAGTCGCGCA
>JAGWBU010000085.1:5935-18707 GCA_021295735.1 Candidatus Poribacteria bacterium | reverse complement strand
CTTGTGGACGGAAACCCACGGCGTGTGCGGACTACCTTTAAGCGCATATTTAACATCGGAATTATTTATGCACACCCCTTATTTAGTTTTAAGTATTTCATTTTATGAGATTAACTGTGAGTTTAGGTCTTAAGGGGTAGGTGCGGTTAGGAAACCACATCTACCTTTATAGATACTTGTAAGAATGGCATTTTTGCGTTCAGTGGCATTGTCAATCACGGCTTGGGTATCCTTGATTTTGCTTCTAATTGTTCATGCAAAAAACTTTACACACCCTAAGGATATTTAACCCTAATATATCAACATTGATTTAACAGATGGCTTTCCCAAAATCCGCGTAATCTGTGTAACCCGTCCAATTCGCGATTCAGAAATTAGCGAATATTTACATCTAAATCAAGACGTTTCAGGCTATTGCTTAATTCATTTATCTGTGTTATACCAGATTCATTTGATTCATCGTCTTTACATACCGCTATAAACATACCGCTCCGCTGGAGCGGAAGAGTAGAAAAAACACTGGAAAAACAAGACGAATTCCGTTAATTTGGTATTATACTCTATCCAGAACTTTGAATAAGGAAAAAATGCTAAATGAACACAAATAACGAACAAGGCACATCACAATCAGAATTACCTGAAGGTGCAAAACTTAGACTTGGCAAAAGTAGTATCATAGGTAACGTTGCGTTCTCTCCAGATGGCACTCGACTTGCTGTAGCAGGTGATATCGGGACATGGATATACGATGCACATAGTGGTGAAGAAGTTAGCCTCCTTGCAGGACATACAGAATATGTTTGGAGCGTAGCGTATTCCCCGGATGGCGAAACAGTGGCGACCGGGAGTTATGAAGAGATATGGCTATGGGATAGTGTTACGGGGGTTCCGAAAGCAACACTTAAAGAACATAGGGACTATGTTAGGGCGTTAGCATATTCACCTGATGGCAGCACGCTCGCGAGTGGCGGTGCGGACAACATTGGGATACTATGGGACGTTGCCACAGAGGAGCCAAAAGCCACACTCAAGGGACACATCGGTTCTGTCAGAAGCGTAGCGTATTCACCTGATGACAGCTCTATTGCCAGCGGTAGTGAAGATCATTCTGTGCTTTTGTGGGGCTAAGGTTATAATTCATACCTTCGGTAAATATTCTTGTGGGAGGGGTTTTCAACCCCGATAAATCAAAATCGGGCTTTCAAGGTTTCCCTCCCACAAGAATATTTTTCTTTAAAATTGACACCCACGGTAGGTTCTACACCCGCATCACAACAGGAAGAACTAACGGACTCCGCTGCATCTGCTTCGCGAAAAATCTACGTAGTGCGCTTCGTATCTCATCTTGGACTATTTCCATCTCGTGCTTCTGTTCGTCACTCAAATTTTCAATGACTTTCCGCGTAATTTCTTTCGCTTCAGTGAAAAGATCTTCAGATTCATCCATATAAACAAAACCACGAGAAATTATTTCGGGTTCAGTCGCAATTGCACCGCCATCACTATGCAGGACAATGATGGGAATAACCATGCCATCTTGTGAAAGCTGAATGCGGTCGCGCAAAACAATATCCTCAAGTTCAATTTCCGGTTTCCCATCTACCAAAACACGTCCAGAACGTCCTTGCCGCTCAAACACTTTGCACGACTCAGGCGTGAGACAAATCAGTTCACCATCTTCAGCCACATTTATGTTGCTACTCGGAATGCCTACAGACTCAGCAAGTTCGGCATGTCGGACCAGGTTCTGATATTCACCGTGTATCGGGACGAAAAACTTGGGTTGCAAGAGATTAATCATCAGTTTTAGGTCTTCACTTGAACCGTGCCCGGAAACATGAACATTCGCGTTGCGTTCATGGAAGATGTTTGCACCGCGTCTCAATAGATGGTTTACAACATTTCCAATAGATTTTTCGTTCCCAGGAATAATACGAGCAGAAATTACGACTGTATCGTTCGGTTCTACCTTCAAAAAAGGGTGGTTGTCAAGTGCCATCAATGCCATTGCTGAACGTGGTTCGCCTTGGCTGCCAGTGCTTAAGATAACAACCTCATGCGGTTTGAACATGGCAGCATCGCGAGCATCAATTAGATAGTCGGGGTTAATCTTTAGGTGACCAAGTTCTGTGGCAATGCGAACATTGTTGGTGAGGGAACGTCCCGTAACAGCAACGAGTCTGCGATGTTTCATCGCTAAATCAATAAATTGTTGTAGACGGTGTATGCTTGAAGAAAAAGTGCAAAGGAATAGTCTCTGTTCCGTTTTCTGAAAGATATTGTCTATTGCATCATAGATACTACGTTCGGAAAGGGTCTGCCCTGGCCAGTTGACGTTCGTGCTGTCAGAGAGCAGTAAGAGAACCCCTTCAGCACCGAGCCGCGCTAAAGTTTGAATATCAGTTAACTTGCCATCAACGGGTGTCGCGTCAAATTTGAAATCTCCAGTATGAACAATAACACCAATAGGCGTTCGCAGCGCGATTGCAACCGCATCCGGAATGCTGTGTGTGACGTGAATAAACTCTGCAGAAAAATCACCTAAGTTTACGTTATCCCCAGGCACGATGGCGTTCAAATTCGCTTTACCCAATACACCGTATTCTTTCAACCGACCACTTGCGATGGAAAGCGTCAGTTGCGTGCCGTAAACTGGCGCATCTAACTGTTGCAGCACATACGCCAACGCACCGATATGATCCTCGTGACCATGTGTTAAAAGTATCCCGCGCACCTTTTCTTTGCGTTCAACGAGGTAGTGAATATCCGGAAATATCAGATCAACCCCCGGCATATCGGAATTCGGCAACATAAAACCGGTATCAATGACAATGATGTCATTTTCGGTTTCGTATACCATCATGTTGAGTCCGAATTCACCTAAACCTCCTAATGGAATAATCGAAATACTTCCGTTAACGAGTTCTTCATTTTTAATAAGTGTTGAATTTGTCATAAATAATATAAGTTGCTACCTATAGTTAACGGTTTGCTTTACCGCCAATGTAGATCAAAGTAATCGTAAGTAGTTGAGGTAATTTGTTGCATTTTGCCAGTTTCAACATCTAAGATGAAGATTTCGCTGGTGCGTCGCCCATCCGAATCGCCACCAATAAATGCAATTTGGCTACCGTCTGGGCTCCATGTCGCGTCACGTCCTGGGTAAAGACTCAGATTGAGGTAGCTTTTAAATCGCCCCTTCTCTACAGTGGCAACACAGACCTCGCCTGATGTATAAAACAAAACCTGTTTGCCATCTGGTGACCACTCTTCAATGCTTCCACACGGCGGCTCGTCGCGTTGCAGAAACCATGTTCTACCCTTACTGACGACATCCGGTTCTGCAAGCGCAAGGAAACCATCGGTCTTAAATGCTATCCATTTACGGTCAGGCGACCACTCGGGCCATCTTGTTCCCTTTGGTAACACTTCAAGCAATTTTCTATTCGGTTCTTTAACCCTTTCGCCTTTCGCATCCCAATATAGCCATCCTCTTGCCCACTGCAGGGTCCGCCACCGCTTTATTTTTCCATCAACCGTTACTTCCCAATTTTCCAGTCGATCTTTCGCACGGTCAATCTCTACCACAACCAGAATAGCGTGGCTTAAAGGAGACCACCAGAAATCGTGAATGTCATACTCTCTCTTGATCAGCTGCTTTTTCTCGGTGCCATCTGCACGCATCACATATAGCGATTTTGCCCGGTCCACCCCGGATATGTAAGCAATTCGCTCCCCATCTGGTGACAAGCGCGGGTTACGCGAAACCGCATCATCGGTGAGTCGGCGGAAATCTGTGCCATCCGGATTCATCGTACAGATGTTATACTGATGGAATTCCCACCAATTTGTTACATCTCGCCCTCTCTCCAGTGTCCGTGTTGTGATTCGGAAACCGTCTTCATTCAGTAACGGCTCACGAATGGCAAAGACCAGTTTTCCCGCATCATCCTCTGCAAACACAACCCCGCCTACCATAAAAACTAATATGAATACACTAATTATACATTTGATACGCATTATTTCACCTATTTTTATTTTAATGTCAACCACAAAAAACTGTCCTTTGTACTGAGATTCAAGTTCGTCCCGAAACTGTTGATAAATTGCCTCACCGCGAGCGACGATGGCTTCGGAGGTATAATCAGAATGTGGCATGGTGTTCTTCTTTTAAAAAATGTAGGACAGACGCAATAGGTTCAAAAGTCTCCCTGCCCTTGATAAGAGGATAAAGAAGGGTTGGGATTTAGAAGGTTAAAATACCAAAATAGCGGAGAACCGTTTTAAGTCTAATATCTTCTTTTTTTGCTCAATTTGCGTTTGTCCTGAAAATGTTATTGTTCCACATCCCGCGATGGCAGTATATCCTTTTGCTTCTGCTTCTGCCTTAGCATTGCGTTTTATACCTATTGCCTTCAAATAAGTATTGTCTATCTTTTCAAGAAAATTATTAGCAACTTTCAACATCTCTTTAGTCAGTCCAATCAAATTATTAGTATCATCATCTAAGATGATTTTATTGCATCTCCAAAGATTTTAATAGTATACAGCAACACAAAGAAAAAATCAATCCGAATCTTTCGACTCAGACTGACTGACAACGCAACCTCAACTTATAACGGGAAGTCTCTGACCGATATTCATCCAACCAGCATCCCTTCTGTCAATTAAAACCTGTGGGGCATTGAATCCCCAAGCAAAAGCTTGCGGATTCAATGTCCATATTTGTTAGACAATCTATGAACTGAGTACGGGAACCTCATCCAACAAATTAGTGTTCAGAAATGATATCTAAACAACGATATTAATCAGGCGATTCGGCACGACAATCACCTTCCGAATCGGTTTTCCTTCAATAAACCGCTGAACTCTTTCATCTGCTAGTGCGGCTTCCTCAATCTCTTTGTCAGTAGCATCTGTGGGAAGTTGTAGACGGTTTCGAAGTTTTCCATTTACTTGTGCGATAATGGTGATCGTGGCACTTTCAAGCACTGTTTCATCACATTTCGGCCACGCGGCATGAGCAATGAATCCTGTTTCACCGAGGCGATGCCACAACTCCTGCGAAATGTGCGGTGCATAAGGTGCCAATAGATGGAGGAATACCTTCACCGTCTCTATCGGTAGTGATTTGAGCTGCGTTGCAGTATTGACAAAAATCATCATTTGGCTAATCGCTGTGTTCATCTTGTCAATTGACTCTGTGTCCTCTGTCACCTGCTTGATAGTTTTGTGGAGTTCCCGCCAAAGTTCAGACTCCGTTGTGCCAGCAGCATCAGTCAACTTTTCATTAAGTTCACCGCTCTGTTCATCAACAACAAGCCGCCAGACACGTTGAAGGAATCGATACACCCCCTCTACGCCAGCGTCCTGCCACGGCGTGCTTGCTGTGACCGGACCGATAAATAGCAGATAGAGTCGAAGCGCATCCGCTCCATATTTGTCAATAACATCGTTCGGATTTATGACGTTAAAGCGAGATTTAGACATCTTTTCCAGTTGCACATGGAGCGGTTTACCAGAAGTTTTTGCTGTTGCTTTTTCGTTGCCCCTCTCAACTTCGTTTGGGTAATAGTATTTACCAGCATCGTCTTGGAAAGATTCCGCCAGAATAGTTCCTTGGTTGAGAAGTCCCTGGAACGGTTCTTTAGTAGAGACCAATCCGCAATCGTAAAGCACCTTGTGCCAAAAACGCGCATAAAGTAGATGTAGAACTGCATGTTCTGCACCACCCATATATAGATCAACTGGCATCCAATAACGTTCAAGCGCAGTGTCAAAAGGCGCATCTGTATTGTGTGCATCCAAAAAGCGGAGATAATACCAACAGGAACCTGCCCACTGTGGCATAATGTTTGTCTCTCGCGTCGCAATTCGACCGTCAGGCAGTTGAACCTTCAACCACGCCTCATCGGCACGAGCAAGCGGGGGTTTACCATCCTCTGTCGGTTTATAGGCATCAATCGGTGGCAGTTCTATAGGCAAATGGTCATCAGGAAGTTGAACAATTGTACCGTCATCAAGATGTGCAAGTGGAAAGGGTTCACCCCAATACCTTTGCCGAGAGAAAAGCCAATCCCGCAGACGATACTGAATCTGACGCTTGCCTTTTTTTTCACTTTCAAGCCATGCAATCATCTTCTCTTTTGCATCGTGAACCTGCAAACCGTTCAGAAAATCGGAGTTAACACACACGCCATCACCTTCAAATGCTTCTTCCTCAATTGGTTTTTCACCACCACTGATAACTTCAACAATAGGAATACCGAAAGTCGTGGCGAATTCATGGTCGCGTTCATCATGTCCTGGAACAGCCATGATAGCGCCTGTGCCGTAAGTCATCAGAACATAATCTGCTACCCAAATTGGGATAGGTTGATTGTTACACGGATTGATAGCGTAAGCACCCGTGAAAACACCTGTTTTTTCTGTGGCAAGGTCTGTGCGTTGGAGGTCAGATTTGTTGGCTGCTTCCTGCACATAATTGTAAACAGCAGAAACAGCATCGGGGTGTGTTATCTGAGCGACAAGCGGGTGTTCAGGGGCAAGCACGCAGTAGGTTGCGCCGAAGAGCGTATCAGGACGTGTAGTGAAAACGGTAAACGTAGAATCACGGTCTTTGATCCCAAAAGTGATTTCTGCGCCTTCGGATTTACCTATCCAATGCCGCTGCATCTCTTTGAGACCGTCAGGCCAATCCAATAGGTCCAAATCTTCCAATAGACGTTCTGCATAGGCGGTAATTTTTAGCATCCACTGGTGCATCAGGCGGCGTTCAACCGGGTCATCGGTTTCAACATATTTACCGTCCTTTACCTCCTCGTTAGAAAGGACAGTGCCTAATGCGGGACACCAGTTAACGGGGACATCAGCGAGATACGCCAAGTCTTTTTCATAGAGGCGCAGAAAAATCCATTGTGTCCATCTGTAGTATTCGGGAAGGGAGGTGTCAATTTTGCGAGCCCAATCGTAGGAAAGACCGATACGTTGAATCTGCTGTTGAAAAGTTTCGGTATTCCGTTTTGTAATATGTGCTGGATGTTCATTTTCTCGGACTGCAGTCCGTTCAGTCGGAAGTCCGAACGCATCCCATCCCATCGGGTGCATTACGTGATAGCCTTGCATTCGCTTGAAATTTGCGAGTACATCGGTGGGGACGTAGTTTTTTGTGTGCCCCATGTGGAGTCCTGCTCCTGAAGTATATGGAAACATTCCAAGCACATAAAATTTCGGTTTCTTTTTTAATGTCTCAATATCGTTGGGTATTTTGAATGCTTCCTTTTCTCGCCATGCCGCTTGCCAATACGGCTCTATTTCTTCAGGGGCATAACTGTAGGTCTCCATTACACGGTTCTCCTTACGTTTTATTTGATAGTATACTCACGTGCTTGCTACTTTTAAAATTGTGCAGAATTAATGCACATTTCCTGAAACTATGTTATACTTTATGTTCGTTGTGGAATTTTAACACAAAATGGCATACTGTGTCAAAATTAATCCTTTCCTTATGGGCAAAATGAAATGCAGGAAATACAATGAGAATTGAAAAAGTTGTCAATAAAACTTACAGAAATCTCAAAACAAATGTAACAATTTAAGACTATCCTTAAAACAACATCCATAATGTTGCGATTTTTAGTTGTTCTACGTAAATCCAGAACAGGAGAAGGGAAACGGTGAAATTCAATTTATCTCGACGTCAGTTCATCAGCTATGGTGCAGTAGCTGCTGCATCTGCGGCAGTCGGTTTCGGGTTTTCAGGTGTGAGTCGTAAACTGAAAAAATACGTGCCAGGACTCAAACCTAAGCCGCCCTATATTTTTAAACCAACCCAAAACCAGCTCCTTGACTTACCTGAAGGATTTGTAGCACATGCATTTTCTCGGACAGGTGAGAAGATGGATGATGGTCTTTGGGTACCGGGCAAGCACGATGGAATGGCTGCATTCCCTGGGGCTGATGGAAAAACAATCCTTATCCGCAATCACGAATTGAACGCTACTGACAAAATTGTCGGACCCTTTGGATGGAACAACGAAAAGCTCAATCTGGTTGACACTGACAAATTTTACGATTTAGGTTATAAGAAAGTTCCCAGTCTTGGGGCAACGACAACGCTTGTCTATGATACCCGTACCGCTACACTTGAAAGCCATTTCTTGAGTTTAGCTGGAACGATCCGCAATTGTGCTGGTGGAACAACACCATGGAACACATGGATAACCTGTGAGGAAACGGTGCAAAAAGCTGAAAATGCGTTTGAACAGGATCACGGTTACAATTTCGAAGTGCCCATTTCTACTACGCCAGGATTAGCTGAAGCTATCCCTCTAAAAGCGATGGGACGTTTCAATCATGAAGCAGTTGCTGTGGACTCACGCACCGGTATTGTCTACGAAACCGAAGATAGAAATGACGGATTATTCTATCGCTTCATTCCTGAAGAACCTGGTAAACTTGTCAAAGGTGGTCGCTTACAAGCATTGAAAATTAGAAACATGAAGGCCGCTGATACCCGAAACTGGAAAAACCGTTTACAAAAGATTGCGCCGTGGACGTATGATCCTATCCTTGTCTCACAGAAAATGGCTGTTGAATGGGTAGATGTAGAAAACGTGGAAGCGCCCAAAGATGACCTTCGCATGCAAGGCGTTGAAGGTAAAAACGCAGCGAAGTTTGCCCGTGGTGAGGGGATATGGTTTAGTGGAGATGCGTTTTATATTGCATGCACAAATGGGGGGATAGCGCAAAAAGGACAAATCTGGCGATATACCCCAAGTCCTTATGAAGGCACAAGCAGGGAAGATAAAGACCCTGGCACCCTGGAACTTTTTATTGAACCAAATGACAGTAAACTTCTTGAAAATGCCGATAACCTGACCATCGCACCGTGGGGTGACCTCATTATCTGTGAAGACGGTGCAAGAGATCAGTTTATAGTCGGCGTTACACCTGAAGGACACACCTATCAATTTGCCCGAAACGCCAGTAATACCTCTGAGTTAGCAGGTGCAACGTTCTCACCTGATGGCACAACACTCTTTGTCAATATCCAGAACCCAGGCATCACAATTGCTATTACAGGTCCCTGGGATGACATACGCCAGCGGCATTTGGTATAAAAACTCCTTCCCTCCCATAATTACCTCTATTACATATTCTATTTTTTGACTCTTTTTATAATATTTGGTATACTACCGTCAATTATGGGTAAGATCAATTATAGACAGTATGCTTACAAAGTGTCAGATCAACACTAAATGCTCGTGCGATATTTGTGGGTGTCTGCTACTTTTAAGCGCAAATTTAACATCAACTAAAGGGAAAGAAAATGAAAAAAATCAAATTTGTATTTACGCTCCTGCTATTTGCAGGATTCTTAATGCTTCCGATATTAGTGCAAGCTGTTGAGGAAGGTATTGTAGCGTACTGGAATTTCAATGAAAAAACTGGTGACACCGCAAGCGACTCATCTGGAAACGGACATGATGGGACGTTGATTGGTGATCCACAATGGACGAATGATGGGAAATTCGGTGGCGGCCTTGAATTCGATGGTCAAGGTGATGAGGTAGATGTTCCGTACCATGCGGATCTCAATCAAGAAGTCTTCACGATATGTGCATGGGCAAACGTGGAACCGGGGAGTGCGGGGCATCGCGCTGTTGTTTCTTCTCGTGCTGACTTTCCCCAACGTGGTTTTATTTTTTATGCAGAACCTGGCAATTCATGGCAGTTTTGGATTGGTGCTGGCGCAAACCATTGGCAATCTGCTCAAGGCCCGGCAGTGAATCTTGGCGAATGGGATCACCTTGCTGGCACGTATGCCGATGGTAATCATAAGTTCTACGTAAACGGTGAATTTGCAGCTGAACAGAACTTTGATATTTCTGTTAATCCCGAAGAGGAATTTCTCATTGGGGCAGGTGCGAATGAGACTGCAAATCACAATTACCGTTTCGTCGGCAAAATTGATGAGGTGCGGCTCTATGACCGTGTCTTGGACGAAGACGAAATCGCAGCGGTAATGGAAAGTGATTCGTTAGATGTTGAAGCATCTGGTAAAATTGCTGTTACTTGGGGACAACTCAAGGCAAAGTAACGATATTGGAATATAGCAAAACGCTCTTAATTTTAGAGCTATAATCATCGCAATGAGAAACAGTTTGAGGGGTCTGTACGCTCTTTGCAGTAACATTATTCAATAATCCCTCTACAACTATAAAACTAAAATAACAAAAGGAATTGAAAATGAAATCTATTACTTTGATATTTGGAACAATATTTTTTGTTGGTCTCTTGGCACTGCCGATATTAGCACCTGCAGTTACTGATGGGTTGGTAGCATACTGGGCATTTGATGAAGAATCTGGCGACACTGCAAGCGACTCAAGTGGCAACGGACACGATGGGGCATTGATAGGGGACCCGCAATGGACAGAAGGATACTTCGGTGGCGCACTCCAATTTGACCAAGCTGGAGATGAAGTGAACGTTCCTTTCCATGCGGATCTCAATCAAGAAGTCTTCACGATATGTGCATGGGCAAATGTAGAAACTGGAGGGACAGGGCATCGTGCTGTTGTTTCTTCTCGTAATGAACCTCCTACCAGTGGGTATATCTTTTATTGCGAACCCGGCAATACATGGCAGTTTTGGACAGGTGATGGTGGATGGAAATCTGTTCAAGGACCCGCTGTGAATCTTGATGAATGGGATCATCTTGCTGGTGTCTATGCTGATGGCACACAGAAACTCTACGTAAACGGTGAATTGGTAGGAGAAATAGCCTCTGTGCCTAACGTCAATCCTAGTCAGGAACTCCTTATAGGTGCAGGCGCAAATGAACGCGCCAACCATGAATATCTTTTCAAAGGCAAGATAGATGAAGTGCGGGTGTATGACCGGGCATTGAGCGAAGCCGAAATCGCATCAGTGATGGAAAGTAACCCAACAGCTGTGGAAGCATTTGGTAAAATTGCTGTTACTTGGGGACAACTCAAAGCGAAGTAGTAGGACGAAATAACTGGCTTTTAAAACCCGTTTTCTATACTATTTGTAGGGCGGGGTCTCTGTGCCCGACCTTTTCTTTGTAAGTGTGTAGGTTGGGTTTCGCTACGCTCTACCCATAGGCGTCAATTTAGTGGATTTTCACCCTCGGTAGATGCGGTGAATCAACGCCAAATACCAAACGCCAAGCACGCGTATGGCACTTGTCGTATTTGGCGTTGATTCACCGCATCGGGCTTGCATGAGTTAGTAGTCACTAATCGGCAGGACATCTTTGTGGGAGCGCTTTGTCCGCGCGATATATCGGCGTTGAAAACGCCTCCCACAAGAGTCTTTGGGATAAATACGGAGCGGTTAGAAACCGCTCCTACCGTGTCGGAATAGGCGGTCATGTTTTCTTAAATTGACACCTGTGGTTTGAGCATAGCGCAACCTAACAAATCTGTGTAATCCGCGTAAATCCGCGATTCAGAAATACAATCCAACTTCCAGAAAAAACAAATTAACCCTCTAAAATTGACGTTAAAGAAAGTAATACTTCGCCCGTTCTGCTTCTTGCATACGATCCGGGCGCGTTCGGTACCAACGAAAGTGTTCATAATGCGCGGTGTAGTGTTCACCATCTCGACTGTCGTTGTAGCTTAGAAATAACATTCGTCGTGCGCTGTTCGATTTATTAGATGCCGCCGCATGTGGCGTAAAACAGGTAAAGATCGCTATATCCCCTGGCGCTAAGTCTACGTAGACGTGTTCCTCGTTCGCGAGTTGTTCTGGGTCAATTGAGCTTTTATCAAGCGAACCTTGTTCATGCAAAAATCCTTGATGATGCCCCGTCCACAGTTCTGTGCAGCCGTTCTCTCGCGTACTTGCATCAAGCGCAACTGAAACCGTAAGCAAACTTTCTGGGAATCCTTGCCACCAATTGTAATCTTGATGACATCCGTTACCGTGGCTATCTGGTGGTTTGATGATGAGTTTATCTTTGAACAACACCGCTTCGTAACCACCATACAGAGATGCCAGCCGATCCATAATTCGTCTGTCACGGACAAGCGCAGAAAATAGCGGCGAGATACTTACAAACGGGTCAATTTTCCATGGACGACCATCTCCCAACATCTCAAAGCGAAGGTTATATTTCGGCTCAAGCTGAAATTCGCGACTCAACGAAAACGCGCGATCAACAAGCTGCTCTGCCTCTTGGCGATAAATCTCAATCTCTTCAGGTAGAAATACATCGCGAAGGATAAGGAATCCTTTGTCGCGATATTCGTCAACTTCAGTGGAATTAAGTGCAAAACGGAGTTGACGTTGCTGTGCACCGTTCCAGCGCGGAGCACCTATTTCAGATGGACGTTCGACACTTACCATCGTTGCCTCCTATCTACTACTTAATCCGAAGATATGTCTTTATGGTAAAAGCGTGTTAAAAAGTGGTAATAGTTTAGACTATCTCTAAGCGTTTGTCAATTTTAAGACCTTTTCCACAAAGCCATTCAATTCTCCAATAATTTCTTCCTTTACAAAAACTGCAAAAAATCGCGTCAACCGCCATGCTGACAACAAAAAACACACTCATCCAAGATGCAAAAAGAACGTATCAACCCCAACTTTTCCTGCAAACTTATTGTGAATCTATTGGATATCTATTGTTCTTAACACCACGAAAACTTCTGATCACCCCATAGAACTTGGTATAATATCAGTATGAAAAGAGAAAACCGATCCCCAAACACACCGAAAATCGAAAGTAACTCTCTAA
>JAGWBU010000085.1:0-5800 GCA_021295735.1 Candidatus Poribacteria bacterium | reverse complement strand
AAAAAGTTACCGTATGGTAACTTTTTAAGGAGATGATTCCAATAAAATGAGAAGAAAAATACAATCAATTCGTGCATCTCGGAACGATTTTTAGGTCCCAACTTTTCAACTAAAACGGATAATTAGACGAAAATTGAATGCCTCTGCCTTGTTCAATTTAATTTTTGACACACCCCCGCATCTATGCTATAATAAGATATTCATAAAATTTGAAATCGGGGTAACACCCCACGCACAGAAGGAGCCAAACATATAATGGCAGATATTATTAAAGGTGCTGTTCTCGGTTATGGGGCAGCATTTAATATGGGTAAAGCACACGCAAATATGATGCAAGGCACAGAAGGCATCACATGCGTTGCAGTGTGCGACATTGATCCAGAGCGGACAAAGGCAGCCAAACAGGATTTTCCCGACGTCCGAACTTACAACTCCGTTGAAGACCTCGTAGCAGACGAAGATGTTGATCTCGTCGCGAACGTCCTGCCGCACAGTCTACACTGCGATCCGACTGTGGCAGCCCACAATGCAGGTAAACACGTTGTCGTTGAAAAACCGATGTGCGTCACAATTGCAGAAGCAACGGAAATGATTACCGCTGCAAAAGAAAATGATGTGATGCTATCAGTTCACCACAACCGCCGTTGGGACGCAGACTTCTGGACGCTCCGCGAACTTGTTCAGTCTGGTGTCATCGGAAAAGTCTATAGTGCCGAGATGTGGGGTGGCGGCTACGGCAGACCGAACCCGAATTGGTGGCGCAGCGTCAAAGCCATTTCTGGCGGACAATTCTATGACTGGGGCGCACACTTCCTTGACTGGCTGCTTAACATTCTTGAAGCACCCATGATTAACGTCACCGGCTTCTTTCAGCCGAACCTTGTTTGGAAAGACATTACCAACGAAGACCACGTGCAAGCTATTATTCGATTTGCAGAAGGGGAATTTGTTGCGGATGGTGCGTCAGCAAACATCCAGATGTCTAACATCGCGAAGGTCGGCGGACCGAAATGGAAAATGCTCGGTTCACACGGATCTATTGTTTCTGAAGGCGGACAATATCATGTTTTATCCGAAGTTGAAGGGCATCCGAAGGAACAGAAAGTAGGTCATCACGGAAGACCCGGACCCAGATACTATGAAAATATAGTTGCGCATTTGAACGATGGCACCCCATTGCTCGTGACACCTGAGTCCGCTCGCCGTGTCATTGCCATCATGGATTTGGCAGAAAAATCCTCAAAGACACATCAGTCCGAAACAGTGCCTTATGAGTTTGAGTAGACTTTGAAACTACTAACCCTATTAGAAAGAGCGGAGCAATGCTTCGCTCTTATGATCGCCCTCCAACCAAACTCTCTCTATGAAAGCCATCGTTTTTGAAAAAGTCCAGCAGTTACGCATACAAGACAAACCAATTCCTACACTCAATGCCGGGGATGTGCTTATCAAGATGGAGTTGTGCGGTATCTGTGCATCTGACCTTGCTGCGCTCCGTGGCGATATATCAGACTATTCACCACCTATTGTGATGGGACATGAACTCGCAGGTGTAATCGTTGAGAGTCGGCATCCGGAAGTAAAAGTCGGCGAACGGGTCACCGTAAATCCGATGCTTTCGTGCGGGAGTTGTGTGCATTGCCGAAATGACAAAGACAAATACTGCGATACGATTGAAGGTATCGGACACGACATTGATGGCGGCTACGCCGAATACATGCGGATGCCGAAACACGGCATAGACACGGGCAAACTCATCCGAGTGCCAGACACCATCCCACCAGAAGAACTACTTTTCCTTGAACCGTTAGGCTGCTGCCTAAATGCGATGCAAGAAACCATTTTCCAAAACACTGTTGCCATCCTCGGTGCTGGTCCCATCGGGTTGATGTTCACCCAATTGACGAAACGAGCAGGTTTAGCAACCTACGTTCTGGACCCTCTACCCTACCGCAGATCTGTCGCAGAAACTGTCGGGGCCGATGCCGCTTTTGATATTTCTCCTGACGATGTTGCACATCTCCATGAAATCACCCACGGCGGTGTTGATACCGTCATCTCCGCTACGACAAATAAAACGTCAGTGATTAACCTCGCTTTTCAGGTTATACGCAAAGGCGGTTGTATCAACTTTTTCGGTCTTGCGCCGGAAGGTGAGGAACTTCGCATAAACTTAGAAGAATTTCACTATACCGGACACAAACTGATGGCTTCGTGGGCATTTTCCCGAGCAAGCCTTCAAGAATCCCGCCAGCTCCTACTACAAGAAGCAATCAATTTCAAACCTTTGCTAACCGATCAGTTTTCCATTTCACAAGGTTTAGAAGCTTTTGATAACGCTATCGCGCAACGCGGTGTTAAAACAGCGTTACATCCCTAAAATAGAAGCCATATATTACAACACTTCTATATTCAAGAAATAGTGACTTGAATATAGAAGTGTTGTAATTTTTGTAACTTTTTCTGAGAAATATAGTTTATGCAATAGTGGAATTATCTAAATTTTACTGAAATAAGCATGTTACGCGATGTGGTTTGTAATTTCATAGTCATAAAGTAAGGAGAATCAAGTTCCCGAAACTTGCAATAAAAAATATGGTCCTCGGTGCGCATGTTTCCACTTCTGGTGGAATACATAATTCTATCAAAAATGGTGACGACCTGCAATGTGATGCAATCCAAATTTTTCTCGCTAACCCAAACCGCTGGGAGTCAAAGCCACCTACTGCTGATGTCATTGAGAAATTTTGTACAGCGTGGGAAGACTCTCCTATTCGGAACGTGATTGTTCACGATATTCACCTTAGCAATCTTGCTTCTCCAAAACAAGATGTGTTAAAAAAATCACGCGACCAGTTTAAACGGATGATGGCGCTTTCACATAAGACTGGAATTCACCATATCGTTACACATCTTGGCGCACATCTCGGTGAGGGAGAAGAGTTCGGGTTGAAGATGTTAAGTGATAGTTTTGATTTGCTATTTGAAACAACAGAAGCACCAGATGTCATGGTCCTGCTTGAAACAACAGCTGGGCAAGGCACAAACCTCGGTTACTGTTTTGAGCATTTACGGGATGTGATCGGTATGTCAAAATACCCTGAACGTTTTGGGGTCTGCCTTGATACATGTCACGTTTTTGCCGCTGGTTATGATATACGAACTGAAGGTGATTGTGATAGCACATTTAATAAATTTGACGAAATTATCGGTTTGGAACGACTAAAGGCATTTCATATTAACGACGCGAAATCGGAGTATCAGAGCCGCGTAGATAGACATGAACATATCGGCGAAGGAAATATCGGCGCAACAGCATTTGCTTATATTCTTAACGATCCACGCTTTGCAGAAATGCCACTCATCATAGAAACGCCGAATATGAACACAATGCATGGAAAAAATCTAAAAACACTACGCGGTTTAGTGAAGAATAATTGACCATTCTGTAGCCTCAGTGTTTTGTCGCCACTACTTAACGGAATCTAAGAAAAATGCAGATCGGTCTATGGGAGGTAGCGTTTCTTATCCTCCTACTTTTAGGTATAATTTTGGTTTCTCGGATAGTGACGCACTTACAGACAAAACGCGTCTGTCCTGATTGTGGCTTAGCAATGTACCAGTATGTATCAAGTTGCCCTTCATGTGGACGTAATTTGACGCCAAAGGGTAAAGAAAAATCAGAATAATTGAATTTATTCTCTTTGAACGAATTGAAATTTTGAGAACGTTTCCTGTAACTGATTTGGACACACTTATAGTAAGTCCTTACAATATAAAGAAATATGTCAGTTAGAAGCATGATAATAAATATACGCGTCTATTTTCCAAACAGACGTAGACTCAAACAAAAGGAGAAACCATCATGTCAAAAATCAAATTAGGAATCCAAGAAACGTCTTGCCAGCACGGTGCTAAAACATTCGCTGATACGCTGATAAGGCTTAAAGATCTCAAATTTTTGAAATTTCTCACTCCGTTTCTTATCTTATTTTTCACCGTAATCGGATGTTCCGAGACGCCTTACACTGGCCCAATACTTACTGTGGATAATGTAGACAGGTATCTCAGTTCAACAGGTGAAGATAAAATCTGCTTACAAGATGGATTTGATACGATTTGTCTAAAATATACACAAGTCGAGGCTGACATTCAGGGGGATGGTGCGGCCTATGTTCACGTTCATCCAGCAAGCGTAGCCTACATCTTCTATTTTGAAGATCTTCCAATTTTGCTGGCAGAAAAGGCAATGGACACCACGGAAATTGTACAAGGGTTGGTAGATTCCGAAAGAGTTCAGCTGCCCCCAGATAGTTTTACACCAAATACAGGTAATGCTAACAACATTAACAAAGGTTGGACTCTCCAAATATACTATCCAGCGTCATTCCCAGAAGCAAATCGTGGCAGAACACCTCAAACCAGCGGACTTGACATCAGAATCGCAGAAGGAATGAAGTTAAGAATTAATTCATGGGAAGAACTTGAAGTGGAAAACTTCACACAAATCAACGGAGCTGATGGCACCCGTGGCGTTCAATTCTCTGTTGACACGGAGAATTCCGAGATGACAATTCATGTGGACGGATTAATCTCCGGTTATACAGCAAAGTTCTATGTCAACGCTGATGATGTGGCAGCTGATCAGGACAGAAGTATTTTCCAATTGGAACTTTTACCGTAGATCCTACAAGGAGTGGTATCATGCAGAAAATCAAATCTTTACTGCTAAAACTAACGTATACTATAATTATACTTGCCTGCGTAACCGGATGTTCTGATACGCCTTATATTGGTTCTACAGATTCAATGCTAACACCTGCAGACATAGATAAATATCTTGTTTCACCTGATGGGGAAACGCTATGCCTTCAGAGTGGGTACGATTCAATTTGCCTAACACTTTATCCAAAAGGAAAAGATAGTACCTCACCTATAGTCCATATTTATCCATCACGTATCAGGTACGTTTTCTCCTACGAAGGCAGAACTATATTGCAAGCAGAAAAAATAAGGGATAATACTGATATAATAAGCGATTTACCACCAAAAGACGGTGGTCCAGTACCTATTGTTGACACTCCATCCGGTGGCAATCCACCCACGAATGGTAACCCGCCCACAAGCGGAAATCCTCCTACGAATGGCACTCCGCCTAATGATGGCACACCACCCACTGGTGGCACTCCGCCTAATGACGATAGTCCGCCCAATAATATTGTTTCACATTACGTTTTTAGCAATCCCTCGAATAACTTGCGCGGAGACGAATGGATAGTGTGGATATACTACCCGGATGACTATAGTGGACCGCGTGGGTTACCAAATTCGCTTGAGGGATACGGGTTCACTATTACCGTAGATGGTGGTGAAGCAACAGAGTTTGCACAGGTCACTGGAGGCGAACGCGGATCCGGCGTTAGGCTCGTCATTCGAACGATTCTACCAGAAGTACTGGTTACTATAACATGGAATCCACCGCATACCAATCGTTCCGCAACATTCACCCTTAAAAGTGATATTAACCTATCAGATTATACCCCTTGATCATACGGACCAATTTATAATGCAAGGTCTCTGAGTTTCCTTACAATCCTAATACCATTTCTATAAAATAACATACCTTTTAAGAAATAGCTGGTTCGTAGTCGCGCAATTTATTGCGCCTCGGACATTCTAATTCGAAAGGGAAATTCATTTATAGAATTGGTATAACTTTATCGTTTAGCACTCCCCGTCAAACCCCCTGCCTTTAGGTAGGGGATGTAGACGGCGAAAGTTTTGATTTAAAATATACTTT
>JAGWBU010000084.1 GCA_021295735.1 Candidatus Poribacteria bacterium | reverse complement strand
TAAAGTTTTTAGAACGCTATCAGACCTTGAAGAAGTGCTTGTGAAAAGGTGTCAGTGGTTCTCCAAAAACAGAAAGAAGATGCAAGAACATGTCGGTTTTCAGTGGATTTGCAAAATGGAAAACACAATATGACTCACGTTAATTTGGTATTATACCTAATTCTGTATAGTGATAAGAAGTTTTTGTAGTTTGTCGGACAATAGATATCCAATATATGGACAATAAGTTTGCAGAAAAAGTTGGGGTGGACGCGTTTTTGGATCTCGGATGTGCCTGTACTTTGTTGTCAGCATGGCGGTTGGTGCGGATTTTTAGAGTTTTGGTATAGGCAGAAATTATTGGAAAATTGAATGGTTCTGCCTCTTGAAGGGAGTTCCTTGAAAGCACTGAATATTTCTGGTATACTATCTCGTGTGAATTATTTGGGAGTTTAGTGGAAAGTGTAAACAAACATTAACAAACAAACGTTTAAATAAATGATTTATCAAGAAAAACTAAGTCCAATATGATTAAGGAGAATATCTGATGAAGCGAATATACACATTATTTTTTGCGGTAATGTTGCTACCCTTTTTAGTTGTTTTGAATGGTTGCGATGAAACTACTTCAGGGGGAAGTGGTGCAATTGACCTCGGACGCGGGGAACCTAATATTTTAGAATCAGTTTTGGCACTTTCAGTTCACGAAGACCGCCCAGACGGTATCACGGATACGTTTAGTGCTGAAGTAAACGACCAAGTGTATTTATGGCTTTTATGGGAAAATATAGACGAATCACATACAGTAGAAGTTTCGTGGTTTTCACCTGAAGACGACTTGGACGATCCGCCATTTTGGAACGAAGAAAGGACTATTTCTTCAACAACTGGCGAAAAAATCACATGGTTTTACATTGATGCCCCAAAAGGTGGGTTAAGCGGTGACCAATTCGCAACAGGTGAGTGGTTTGTTGAAATTTTTCTTGATGGACTCTTTGAGCGTAGCCATCTTTTTTATGTGGAATAAAGGGCACCGCTTTTGATTGGTGTTATTTCAAGAAAGTTCTTGCAGTTCCTCACCAACTATCAACTTATACGCTTCTCGGTATTTTTCACTGGTTTTACTGATTACGGCGTCTGGTAATTCAGGTGCAGGTGGTTGTTTGTTCCAACCGATCTCAGAGAGATAGTCCCGAACGAACTGCTTATCAAAACTCTGCTGTGGCTTCCCAGGTTCATACAGATTTGCTGGCCAAAAACGCGATGAATCCGGTGTGAATACTTCATCTATTAGTATCAACTCACCGTCACATTGACCAAATTCAAATTTTGTGTCACAGAGAATGATACCTGATTTTTCAGCATGTTGACTTGCTGCTCTGAACAGTGCGAAACTGATTTCTATCAGTTGATCCGTTAGATCGGTGCCGACTTCATCACGCATTTGGTCAATAGAGATAGGTTCATCATGCTCACCTTGCTCCGCCTTTGTTGTTGGTGTAAAAAGAAGTTCCGGTAACTGTTCCGATTCGCGTAATCCCGCTGGCAGTTTTTGCCCACATATCTCGCCCGTTTTCTGATACGACGCCCATCCTGAACCTGCGAGATAACCACGTACAACACATTCAACATCAACACGTTTTGCTTTGCGGACAAGCATTGAACGTCCATTTAAGAGTTCGGCATCAACATGTAACGCTTCAGGATATTCTTCAACGTCCGTTGCTATAACGTGGTTTTCTACAACAGAGTTGGTGTAATTGAACCAGAACTTGGACAATCCGGTTAAAACCCTTCCTTTATCTGGAATACCGTTGGGTAAGACAACATCAAAGGCTGATATTCTATCGGTAGACACAATCAGAAATTCATCTCCGAGGTCATAAAGATCACGGACTTTGCCACGGTGCGCTGGCGTAAAGTTCGTTAAATTTGTAGATGTAATAACATTTTGTGACATATTTATCTCCCAAATTTTAAATTATAGATTATTCCTTCAACATATTTTGTAGCACAATGACTGCTCTGTTTTCAGCATCAATTTTTAGTGCTTTGTCAACCTCTTGTTTTGCTAATTGATTCTGACCGAGATAGAAATAACATGCAGCTTTCAGCGCAAACAGTTCAGCGTTGGACTGATAATCATGTCGGTAGAGGTATTGTGCGTCTGCTTGTAGTGCATTATCAATTGCTCGGATAGCGGCGTTGAAATCAGAACTATCTTTGTACCTTAAGTAGAGCACATTTGCCAAGCCAACCCATGCGTCAGCGTTAGACGCATCGTAGCGCACAGCATTTTGAAAGGCTTCTTGTACTAATGGTAGCGTGAGCGAAAGACTCAGATGACTCCATCCAACACCATTATGTGCATCTGCGAATTCCGGATCAATATTGAGAGCCCGTTCAAAACTGAGCAGCGCCTGTGTATAGTCACCTGATCTGTAAGCATGCCACCCCTGTTCTGTGTGATTCATGGCCGAAGCAGTAGCCTTTTCCGTGTCACTTGAACAACCCACCTGTGTTAGAAGCGGGAAAAGGAATATAAAAATTGCGGGAATTGTCCAAACAGAACGCATCATACTCACTTCTTGTACCACGTTTCGGATTGTGTTCTTTACTGACCATAGGTGTCAACTTAAGCACATAATTACCAGATTGTCTCTTGTGGGAGGGAGACCTGGTCCGCCCGATATTGTGAAGCTCAACCTATTAAATCCAAATCAACGATGAATACACCTGTGGTATTCATCCAAATCAACGCAGCATGCGCCAAATCAAGAAATCAACGCTACAAATGCCATTTAGGCATTTGGCCAAATCAACGCTGAATACGCTTTTGGTATTCAGCGGGTATGAATGCCTGTTGGCATTCCCCGTCCGGCATGCTGCGTTGATTCACTCCCACAAGAGGATATATCCTTAAGTTGACACCTATGGGTTGTGTGTTCTTCACAGGCTATTCTGTTTTCAAGGTTAACAACAACGGGCTTCGGAGTGCCACAGCAACAGCAATACTATTTGCAATTATACCAAACCCAAAGATAAATAACAAGGTAATCGCAAGAGAAATCCATGGGAATGATGGCAAATGTCCTTGTGAACCGAGAACGGCTATAAGTCCAGCTGCAATCCCGATAAGCATACCAATAGTTAGAAGGAAGCAGCTTTCAAGGAGCAACATTCTGGAAAGCAGCTGCCGTTGGAAACCGAAGGCGCGCAAAGTTGCTAATTCCCCCCGACGTTCAATGATGTTTCTAAATAGTACCAGTGCTAAACCGAAAGTGCCAAGTAGTACGCCTAACCCTCCAAGACTTTGGAAAGTGGAGATATAGGTGTTTTCAACAGCACGATAGCTTACTAACCGTTCTGATGCTGACGTCACGTCAAAGCCATAGTCCTCCAAACTTTTCTCAAGTGTCTGCAATGTTTCTTTTCGCAGTTCAGGCGGTGTTTTGATAAGAAAAAATTGATACCCGCTTTGACTCGGAAAGTATTTAGTGAAATCGGTTTCGGAGATAATCAATTGACTCTGAAAAAGACTGTTTTCCACCGTTTCAAGCTCCAACAATAACGATTTTCCAAACTCATCTTGGATAAGAAAATCTTCCTTTGGATCATGATGAAGAATCCAACGCAACGACTTCTCATCACCGATAGCGTGTATTTTCCTTGCTTGATCGTTATCCAATTTTAGACTTTGCCATGGCTTCTCGTTTAGCATAGCATCTGATGCCCCTAAAATCTGCGGCTTTTTGGGTTGGTAGAGATTAAGACAACTAACATCTTCCCCCGGTAAGACGCGAAACGGAAAAACTTCTGATGTAGACAGTAATTCAGAAGCTTTTTCATTAAATCCGAGTTCATATCTTCCATCAGGTGTATTTAGACTGTGATGTAAAGGTAGAGAAGATTCGGCAACAAAAGCATATTCAGTCTCTGGTGCAGCATCATGACGGTTTGCCCCGACAGCAACAATAATACAGCACGCTAAACTCATGATTATAATAGAACCTTGGCTATTTTGCGGTTGCCATGCTGCATTTTTAAGTCCAAACCTCAGACGGCTTAGACGTTTCGGGACCCTCTGTGAACCTAACCATCTGTCAAAAATTAACCAACCCAATGAAAGGATTGTAATTGTAAGTATTAAAAATTTTACTACTGGATGCTCAAAAAATGTAATAACTGCGTCAGAAATGCTTCTACCAAAGGGAAAATAACCTACTAATACACCAACAACGAGTCCAATACAGAAGAAAATAGTACTTATTTTTATGTTTTTGAGGGTAAGGTTAGGGTTTGTTCCATCGTCTCTTCGACGTGCTAAACGGATACCAAATAGTCCGCAAGCTGCCAGTAAGATAACAATAATAATTCCACTCCAATCTCCCGTAAAGAGTTTTCCCCTATCCATGGTGCCAAAAAAGAGACCAATGATAAATATTGAAATTCTTGTTGTCTCAATTCTTGACACTTTGACAGTTTGCGGTTTATATTTGCGGGATGTCTCATCAAAATCGGTCTCCCCTGAAAGGAGTGCTGCAGTTGGTGCCTTGCCAAGTCTTTTGATAACATGGCGGATGAAAAATGTGACAACTGCAAGTGTCACAAGGATGCCGATAAGTAAACTCCATCTGCTTATATGGAGATCGATAAAAGGGGTGCCGATAGCCGGTAACCACCACGTTTGCAAGCCAAATATCATCAACCGTGCATATCCAATAGCAAGTAGACATCCCAATAGGCTTCCGATACTTGCAATAAAGATTCCCTCAAAAAGAAAACGACGTCGGATTTTGGCCAGTGGGTAGCCAACAGCCTGTAGTATACCGATTTCACGCGACCGTTGCGAAACACCAATGGCGAAGATTGTGCTAACAAGCGTTGCAGCAGCTAATATAATAAAAAAACTTAGACTGCTAAATAGCATTCCAAAATCTGTGGAACCAGAAGATGCTTTAAGTCCCTCTTCTTGGAGAGGTATGAATTGGAATCCAATCTGTTCCGGCTTAATCATTTTGAGGAATTCGTTTTCAAAAAGTGTCCTCGTTGCGCCTATATCCTGTCCTGGTGCAGTTCCCATCCGAATAGTGGTAAGGTCACCAAATCGATTTTGCCAAAGACGTTTGCCGATATCTATAGGAACAAACGCTTTCGGAGTTGCTTTGTACTCATCCCAATATTCTTTGTCATTGTCACGAATAAGGCTGCTGTCAAAAGGAAAAGGCGGTTCCCATTCGGATATATCGGCTTTGTCGTGAATACCGGGAAAATCAGGAATTAAGTTTGTGTCTGCAGCGATACCTTCAATAGGCACGATACCTTTTAATAGAAACTGAGCTGTTTCTGAAATGTAGTTTTCTTGAGGATTGACGCGAAAATAGGTAATGTTAATTTTATTCCCGACTTTCGCTCCGAGGTTGTCCGCTGCCCACGTATTGAGGTAAATTTCAGAAGGTTCAATTGGGAGATTGAGTGTGTCAATTCTCTTTTTCACTTCTGATAGTGCACTTTCTACTTCAGCCAATTTTTGTTTATATTCTGGGGTACTTCTGAGTGCCCGTTTTGTATTTTTAAGTTCAGTGATCTCTTTTTCTATTCTGCTGCTTTCTATTTCAACATTTTTGATTTCTTCTCTTTTCTTTGATGCGCGTCTTTTGCGTTCTTGCTGTTGTGCCTGAGCATAAGCAGCCTGTTCATCTTCAGTCATGAATTCACGCAGAAGTGCTGTAAACCCTATATTGTCAATAGGAAGCGCAAGAATTGAGGAATACGGCACATTTGCGGAATCATCTGCAGTTTCATTTTCGGATTCGTTAATAACAGACATTGTGTTTGCAAGATAGGTTAAGGTAGGAAGTGCTGGAATGCTATTTTCTGATGCGACCAATAATGCTACTTCCGATAACACTGGCTCAAGAAGGTAGTGCCAACTTTGTAGGTCAATGTGATTTTCGTGTTCAGTAATGTATAAGCCAAGTTCCCCTAATGTCAAAGTTAAAGTGTCTGATGTAATTGGATCAGCATCAGCAGAAAACAGTGCGTTTACTTTACCGGATTGCACAAGTGCTTTTTGCAAAATAGGGAGTGAGATGTATGCATTCAGCGGAAGGCTTTGATGTGCATGGAGACTAAATCTCCCCACATTCTCAGTAGGAATAACATCACTGACAACTACACGTAGTTTTTGGATGACATCGGCGGCGTCTCGCTTACCGAGTAGGAATTCTGGATGGATTTCAGATGTTTGTGGAATATTAACTATTATTGCATCCCCGACCTGTACATTCAATTCCTTTTGAAGTGCCTCGTTAATAACAATATCTGCAAATGGTTTATCGGATGCGTCACTTAAATTGGGAACAGCGTCCTGTTTCCACAAACTGAAGAAGTTATTTTTGATACCGTAGATATTAACCTTTGAAGCACGAGCATCGGTTTCTGATGCAACAACGGTTCCGTTCAGCAGAATTGCTGGCACCATATTCTGTCGATTTAATATCTCTGGGTGAAAAAAATGGTCGGCGATGAGCGTGTGCTGAATTGTGCCGAGGCGTTCCAACGTAATATCGCGCAGGCTACCCCGCATGGAATCTCCTACA
Organism: Candidatus Poribacteria bacterium; assembly: GCA_021295735.1. Lineage (GTDB taxonomy): Bacteria > Poribacteria > WGA-4E > WGA-4E > WGA-3G > MSPOR6. Next base: position 5,773 of record JAGWBU010000084.1, on the reverse strand, counting down.
ATCAACGCACCAGCAAGCACACCTGTTGCTACAGCAGTGCAAAGTGCAACAATAAGATAAATTTGCCAATAATGTTTTGCAGTTTTCCAAAATGTACGCATAATTATGAATACCGCTCAGATCAATCATTTTTTTTTAGATTGTTCACCACTCACCGTTTCTAAAGTGCACACACCATCAGTAAGTTTAAGACGGTTTTCAAACCTGCCAGCAAATTCAAGGTTGTGCGTTACAACGATTAAGATGTTTCGTTCTACACGGTGCAGTTCAAAAAGCAGATCCGATATGGTCCCAGCAGTGGTTGTATCAAGGTTGCCAGTTGGTTCATCGCAGAGAAGAATACTCGGTTTGTTGATGAGGGCGCGGGCGATTGCAACTCTTTGACGTTCACCACCAGAAAGTTCCGCAGGACGATGTGAAATGCGATCAGTCAGCCCTACACGTCTGATGATTTCTTGCGCGAGTTGTGGCGCATCAGCCTCTTGTTCAAAGGCAAGTGTTGGGATGAGTACATTTTCAAGCACAGAATATTGTGGAAGGAGATGATGATCTTGGAACACAAACCCAATTACAGCATTCCGATAGCGTGCGAGTTCGGGTTCAGAAAGTTTAAAGGGGTCAGTGCCGTTAATCTCAACTTGTCCGTCTGAAGGATTTTCTAAGGTGCCAATGATGTGCAAGAGTGTGCTTTTGCCAGAACCGGAAGGACCAGTAATAGCCACTGACGTTCCTGAACTGAAGCTGAATGAAATATCTCGTAAAACCTGAATGTCTCCAAAGTCTTTAGACAGGTTTGAAATTTTAAGCTGATGTGTTTTATCTGTAGTTTCTTTCATATTTTTTGGAAGGCGATTTTAGATGGGATTTTGGCACTACAGCACAAGACACGGACGAATATTACTGTACGACAATTTGTGAAATGATGAACTCAGGGATGGGAATGGCGCGTATTTTTTCACCCGGATTTGTAATACAACAGACTGTCGTGAGTTGTCCGCGCGCAATATCTTTACCTTCGTGGGTAAAGTGAAATTGATATGTGAGTGACTTTGTCCCTTTTTTAGACACCCAAAGTCGGATGTCCACTTCATCTTCAAATCGTAGTGGGCTAAGATATTCACAGGAGGCGGTAAGTCGAGGCCACCCAATTTTATCTCCATTCCATTCAGTGGCGACAGTGGTTCCTAAACTGCGTAGAAATTCGTGTTCTGCAGCCTCCATGAAGATAAAAAATCGCGAAAAATGGACGATACCTGCCATATCCGTATCGGCAAATTCTATCTTTCGTTTGGTTCGGTATTCAGTGTGCATTTGTGTTGATTAGACATTGTTCCTACCGGGAATAGCAAATATCCGTTTCTACCATCTAATTCATTGTTAAATAGATTTTAGTTTTGGGGATATTTAGGAACATCCTCGTAACGACTCCACGTTTCGGCATATATTTTCCAATATCCATCAGCAGGATCAATCATTAGGATCAATTTTTTGGTACCAAAATCGGAATATGCTGGACGACTGCCCGATGCAGGTGTCCCCTTGAATTCTTGCAAAAATGTAGTGTCAGCGACAGCCCGATCCCCGTTAATCTCCAGATTAGATATCTTAACCTGAATATCGGAGTAACGTTGATTTAACTGCTTCATTTTCTGTCGGAGTTGTTTTTTTCTCAAATAGATAGGTGTCTCCTTTCCATCTCGCACGGTGACGCGGGTGATGAGCGCTCTTTCGGCATAGATAGACATATAGGTATCAAGGTCTTTCTCTTCCCATGATCTCTGCCATTTACCGAGAATCTGGCTTACTTTGAGTTGTGTATCAATTGGCGCATCACCGTTGTAGATACCTGAGGCGGCTTCTTCTGACATAGCGTCAACATCCGGTTGGTCGTGTTGGGAAATAGGCTGATCTGTAATACCATCGCCTCCGACCGCATCATTAATAAGCTTCCAGCGTCTAAAAAAGAAACCTTTCTTCTCAATCGTTAGCGTACGGGATTGTGTTTCTATGATTGTGCTACCGCTACGGATTGTAACACTTATATTGTCAACTACGTGTCGAGTTTTTGAGTGTGCAACAAGGGAATAGGTCGCTTGGCTTAAATCAACATCCGCCTCTTGGGAGAGCTGCAGGCGAGCAAGTTGAAAATTAGTTTTTCGCTTTTGTCGAGATGATTTATCCCAAAGTGAGATGTACTTCTTTTCATCTTGAGACTCAAGCGCTTTTTTCCACTCTATAACTAACGGGGCAACAGGACTGTTAGATTGCGTTCCGTTTGCAACTGAAATTTCCGAACTTACCACCTCAAATGCGGAGAGATCAGAACCAAATTCTTGATTTACGACTTCATCTCTAATGAGTTTCCAGCGTTGTCGAATGAGTCCTGTTTTGGCAATAGTAAGCGTTCTTAATTGAATCACTGGCTCGCCATCGGTATGCACAAGGATAGGGATTTCTTCAATGCTCAAGTAATTTGAATTTTGAGGATTCTTACGTGTTTTATCTACAGCATTAGCAATATTGACTTCAATTTGGATTTCATCTTCAAAAAGCTGAGCGGTGTCCTCATAATCTGAATTAAGCCGATCTCTATCATTTTTTGACCAGAGAGCACGGTAATCTGTAAGATTCCCGGATTCAATCGCATTCTTCCATTTCGCTAAAAATCCGGCTGGCGTTTCACTGGAACGCGTGAGTAGGAAGCCTCCTATAGCGAAAATAGCAATTAAAACTACGATTCCTCCCCATTTAAGGGAATCTGGCAAAGTAATTTTAGAAGTGTTCTGTGTAGCGTTTGGAAAATTGTTCATCTGCAAACCTCCTTACAGTTCGGGAATATTTTCATAAATTTGCCAAGTTTCTCGATAAATTTTCCATTCACCTTGAACCTGATGGCACCATACTTCTCTGGTCCAGTAATCGTATAAAGCGGTATCATCCTCTGTTTGAGCCGGCGTAACTAATCGACTGAAACTATAAGTTCCGATGACACTTTCTTGTTCTACTTCAGAAAAACTCTCTTTTTTTCCCCAAGATTGTGCGTTCATCTCACGAAAGGCAGCCGCAATTTGACTGGGGTCAATGATGCTCTCATTTTCTTTGCTTTCTTGAACAAGAATTTTTTTGACAGTAAAATTTGGGATGTAGAACGCAAGATGTGTATCAACATTTTTGCTATTCCATTCTTTTTCCCATTTACTAAGCACTGCTTTTCCAGCATTAATTTGTGCAGTAGAAAGCGATGTCCGACGGGTGCGTGGGGATTTGTTACTTGGCAGTTGTTTCGAGAATTCGCGTGATTGCTCTGCTGTCTTTTTCATATATTCCTGATGTTCAGCTGCGATATTCTGCTTCTTGGCTTTTTCCAACATACCAGTGTAAACCTTAGCTTGTTCCCGCAACTGTTTTCTGAGAGATTCAGCCTCAGCGACTACAGCGCGTTTTTGTTTACTTGCCGATTTAGCCATCGTTTCAGCAACTTCAAGCTTCCGAGAGAGTTCCTTCACTTGCAAGCCGTAATTATGGACATCTGTTTCAGAACGCGCGACTCTTGCTTGAAGCGATTTCAGTACCTCATTAAGCTCAGTAGCTTTTCGCTCACTGATTTTGCCAGTATCCGCCAGCTCACGTTTTTCATTTTCAAGTGTGCGAATAGTTCGTTGGAGTCCCGTTTCATTCTCACGAAGTTGCTGGATTCCATTTTCTAAGCCTGTAATTTCAGTTTTTTTCGTATTAATATCTTTTCTAAGTTCAACAATGAGGGCATCTTTTTCTAAGATGTTAGCGTTTAATTCAGCATTTTTTGTGTTATGCACTGCTTTTCGCTGGGCAATTTTCGCATGAGTGATAGTTTGGGTAGCAAATCGAAGTGCGTCAACCCCATTGTTTTCGTCCAATGCTTCTCTTGCTTTTTCGAGATAGGTTTCTGCTTGCTCAAACTCCTCAAAAGCAAGGGAAGGCGCATTTACTTCACGAGCTGATTTGATCGCCTTTTCTGCTTGGGTTAGTTGTGTGTCAACATCTTGCTGTTGAATTGTTCCGAGTTTTGCGCCACATGCGGCAAGAAAAATCGGAAAAATGAACAAACAAGAAAAAAGAACCCTACTGAATAACTGATAACGTTTTAATAACATTTTCCGCTCTAAAGTAACATGAAATTGTTTCATAATTAAACTCCTATCCTATAAATTTCAAATTTGAATGATATTTATGTCTACTGTTGTTAATCACGCAGGTATATTCTATGCCCTCAAAATTAAGACTCCCCTTTTTAATCCCAATCAAAAATAGGTAATGCTAAAACCTGCGGTTGTGATGTTCCTGTTTTCATTTGAACAAGCGCCTCTTTAATTGCTGTTGCGCGCGTTTTTCCAACACCTTTAATGTTTTGGAGCGCACCAATGTTTGATGTGATGATTGCATCTAACGTTTTGAAGTTTTGGACGATATTTTCAACTATACTCATCGGAATACGCGGTATTTGGCTTAGCATTCGATACCCGCGCGGTGCTAATATTTCTACATAGTCGTTAAAATCCCGTGGATAGCCAAGTGCTTCACTTATACTACTCTCTGCAGCTAAGTCAGTCGCGCTAAGTCCAAGAATATGTTCAAATGCTTGATATTCGTCTCTTTCTTCCTCTCTATAATAATCTTTAATGATGAGCAAAGCTCTTTCAATTTCTGTTAATAATGCTGATGGGATGAGTTGAAGGGATTGTGCTTCTGTGCCTAATTCGATCCGGTATCGGTTTAATTCGTGTTCTGTTCGTCTAACCCGTTCACAGACTTGAATAGCCATAATTACATTAGATAAAGTTACTGTCCCGTTTAGTTCTGCCCAGTTTAGTGTGGCAACAACATGCTGCATGGTTTTAACGTATTGGGTTAGTGCAAGCATGGTTTGGTTGGCACCGGAGATCAGAACTGGACGTTCACGAAAAATATAACGCTGATTTCTCGTGTATAGTGTAAGTGTATTTCGACGCCTTGAAATAGCAATTACTATATGCCCAGTTTCCTTAGCAAATTTTTCTGCTGCACGATGGCGTAATCCAGTTTCATTTGAGACAACAGATGTGTTTGACATTAAAGTGACATTAGCACGCACTATCCGTTTCATATCCGATGAAAGGATAATAGCACCATCCATTTTTGCTAACTCGGATAGGCGTGTCGGTGTATACGGGCAATTAATCCGAAAGCCACTTTCCGTCAAATTTAGGATTTCGGGCGTATCCCCAACAACTATCAATCCCCCCGTCTTGGCTTGGATAATATAATCAATACCTTCTCGTAGAGAAGTGCCCGGGGATAGTAGTTTCAAGGTGGCGACGAGTTCACGTTCCTTCTGATTTTCGGTTGGAATTTTGAGCACGACTCTCACCTCCCACTGTTAAAATAAGAGTAACACATTAAACTAAAGAATGTCAAGGTAACGTTATGAATACCTCTTTTCCACAATTTCCCATAATGTTTAACTATATTACATTAATTGTTATTTTACAAGATTTTTAAATGTTACTAAACTTTGGACAATTTTTTCAAACGGGAGTCGATATAAGAAATTGGTTCACTGTTTATGTTACCAAATCAAGACATAACGCACAAAACGGAAACCCTCTTTAGGGTGTGTAAAGTTTTTGTAGAAATCCGCACAACTCCTATTGTAGGGGCGGGGCACAGCGACCCCATAGGTGTAAACTTAAGAAAAAAATGCTGGATTTTCTCTTGTGGGAGGGAGACCTTGTCCGACCGATTTTCGAGATTCAAC
>JAGWBU010000214.1:1135-3471 GCA_021295735.1 Candidatus Poribacteria bacterium | reverse complement strand
AGTGTTGAGGGTTGGGTCTTGAGCAACGAGTGCTTGTTAAACCCCGTCAGGTCCGGAAGGAAGCAGCGGTAGATGAGTTATTCGTGTGACGCAAGGGTGCCTGACCTGAGCTAACGGCGCGGGCAACGCCTGGAGGGGCTTGTCAACTTTGGGTGCATAGCCATTTTTTTTGCGCATAGTATCTCGACAGACCACATCTCATTCCCAAATTGTGCCAATAAGGCACAATTTGTCTTTGCTTTACACTCTCAAGCCGTACAAGAAAGGATTACGCAATGTCTTACGAGGTTCTCGCCCAAAAATGGCGACCCCAAAACTTCAATGACGTTGTTGGACAGGCACACGTTACCACAACGCTAAAAAATCAGATTCTGTCTGAACGCGTCGGGCATGCCTACCTTTTTTGGGGACCCCGTGGGACCGGTAAGACCACCGTCGCGCGTATCCTTGCCAAAGCGGTTAACTGTCCTAACCGTGTTCAAGAAACCGAATTTGATACCGTCCAAACCGCGGAACCTTGCAATCAATGCGTATTCTGTAACGACATCTCACAAGGTCGATCCCTTGATGTATTGGAGATGGATGGTGCATCGAATCGCGGTATTGATACGATTAGAGACCTTCGGGAAAACGTTAAACTCTCTCCAGCCACTTGCCCCTATAAAATCTATATCATAGATGAAGCGCACATGCTCTCAATAGAGGCCTTCAACGCACTGCTTAAAACGCTTGAAGAACCGCCGCCACATGTCATATTCATCATGGCTACCACAGAGCACGCCAAAATCCCGAAGACGATTAGCTCCCGCTGTCAAGATTTCGATTTCCGACACTTAGAAGATGAAAAAATAATTACACGCTTACAGTTAATTGCCAAAGAAGAAGAAATCTCAGCAGACCCGGATGTACTCACGCTCATTACCCGTCAATCCGAAGGTTGTCTACGAGACGCTGAAAACCTGTTGGAACGTCTCGTCTCATCTGCTGGTAAGGATCTCACAACTGACGCTGTTGAACAAATCATCGGACTCGGTTCGAGTGCTCTGCTCCGAAAACTTACAACAGCAATTACAGAAAGAGACCTTTCAAAAAGTTTAAAAACGCTAAACGACTTAACGAAGCAAGGAACAGATCTGTCGCAATGCTTAGATCAACTGATCGGCTATTTTCGAGATCTACGCCTGTTAGCAATTGACGACAACTTAAGTGAGTTGATTCAGAGTCCGAAATCAGATGTGTCGGAACTCAAGCAAAAAGCGGAGCAGATGTCGGTCAACCGGCTATCACGGATCATCAAGATTTTGATGCACACCGACCGCGATATAAAACAGTATGGCTACCCACAAATTCAGTTAGAAGCCGCGCTGGTCCAACTTAATTCACTTGAAGAGGGTATCCCGCTTCAAAAAATTGTTGACAAGTTGTCCGCCTTAGAGCAGAAATTTGATGCCGCCGGGATTTCCGTCCCTGCACAACGGCAATTTCCGCCTTCGGAAGTAAATCCGTCAGATCAGCAAACTGCATCACCGCAGACCCCTCTGCGTACAAGCAAAAATATCCTTACCTCCACCGAACCTGATCCCGCAATACATTACACAGATTCACCTACGACTGCTGCACCGGATTCAAATGCCTCAAACCCATCGTCAACACCACAGGGATCCCGCGATCTTGCAGACCTGCCTCTATTTTGGGAAACGTTAAAACCAAAATTGCCTATGAAGCTCAGATACGGCTTGTTAGAAAGTTCTGTTCCGACAGTGAACGGCACAAATATGGTTAAAATCGCGTGTTCACCCACACATATCTCAATGGTTACAGACGAAGACAAACAAATCATATCTAACATTCTAATGCAGGAAGTCGGAACATCTGTAAAAATTGAGTTGGTCGCGTTAGAGACTGTCCCAGAATCGGCATCTGCTCAAGAAGCGACTGAAAAAACGGAACGAAAGACACCAATGATACGGAAAGCTGAAGCACAAGACGATCCGCAGCTCAAAACTGCGCTTGATCTTTTTGATGCCACAGTCTTGGAAACCCAATAATCGATGCTTTCCAAATTTGGAAAGCGTATCTTATTAAGTAAGGAAACTTTTATTGCACCAAGCATGTTTGTGACAAAACAGGAACGAAACAGGGACATACACACGATTCAAAGTCGCTTGGTGATAGGACAACAACTATGAAGATGAATGACCTGATGAAACAGGCACAACAAATGCAAAAGCGGATGCTGGAAATCCGAGAAGAACTTGCAAACCGAACTGTTGAAGCAACTGTTGGAGGTGGAATGGTAACCGCTGTTGTCAATGGGCAACAGGAAGTCATCTCAC
>JAGWBU010000214.1:0-971 GCA_021295735.1 Candidatus Poribacteria bacterium | reverse complement strand
AATGGTTAATGGTTAATGGTTAATGGTTATAAGTTAAGAGGTTTTGATTGCATCACGTGCCCCTCTTAACCAACAACCACTTCGCACAAAGAATCCATGCAAGAATACCCAAAACCGCTGGCGAAGCTTATCACTGAACTTCAAAAGTTACCGACGATTGGTCAGAAGACAGCGCAACGTTTAGCGTTTTTTATGCTAAAGTTACCTGACACTGAAACCGCCCAAATCGCAGATGCCATCGCGCAGGTAAAACAACAACTCTCCTACTGCGATGTGTGTGGCACGATTACCGATACAAATCCGTGCTATATCTGTACCAGTCCGCGCCGCAACCAGCGGATAATTTGTGTCGTTGAAGAATCGGATGACCTTTGGGCAATTGAGAGAACTAACGGCTATACAGGGTTATATCATGTACTTGGCGGAGTACTCTCACCGTTAGACGGTACCGGACCCGAAGAACTCGGAATTAATAGGCTTTTTCAACGTATCAAGGATTCCGCCGTAAATGCCGAACCGGTGCAAGAGGTAATTCTTGCCACGAATTGGACACGTTTGAAGTCAGTGTCACCCGTATTGCCTACGGTATTCCTGTTGGTGGAGATTTGGAGTACATCGACGAGGTAACCCTTGCGAAAGCACTCGAAGGCAGGCGAAAAGCATAAATGAGCAAACGGTGGTTCTTACTACTTTTAGTTCATCTGTATTGTGGTGTGTTTAGTATCGCGTGCGCCGCACCAGATTCAGATAGCGATAAAACGGAATTAAGAGACACTACCAATCTCAGCGCAAGCACTGCGCGCCAAGCAAATGCAGCCTTTGATGCCAAACGCGCCTTTGCAGCATTGGAAAAGCAGTGTGAATTCGGTCCACGACCACCCGGTTCAGCAGCGCATCGCGAAACACAGAATTATCTATTTACAGAACTCCAGAAATACGCAAACAGTACCGAACTCCAACCGCATGTATAC
>JAGWBU010000083.1 GCA_021295735.1 Candidatus Poribacteria bacterium | reverse complement strand
AAGACGGTGGACGCTAAGCGAAAACCGCAGTCGCAAGGAAGCACAAGCCCCTACCTTTAGGTAGTGGGTACCTATGACACACGTATTTTGTGTAATGATATGCGAAAGTTGAGAAGTTTATATGAGTTTAATTGAAGGGCTATCCATTGGAATCGCCGCGATACGTGCCAACAAGATGCGTTCGTTACTAACGATGCTTGGCATAATAATCGGTATAGCGGCAGTGCTTGCAATGATAGCTATCGGAGATGGCGCAAAAGAGATTGTCCTGCAAGATGCACAAAAACTCGGTGGTGCGAACCAGTTCACTTTATACCGCAGGTCAAAGAAAAAACTTGGAAAACACAACATCCCAATCCGCACAAAGGAATATCTAAACTACGGCGATGTGCTTGCCATTAAAGCGGAATGTCCCACGGTGAGTGATGTCACCCCAAGGATACGAGATTGGAAAGGAATATTAATCCAAGCCCCTGGTGGTGCTGAAACCCGTGCTGGATATAACGGTGTAGATTCATCTTTTAAAACTGCAATGGATTGGAAACTGCAAGATGGACGATTTATTACAGATGAAGACGTAAAAAACGCAGCCAAAATTTGCGTGCTTGGCGATGAGGTGGCAACCGATCTATTTGGCAACAAATCACCGCTTGGGCAGGAGATAAAAATGGCCCGGCGTGTAAGATATTATGATCATCGGGGAAAGAGGCGTAGTAGACGTATAACCGAAAGGTTCACGGTTGTAGGCACAATGATGCCAAGAGGTAGAAGTCTGCGATTCGGTTGGAGTTTTGATAGCATGGTCTTTTTTCCGATAACAACCACTCAAGAACGTTTCACTGGTGATGATAAGATTCAAGAAATCGTGGTCTACGCAAACACTGTTGAGGATGTTCCTAATGCAGTTCGAGAAGTAAAAGAAGTGATCCGCAGCCGGCATAAAGGCGAAGACAATTTCGTCAAAATCTATGAGATGCGGAAAGGCATACGGCAGCTGGAAAAAATAAGCAAGATGATTAAAATCGCATTGGGTAGTATCGCAGGTTTTTCATTGCTTGTTGGCGGTATTGGCATTATGAACATGATGTTAGTTGCAGTAACAGAGCGCACGCGTGAGATCGGTTTGCGGAAAGCACTCGGCGCAAAACCACTTGACATAATGTTTCAATTTCTCATTGAGTCAATTACAATGTGTGCAGTCGGCGGAATTATAGGTATCGGTTTAGGTATTTTCGTTGGTGAAAGCATGTCAGTTATCGCAGTTAAGATCGCTAAAATTGTGCCTGAATGGCCTGCAGTTGTTTCTGCACAGTGGGTTTTGATTTCAGTATTATTTTCCGCTGCAATCGGAATATCTTTTGGATTGTATCCAGCAATCAAAGCATCTATGCTTTCCCCTATTGAAGCCCTACGAAAAGAATAAGTACTATCAGTTTATAGTAAAATCGAAAAATAACTGGACATTTTATTCATTGCCAAATCAACGCCAAGCGCACTTGGGCGAATACGCGTATGGTATTCACCATGACTTGTCGCCTCGGACATTTACCGTGTGTTTGAAATCCGCATAAGAACAGAATGTCCAAATAATTATGAATTTCAATATAAAAGAATTCAAATATATTCCACACCTTGAACCTATCCCAATAAACCTATTTTTATAATCACGTCTAAAGTTGAAAACAAGATTGAATTTCAACACATTAATTGCAATTGTAGATCGTTATGTTTACAAAGCACGCTTGCCATCAGGTGTCTAAAATTTTTATATATTGTCAATATCTTAAAATTTTCGGAGAATAAAATGCAATTGATAGAGGCACTATTTGTCGGGATCACCGCCATTCGCTCTAATAAGATGCGATCATTGCTAACAATGCTTGGGATTATCATCGGCGTTGCGTCTGTGCTTGCAATGATTTCAATCGGTGATGGTGCGAAGGAGATTGTTTTGCGTGATGCTCAAAAACTGGGAGGGGCAAACCAGTTTACTATCTATCGCACATGGTATAAACGGGTAGGATCGCAATGGGTTAGAATCCGTAGTAACGAGTACATGAAATACGACGATGTGTTGGCAATTGAGGCTGAATGTCCGTCCGTGAAGGCAGTGACCCCAAGAATTCCAGAATGGAGAGGTGCGTTAATTGAAGCTGCAGGAGGCACGCAAACCCGTGCTGGATATAATGGTGTAGATGCTACCTATCATACTTCAATGGACTGGAAAATTCAAGAGGGACGATTTATTTCTGATGAAGATGTGGAAAATGCTGCGACTGTCTGTGTACTTGGAGATGAGATTGCAACTGACTTATTCGGTGATAAATCTCCGCTCGGCCAGGAAATAAAAATCGCAAAAGGTGACGGACGTTATGACCGATACGGCCGTAGGGACCGCAAGCGATCAACCGAACGTTTTACGGTTGTAGGAACAATGACACCAAGAGGCAGAAGTCTCCGATTTGGTTGGAGTTACGACGGTCTTGTCTTTATGCCGTTTTCAACCACGCAAGAACGTTTTACTGGCGATGATCGGATACAGGATATTGTCGTTTATGCAAACACTGTTGAAGATGTTCCGAAGGCAATAGAAGAAGTAAAAGCAGTCATCCGCAAGCGGCACAGGAACCAAGATGATTTCATCAGAATCTTTGATATGCGTGAAGGTATGGCGCAGTTGGAGAAAATCAGCAGAGTGATTAAGATAGCGTTGGGTAGTATTGCTGGTTTTTCGCTGCTTGTCGGTGGTATCGGTATTATGAACATGATGCTGGTTGCTGTCAGCGAACGGACGCGTGAAATAGGACTGCGGAAGGCTCTGGGCGCAAAACGATTTGACATTCTTATTCAATTCCTAATGGAAGCAGTTGTGATGTGTGGTTTGGGAGGGCTGATAGGAATTGGTCTGGGCGTCTTTGCTGGGCAGGGAATGGCACTTCTCGCTGTTAAAATCGCCAAAATTGTGCCTGAATGGCCCTCGGTTGTTTCAACAGAATGGGTTTTGATTTCAATATCGTTCTCAGCGTTAATCGGTATCTCTTTTGGGTTATATCCAGCAATAAAAGCGTCTTCACTTTCACCTATTGAGGCATTGCGTACTGAATAAATTCCTTATCCTGGCATTTCGTCATAAGTTTGTCCATCCAACTCTCTACCCGTTTTTGATTTGCGCGTGCCACCCCACTGTTTAAAGAAAAATAACACATTTTCTTTTTCACACTGGTCTTTGATGTCAACAACCCATTCCTCCTTCATTTCGCGGGCACCGGGACCAGACTCTCCACCCACGATAACCCAATCTATACCACTCAAATCCAAATGCGGGAGAGGACCAATAAGTGGTTCAAGCGAAAGAAATTTAATTTTCGCACCCGTTTGACGTAAATCGTCAATCCGATCCATCACGCGGTTATCCTCAACGCTAACCCCCATCCAAACGTTCGAAGGCCACGGCAACTTCGGACTATATTCCAAAAGCCGCCATGCTCGTTTTGTCAAAACTTGGAATTTATGCCAACTCGCCTCTTCCATCACAGAAAAAACTTCTTGAATATAATCCAATTTGATCTCTTCATGGAACAGATCACTCATAGAGTTAACAAAAATTCGGCGGGGTTTTTTCCATTTTAATGGTTCATTAAGTAAAGCGCGAATAGGGTCAACTTTATGTGTCCATTGTGGTCCAGCTTTAGTGTTTTTTGCAAAACCTTCGTAAGCCAAGCCTTTACCAGAAAACCGTGCTGCAATGCGTTCAGCGTAACAAAACCTACACCCTTCAGATACACGAGTACAGCCGCGCACAGGGTTCCAAGTAGATTCAGTCCATTCGATTTTTGAAGATAAGGTTGCCATTTATTGCTCCTTATGGAAATTCTAATCTAACTGTTGTAATGAGGATCCTTGGCACAACTCTTTTAAAAGGATGTCTTCTGCAATTTTAACTGCAATTGGGGCACCTTTTGGATTCCCAGCTGCAAAACACAACAGGTACAATGGAACATTTTTTGAATTACGTAGAGAAAGCGGATTAGTTGCTATACCGGCAAAAATTCCTTGTAGTCGCTTCATGAAGTATTGTTCAATTTCTGTAAATATATTACCAACTTTTTCCCATCGCTCAACTTCACCAAATAGTGAATTTTCATAAGCCAGTTTGTAGAACACCTTATACCAACCTTCTTCACCCAAAAATTGGTTTAGTTTTTCCCGTATAGACTGACGAATATCACTATTCCTTTTTAGCAACCTGTTGACGGTGCCAATTGGGAAAAGTAACCATAAATCAATAGCCTGTGTGTCGGCAATTAATTTTATTGTCTTCCATTCTACCTGCATACCAAATGGATCGAGAAATACTAACGCCCGATGTTGTTCCCAATTCTTATTACAAACATCAGTCAAATATTCATTTGCATCCGTACGTCTACACTCAATATTTTTTTTAGAGAATTCTTCGGTGAGTTTTTCCAGTTCGGAGTAATTTTCCTTATCTTCTTCTATAAAAATATATTTCTCAAACGGCGGTTCTGCTTCCAGAGCATTACGTGCCGAACCTTGCCGAAAGTTGATTACCTCTTGAGAGTCAAGTTCTGGAAATAATGTTTCACTTTCATCTTCATCAAGCATGAGTTCACGATAGCCAGTTCCTGCAAAGGCATCTATATAAGCAAATTTAAATGGCTGCTTATTCATAATCGTTGTGTAAGCTTTCAGATATTTCCGCACACAATCCAACTTTTGCTCTGTCCAGTTTCCACCAAAACTCTGACCAATAGTATTCATCCTGCTCCCCGATTTAAGTTAAACAAATTATCACTATATCACATTATACCAGTTTTCGTTGAATTTTGTCAAATAAGTTTTATACACAATTTAATCACATTCACTTTACAATAAACCTTTTTTCTAATTAAAACGTCAAAAATAGCATAATTGTGTTCCAAATAACATCATTAAACTCTTGGCAAATAAGGAAGGAGATAGTATTCTCACCTTTTTCTAATTGTCCGAACCTTATCTGCTTTTTTCTGTCTAAATTACAAGGCATGAAAGTTTAATCTTTTTATAAGTCTTTGGAGACAAGAAATGCGCATATTTGAGGGATTATCCGTTGGGGTTTCTGCAATTCGTAGCAATAAACTGCGATCGTTGCTAACAATGCTTGGTATTATCATCGGTGTTGCCTCTGTGCTTGCGATGATCTCAATAGGCGATGGTGCTAAAGAAATTGTGTTACAAGATGCACAAAAACTGGGTGGTGTCAACCAATTCACAATGTATCGCAGCAGCTACAAGCGAGTTGGAAGTCGTTGGATGCCGAACCGTAGCAACGAATATTTCAAGTACGAAGACGTATTAGCTATTGAGGCGGAATGTCCATCGGTGAAGGTTGTTGTCCCCAGAATTCCAGAATGGCGGGGTGTCCAGATTCAAACTAATGATGGGTCTGAAACTCGCAGCGGTTATAATGGTGTTAATTCCTCATTTTCGGAAGCGATGGACTGGAAAATTCAGGAAGGACGTTTTATTTCCGATGAGGATATTGAAAACAAAGCGAAAGTTTGTGTTTTAGGCACTGAGGTTGCATTTAACCTATTCGGTAACAGATCTCCTATGAACGAGGAAATCAAAATCGGTAGAGGTGGAGGCAGATTTGATAGATATGGCAGAGGGGATCATGTCCGGATCGCTGAACGTTTTACCGTAGTGGGAACGATGGAAGGCCGTGGCAGAAGTCTTCGATTCGGATGGAACCTTGACGATATGGTTTTCATCCCCATCACAACGGCACAAGAGCGTTTTACCGGTAACGATCACATTGTAATGTTATCTGTTCACGCCAACACCGTTGACGATGTTCCGAAAGCAATAGAAGAGGTGAAAGCAGTCATGAGAACACGCCATAAGAATCAGGATGATTTCTTCAGTCTCAGAGATATGCGTGAAGGTATGGCGCAGTTAGATAAAATTAGTAAAGTGATAAAAATTGCATTGGGTAGCATTGCAGGTTTTTCGCTGCTTGTCGGTGGTATTGGAATAATGAATATGATGTTGGTAGCAGTTAGTGAACGCACGCGTGAAATCGGTCTTCGGAAAGCACTTGGCGCTAAACGCTTAGATATTATGCTACAGTTTCTTATAGAGTCAATTGTGATGTGCATTATAGGTGGTGCTATCGGTGTTGGGATAGGTTATCTCGCAGGCGAAGGTATGGCACTTCTTGCTGTGAAGATCGTCAAGATGGTGCCGGATTGGCCCTCAGTCATCTCTATGCAGTGGGTTATTATTTCCGTCTCATTTTCTGCGTTGATTGGTATCTCTTTTGGACTCTATCCTGCACTAAAAGCGTCCGCCCTTTCCCCGATAGAAGCACTCCGCACTGAGTAAGAGGAGGTCTAAATGAACTTATTTGAATGTGTTATTTTAGGCATCACCAGTTTGCGACGAAACCCGCTCCGCTCCAGCCTGACAATTTTAGGAATAATTGTCGGCGTTGGTTCTGTCGTCAGTATGGTGTCTGTTGGTGACGGTTCCGCGGCTATGGTATTACGAGAGATTGAACGGACTGGCGGCACAAAGATTGTTGAAATCTATAAAGATGATTGGGATAAGCAATCAGGTACATTAAGTCGAGCAGCAGGTGAAGCTGTCAGAGGCAGGAGTCGTTGGCGTAGAAACCGCGCTGAGCATTTGGAAACAGATGATGCTTTTGAAATCTTAAAGAATGCACGCGGTATCGTTGATGTGGTTGCAGAAGATGATATGCCAGGCTGGAGCGTGAGCTACAAAGGACGTAAGAAAGAATCCCGAATTGTTGCGTCAACAGCTGGGTATGATCGTTCGCACAACTGGTACACCTCAAGCGGTAGATTTTTCAACGCGGATGAGGTAGAAGCTGCCAGCAGCGTTGCTGTGATCGGTTCTAAAATTGCGGAAGAGGTATTTCTCAATCAAGACCCGGTTGGGAAAGAGATAAAAGCTTCTCGACCTACTTATTGGCGGGGTAAGAGTGGACTATATGAGGTGCGCCTTAAGGTCATCGGTGTGATGGAAGAGAAGGGCGATGCCATGGACACTACCGGTTGGGATGATAGGTTCATCATTCCGATAACTACACTCCAAGAACGTTTTAAAGGGCGCCAAGATGTTGAACGGATTCGCGTCGAAGCTGTAGACATAGACACAATTCCGCTTGCAATATCGGATTCAAAACAGATTTTAGGTAGAATACACAACAACACAGGCGAGGAATATAACTATTGGACGGCCGAAGAGGAATTGGCAACTGCCAATAAAGTTGGTTTAGTCATGAAAGCCTTAATGGGCGGTATAGCGGGGATTGCTTTGATGGTTGCAGGTATCGGTGTGATGAATATCATGCTCGTATCCGTAACTGACCGCACGAAAGAAATTGGACTGCGTAAAGCACTCGGCGCAACCTTCAACGACATCATAACGCAATTCTTGATTGAGGCATCCGTTCTAACTTTAATGGGAGGAATTCTTGGGTCAATTTTAGGTGTTTTTATGGGGCAAGGCACTGCTGCACTCATTTCCAAGTTTGTGTGGGAAGGCAGTAACTGGCCTTCAGTTATTTCATTTGAAACAATGTTCATTGCTTTGCTTGTATCTGTCGCTATTGGCGTGTTTTTTGGGCTTTACCCTGCACACAAGGCGGCAAAACTCACACCTGTTGAAGCACTTAGAACGGATTAGATCATTATGAATGGTTAAACATACGGACAGATAGGACTATGGATTTCAGACAGTTTATATTTTCGGGGTGTCCGTTTGTTATACACCTTCCAAACATTATAGGAGGAATAGGTTTTGAAAAAGTTAATTATTACTGTTGCTATCATTGTCGTTCTTATTGGGGCGGTAGGATGGGTTGTACTTAGTCGTGGCAAAAACGGAGTTGACCCAGCACTTGCACCCAAAATTGAGATTGTCAAACTCGGTGATTTCCGAATGACTATCAGAGCGACCGGCAATTTAGAACCACTCATTGATGTAGAAGTAAAATCCAACGTTGAAGGGGAAGTCGTTAGACTCCACGTCAATGATGGCGATCCCGTTGAAGAAGGCGATATTTTGGTTGAGCTTGACCCCAAAATATATGTAGAGGAACAGAAACAGGCTCAGGCGGATGTTAAAGCAGCTGAAGCACAGTTAATGCAGTCAGAATTAAATATAGAACTCAAAAAAGAACGTTTAAACAGCGATCTTACGCAGAAAAAAGCTGCTGTTAAAATCGCTGAAGCCAGTCTTGAAACAACCAAAGCGGAATCGTTAACACGGATAAGCTCAGCTGAAACCGACATCCAGGCAACAAAGAATTCGTTAGAACAAGATAAGATTGCTTTGGAGCAGGCAGGAATTTCACTTGAGCAAGCGAAGTTATCACTTGCAGAATATGAAACATCGCTTGAATCTGCAAAGGTTGCATTGGACACTGCCTTGTCAGAATTTGAAAGAAATAAATCCCTTTTTGAGGAAGAATTGGTTTCCAAAAAGACGTTAGAAGACGCTGAATCTCGGCATGCCAGTTCAGACTCACAATACAAAAATGCGACTAAACGGGTGGAATCGCAGAAACAAACCATCAAATCACAAGAGCGTACCATTCAAGCACGTAAAACAGCTATTAAGACGCGTGAAGCACAGTTGCAATACCAAGAATTAAACCTTGGACACCTTAAAAAAACGCGCGCTAAGGCGGAAGAGGAGAGTCAAATTCGTTTGGATAATGCCGAAACACAGTTGCAGGAACTTCAATTAACAATTAATAATGAGAAATTGTTGACGGAACAATCCAGAGTCAGTTCCGATGCCAATCTCCTTCGCCGGCAAAGTAGCTTGAAGAATCAGGATGAACGACTTGCTTGGACGGTAATTAAAGCACCTATGTCCGGCACTGTTACGCAACTTGAGATAGAACAGGGTGAGATTGTAACATCTGGACGTTCAGCTTTTTCGCAGAGTCCACCGATTATGACCATTGCGGACCTATCAAAAATGGTTGTCAAAACCTTTATCAACGAAGTTGATATGGAACGGCTTGATGAGGGTCAAGCTGCAGATATCAAGATTGATGCCTTTCAAACAAAAAGGTTTAACGGTCAGGTGTATGAGATTTCCCAAAGTGGTCGACAGCAAGATAACATTATCTCGTTTGAGGTGATGATAGAGGTAGTTGATACAGCTCATGACATCCGCCCTGGAATGAGTGCCGATGTTGACATCATTACTTACGAAGAAAAGAACGTATTGTTGATCCCCATTGATGCTGTAATTAACAAGAATTCTGCTACCGTTGTCGCTCAGGTAGGAAACACGTCACCTTTCAAAGTAGGAAAACCGGTTGCTATGCAGACTATCAGTGAGAAAACATTTAACGGAACCGTTGAAAGCGTTGGAAATGGTAGCGTTACAATCGCCTTGGATGCTTCGCAACGCGGTATTATCCCCGGGCCCGCAACTGTCTCACTCTTAGTCAATGATGAAAAGAAAGCTGATGGCGTTCAAGCGCAGGTAAGTGTTTCAAAAGGAAAGTTTGTCATGTTAGACAACGGCGGCAAAGGCATTGAAACACCTATTGAAACTGGCATGCAAAACGAAACAGTTGTAATCGTCAAAAGCGGAATCACTGAGGGTGACCGAGTCATCCTACAACGGCGACAAAGACCGCAGATGGGTTGGGGAAGATAAAGAATAGATATTACTGTAATTGCTGAAACGATTTTCGTTTGCCAAAAATCAACACCGAATCCGCTTACGGTATTCGGTGTTGATTGCTTTAACCGATAACTGCAAACTAATTATACCAAATTAACTGAGGAGTATGCATAAATATTTGGCGCATCAACACAGACAGGGACAGACGCCAGGCGCCGCTTGATTTATAGAAATGCCGTTTGTAGTCGCGCAATTCACTGCCAAATCAACGCAGCATGCGCCAAATCAACGCCGTGTGGCATGCTGCGCCTCTTTGAACTTGTGGACGGAAACCCACGGCGTGTGCGGACTACCTTTAAGCACATATTTATAGTGAACTTTGAAATTATTGGGACACTTTGATAAACTTGTCTTGGAAAGATAATAGACAATAGAAGTGTCCCATTAATTATAGGTTTTACTATAACATCGGAATTATTTATGCACACCCCTCAATTAACTTGCTTCAACTTGTAGGCGCGCTTTGATATCCCTTTTCTGTCTGAATCACGGAAGGCGCAGAGAACGCGGAAGACGCAGAAGCATTTCCGTTTCATTACTATTTCTGCTGAGAAGAAACATAAATGAATAGAAAGGACTTCCGTGAACTCCGTGCCTTCCGTGATTCAGACAACAAGATAATGAACCTCACACAAGAAAAAGATAAAACAAGATGTCTATCGTTAGAAATTACCGAAATATATTTTTAATCCTCATGTAAGCGCGCTGTCTACCCAGAAAAATGAAACAAATCCCGTTAATTTGGTATTACAACATAATCACTTGTCCATCATAGGCGAGGTAGGCGTTATCGGGGAGTTCAATGTTCTGCTCCGCGCACTGCTCCTTGAAATACCGATGGTCAAGTCGGTGCATAATATGCGTAAAATAGGTCTCTTTCGGTTGTAAGGCTGCACTAATCTCCAATGCCTGTCCAACCGATTGATGCGTTGGATGTCCCGGGTTGAAACTTAAGGCATCAATTACTAAAACCTCTATCCCCTCCAGCAATGCTTGCGATGTTTCTGGTAATAGTTTTATATCTGGTATGTACCCGAAGTTGTCAATTCGATAGCCGTATGTGTCAACGTTTCCATGTTCTACTGGAATAGGTGTGATGTCAAAACCGTGCAATTGGAACCTGCCATCAACAACGTTCGGTAGTAAGTGTCCTACACCGCCGCCTTGGAACGTTTCTTTGGTAAACATATAATAAAAGTTGCGTTGCAGAATCTCAATTGTCTGTTCGGGACCGTAGATAGGCATATCCATCCGCTGTTTTCGGCACGGCATTACGATGTCGTTTGTTCCACTGATATGGTCTGCATGGCAGTGCGTAAAGATGACTGCATCTATCCATTCAATCTTATTCCGATTAATTTGATCCATGAAGTTTGGACCGAGGTCAAATTGGAGATGTTTTCCATCCTTTTCAATATGTACAGACGAACGCGTGCGATAGTTTTTTGACCCAACCTGCATAGAATCTTGACAAGTTTCGCACTCACATTTATACTCAGGTACACCTGTTGAAGTACCTGAACCCAAAATCGTAATCTTCATTCACAAATAATCCTTTCATCAAAACAATGGAAAAACTAACACCTGAAGAATGTCTTATTTTAGCAGATGTTATCGGTGATACGCCGAGAACGTTGAATGTTTTAGACTGTCTGAAACAGGGGATGTGTCGTGCTTATGTCTTCGGTGATCTTCCACACATAACCGCTGCTTTAGTTATTGATACGTTTTATGATGATGATGCGTTCTGCTTTGCTACAAACGTAGATGCTTTGTGGCATTTGTTAGAATTTCAGACAGGTTTGGAACGTCTCATTATCAACGTTGACCCAGTATATGCCGAAACCCTTGGGCAATATTTAACAGCAAAAACAGGCATATCTATTAAGTATAATGTTGAAATCCATCAAGCTCTATTAAAGCCCGTTTGTCCTTATTCTAATGAGGAGGTTCGATTATTAACTTTGGCAGATGTAGAACATTTAGCAAAGGCTTCAGCGGGAGTTCAGGGATACTCTTTTCAAACACCTCAAGAGGTATTAACAGATGGTCTCGTTGCTGCTGCAATTGTGAACGATAGCATTGTCTCTATTGCCCGTACTTATGCCCACACGGATTTGCATGGTGGTATAAGTATATTCACATTAGAGGAATGGCGAGGAAAGGGCTATGCTACCTCAGCTGCATCTCTCGTTGCACAACAGATTCAGGCTATTGGCAAGGTTCCTGTCTGGAGTTGCGGTGCAGAAAACGTTGCTTCGCTTCGGACTGCACAAAAGTTAGGATTTGTTGAAATCTCAAGACGCACTGATATTATCTCAACCTCTATCCAATAATGCTTAGAGGCTCAACTTGAACGCTGTTTTATCCCAGGGCATCGTCAACTTTATTGATAGCGGCTGCCATTAACCGTGTATGATCCTCCTGCATATTTACGTTAAACCCAAACCTTAACGCACGACCGAGAATAGAAAGCGTTTCTGGACACATTTCCCGCGAATATTCAACATTTCCTTTGTATCGCGGGTCACTCCACGGGTAACCTGCCTCGTTCGGTGAATGCTTAAACAGAATGGAATCCCAATAGGTAAAAATATGTCTGTCAGGGAAACCTTCGTTATAGGCGGTGCCTGCACCTAATCCTTCTGCTCTGAGTGCCTCGGTATACTTTTTGGCGAGTTCTACGTCGCGCACGATAATCGCGGCACTAATGCCACACTCTCCGCTTGGATCATCTACATGTTGGCGTATGTACCCTTTTGGGTTTTCAGAGAGTTCAGCAATAAACGCCTTTTTAAGCTGACGCGTATGTCCCAGAATATCATCCAGTTTTGAGAGCTGCACGCGTGCAATAGCGCCTAAAATTTCGCCAGGTCGATAGGTTTGACAAGAGAATGGTTTGTTTTGCCATTCGGAATCGCTCATCCACATTGGGAGACCGGGTTCAGAAGCAAACGCGGCACGTTCATAAGTGTCGTAATCATCAGAAAACACTAAACCACCTTCCCCACACGTAATTATCTTGAAGTAGTTTAAACTCCATGCACCTGCATCGCCCCAAGTACCAGCATATTTCCCTTTATACTGTCCGCCTACACATTGGCAACAATCTTCAACAACTTTGAGATTGTGCTTTTGTGCGATCTCCAGAATTGCTTCAAGACGACACGGCACACCCTGCATGTGAACAGGTAAAATTGCTTTGGTGTGTGGTGTTATTTTCTGTTCTACATCAGCTGGATCCAATCCCAGCGAATCGTCGATTTCTGCAATGACGGGAATCGCCCCAACGCCGACGATAGCAGCTGCAGTTGCGATAAAGGTATAGCCGGGTAAAATAACTTCATCACCCGGACCAATGCCTACGCCTGTGAGTGCACAGATGATAGCCGATGTGCCGGAATTCACCATCAAAGCATGGTTGACACCGAGACGTGCTGCCGCTTCTTGCTCAAAGGCGGCTACATTAGAATTTTCAACAAATCTAAAGAGTTTTCCACTTCGTAGGACTTCTGTAACAGCATCAATTTCACGTTCGTCTATGACACTCGGTCCGTGCATTCCCCCTGGAATCGGTTCCGCGATAATAGGTGTTCCCCCATCTATTGCTAAACGCTCTGACATCTTTACTCTCCATTTGCCAATATCAGGATTTGTGATACTTTACCCTATGCAAACATTTTTGTCAAGTCCGATTTTAAGATGAGGTGTAAGTAATTGGTAATTGTTTGAATCTCAGATTTGTCGGATTACGTAGATTCCGTGGATTAGGAAATATGTCACGACCAGGAGGTCGCTCCTACAAAATGTAAGGACGCGTGAATTGTGCAACTACAATACAGAATTGGCAAATATTCTGTACAAAGTTATATTTTTGTAACCAATTTTTTGATAAAGGCGTTATTACTAATGTACCAGGTAATCTATAGTTATTGAGGGCGGAAAAATGCAAACACAATCAGTTGAATTCTACGCTAATATAAACCCACTCGTTGGACTTTCTGCAAAAACTTTGCGGCTTTATAGTGCTCTGGAAGTTTTTCGAGGAAAATCAGATTCTCTTGAAAAATCAGAGTGGTTCCAAACACCGAATCGCGATGAGCTTCTCTCAAAAGTCGGATTTTCAAAAACAGAGATTGATAAAGGCATCACTGAATTAATAGACGCGGAACTATTGCAGATTCAGGATAGAAACAGCGCTCAATGGTATTGCCTAAAATAACAGTACCATGTCTATGTTGAAGTTTCCACGGCTCATCTTAGCTTCTGCTTCCCCGCGCCGCGCCGATCTATTATCTCAAATTGGGTTGAAATTTGAGATATTCCCCAGCAACATACCAGAAATTACATCAAACAAAAATGCAACCTCTGAAGTAGTGACCCAAGAACTTGCTCTCCAGAAAGCAAGATCAGTGGCAGAGTACCATACCGAAGGGATTGTTATTGGTGCTGACACTTTGGTTTCATTGGAAAATGAACTCCTTGGCAAACCGAAGAACACGATACATGCTCAGGAAATGTTGACTCGCCTTAGTGGCACCTGCCATAAAGTCGTAACCGGTGTCGCAGTAATTGATGCTAAATTACAAAGAGAAAAAACCTGGGTAGAAGTGACAAACGTCCAATTTAGAGAACTTTGCCATTCAGAGATTGTTGCCTATATTGACAGTGGAGAAGCTGCGGATAAAGCCGGAGCGTACGGAATTCAAGGGCGCGGGGCAGCGTTTGTGAAACGGATTGAAGGGTGTTATTTCAACGTTGTCGGACTTCCATTGGCGAGTCTTGTTGAACAATTAATGGAATTTGAATCTGATGCCAATGTCTAAGCATTATTCAACTGCTGAAGGATACACTCACCTAATAAACCCTGGCGAGTTAGACATCACAAATCTGCAGTTCGGCATTCTCAATCTTGCCCCCGAATCAACATTTTTTGATCACTCTGATGATTGTGAAGTAGGCTTGATTGCATTAGAAGGGCAATGCACGCTATTGGTAGGTCATAACGGTAACAAGGCGAATGGGATTTTAGGTGAGCGCGCAGATGTTTTTGATGGAGATGCATGTGTTGCCTATATTCCGCACCACACGACTTATGAAGTTCTTACTCAGTCGGACAAGGTTGAGATAGCAATTTGTAAGACATCATCACACAAAGATACAGCAGCCATCATTTTAGAAGCAGAGAAGATAAAAACTCAGGTAGATTACCAACTTCGCATCATAGAAAACAACAGTTCGGTTGAAATGATTGGAGAAGCGATCTGTTTCTATCGATTCAAGGGCGAAAAAGGGGCCGCAACGTTAAAAATTATTGATTCTGCAAAGAAAACAGCGCGAATCGTTCTGCACAACAATGATCTACTTGTGTTGCCAGAAAAAACCCGCGCGCGTTTGATAACCTACGAAGGTGAGTGCTATCAGCTATTGATAACACATTCTACTCCCCTTCAATAAGTTCTCCACCTTTTTTGAGAAAGGCAACAGCACTTAGCGATATTTGAACTTTAACCTCCTGATTGTTTATTTCACCGATAGAGAGTAAAATAAACTTCTTATCGTTGTTGAGACCGAGAATTTTCCCGTGCAACCCACCATTGGTTACGATCTCATCGCCCTTTGATAGATTCTCAAGCATATTCTGATGCTTTTTTCGTCTCTTCTGTTCGGGGCGAAACATCAGAAAATACATGATAAGTATCAGAGGGACAATCATAAAAAGCAAACTCATTAAAGAGCCACCTTCAGCCATAATATTTCTCCTTCTGTTTTTATAGAATTAGCATTGCATCGCCGTAACTGAAAAATCGGTATTCATGTAACAGTGCTTCCTCATAAGCTTTCTGTATTAAAATTCTGTCAGCGAAGGCACTTACAAGCATTAGTAATGTTGATTTGGGTAGATGAAAATTGGTAAGCAATACATCTACGATATTAAATTGATAACCGGGATAAATAAAAAGTTCACTATACCCACTAAAAGGTTTTATTGTTCTGTCCGCACCAGCGGTTTCGAGTGCCCTTACTACCGTTGTGCCGATAGCAACAATTTTTGTACCCGCTTCGCGTGCCTTGCGAATTTGTTTTGCTTCTGTCTCAGCAAGGCGTATAAATTCAGCATGCATCTTGTGGGTTTGGACGTTCTCTACCTTAACCGGTTGAAATGTCCCTATTCCCACGTGCAGCGTTAGCATTACCGTTTGTATACCATTGCCTCTCAATTCTTCAAGCAACTCTGGCGTAAAGTGCAAGCCTGCTGTTGGCGCGGCAATTGCACCTTCTGTAGAAGCATAAACCGACTGATAGCGCATCTTATCTTCTTCGTTCGGTGAACGGCGAATATAAGGCGGCAAAGGTGTCATCCCTATTTCAGCAATAACTTCTGAAAATGTTGCATTATAGGTAAAATGGACGATGCAATTTCCTGTGTCAGGTTTATCTAAGACTTTTCCCTTCAAAATACCATCACCGAATACTAACTTCGTTCCCACTCTCAGGCTTCTACGAGGTTTCGCGAGGACTTCCCATGTGTCCTGTTCCTTTTCTTGAATAAGAAGTAATTCAATTTTTCCACCAGTCTCTCTTTTGTTTCCGATTAACCTCGCGGGGATCACCTTTGTGTCGTTCAAAACTAACAGTGAGCGGTTTGGTAAAAATTCTCCTATCTGTGAAAATTGTGTATGATGAAACTCCCGTGTGTTTCGATCAATAACCAAGAGTCGTGACGCGTCACGATGCTTTAACGGTATTTGTGCAATGCGTTCTGGTGGTAGTTCATAATCAAAATCTGCGAGTTTCATATTTTGCAATAAAGAATAAGGAGATAATCGGAATGAAATGTGAAAATTTGAGAAAGGTCATAAGTCAAAAAGCGTTGGATGTTTGCTTATCGGATATCCGAAGTATTCATAAGCTGCTTCAGTTGCGACACGTCCGCTCGGTGTAGGTTTCAGGAATCCCTCTTTAATATAATGGGGTTCATAAACTTCTTCTATTGTTCGTTCATCTTCGCTGAGTGCGATAGCGAGTGCTTTACGCCCAGCACGACCATTGAAATTCTGAATCAATACACGAAAGTAAGTATAATCTTGAGCGTTAAAACCTCTTTCATCAATACCGAAGAATTCCAATGCTTCCTCTACAACATCAAGCGTCAAAACACCACCACTTTTAACTTGGGCATAGTCTCTGACGTTAGCAAGGAGTTTATTAGCAATTCGCATAGTGCCGCGTGCGCGCAGTGCTAAAGCGTATTCTGCGTCTTCTTCTATTTTAATATTGAGTTTTGCACTGTTGATACGGATGACTTGCTGGATATCTTCAGGTGTGTAGTAATCAAGATGTATGTAAATTCCGATTCTGGTGCGAAAAGGCCCTTCAAGCATGCCTTCACGCGTTGTTGCACCCACCAGAGTGAAAGGTGCAATGTCAACTTGTACAACATCTGAGCCGGGTCCTTGACCAATAGCCAGATCGAGTTCAAATTCTTCAAGGACAGGGTACAGTGATTCTTGGCTTATCCTTTTCATTCGGTGGATTTCGTCAATAAATAAAATATCACCTTCTTCAAGACTGGTCAATGTTGAGGCGAGGTCAAGACGTTCCAGTGCCGGACCGATTGTCTGTTTGAAATTCGTTCCGAATTCATTAGCAATGATTTTGGCAAGCGTGGTTTTACCTAACCCTGGGGGACCTACGAGGAGGACATGTTCTAACACATAATCCTTACTTTTTACAGTACGCTTACTTTTTGCAGCACGTCTACTTTTTACAGCGTCAATGTGGATACGAAGCTGTTCTTTGGCTTTTTCTTGTCCGATAAATTCATCTAAAGTTTCTGGACGTAGGCTGTACCCAAAATCATCTTCACTATTATCATGAATATCAAATTTATCCATTTTGTTGTCCTGACATAAGGATGTTCATAACAGTTTCGTTTTAAAGTGTGTTTTGCATTTTAGCAAAATTCACATTATCTGTGATAATAAAAAGATTAATTTCGGATATATCGGAGTGCTTCCTTCACCAGCGCATCACGCTCAGCATTCTCACCAAGAGATTCTTGCGCCTTTTCTACCGCTTGTTCAGCCTCAAGTTCTGATGCTCCAAGGTTAACCAGTACATTAATAACTTCTTGATGCGTTGAACCTACGCCGTCAACGTCAACTTTTTCTTCTAATTTGATTTTGGCGATGTTTCTTTTCAGCTTTAGGACGATAAGCTGCGCGAGTTCTTTACCCAACCGAGGGACTCGCATTAAAATTGCCATGTTTTCTTTAAGAACAGCTTGTTGGAATTGTGAAGGTGATAGTCTTGTAACTATATTTTGTGCAAGTGCCGGACCAACGCCTTTGACGGTGAGTGCCATTTCAAACATTTTGAGAGCGTCTCGTGAAGTGAACCCGTAAAGTTTAATTTCATTTTCCCGATTTTGGTTATAGTAGGTATAAAACGTAACAGGTTCGCCAATGGCAGGTAATCCGCTGAGTGTTCGCTCAGCAACTTCAACTAAATAGCCGATACCGTTCACATCTACGACTACCTCTTTTGTACCTATATAGGCAAGCGTTCCTTTTACATGAGCAATCATGCTGATGTGTTTCCTTTCAGCGTTTAGTGAAATCTACTTTTCATATTTTTGTCGCAGTTGGATCATTTTGTGGGAACGGGCGTGACAAATTGCGACAGCTAAAGCATCAGCAGCGTGGTCGGGTTGTGGTAATTCTTTAAGTTTAAGTAGTGCCTGAACCATTCTTTGTACCTGAATCTTTGTTGCTTTCCCGTACCCAACGACAGATTGTTTAACTTGTAATGGTGTATAGGTTGCCACAGGAGTTCCTATGTTCACCGCTGCCAATTTTACTATCCCTTTTACTTCGCCAACGCTAAACGCACTGCTAACGTTTTTGTTGAAGAAAACATCTTCAAGTACTACGGATTCTACGTCAAACTGGGCAATCAATTCGGTTACAGTATCATATATTTTTTTTAAACGTTTCTCTGATACAGTTTTTGAGCTGGTTTGGATATTTCCGAAGTGAAGTGGTTGGACGCGGCTTGCGTTGGATTGAACGATACCGTAACCTGTATTTGCAATACCGGGGTCAATCCCAAGAATAATCATTAACAATGGATCCTGTAATTACGCTGCTGCTTCAAGGATATCGTCTGGAATGTCAAAGTTAGCGTAAACTTTCTGCACGTCGTCCAGTTCGTCCAACGTCCCCATGAGTCGTAGCATACGTTCTGCCTCTTTACCTTCAAGTTTAACGGTATTTTGAGGAATCATGCTGATTTCTGCTAATTGAATGGTTGCGTCAGTGGATTGAATAGCAGTGACGACGTTATCAAACTGTTCGAATGGTGTGATAATTTCAATAGTCCCTTCCAAGGGTGTTAAATCTTCAGCACCAGCATCTGCAGCGACCATAAACAACTCTTCTTCATCAATGCTATCTGCATCAACAACGATGAGTCCGCATTTATCAAATCCCCATGCGACACATCCGCGTTCACCGATTCTACCATCAAACTTGCTCAGCGCATGTCGAACGGCGGCAATGGTACGATTACGGTTGTCAGTTATCACCTCTATTATGAGCGCGACACCGCCGGGCCCGTATCCTTCATAGACGACTTCTTCTAAAGATTCTCCTTCAAGCTCGCCAGTGCCACGAAGAATCGCCTTTTCAATGTTATCATTAGGAAGGTTACTTGACTTTGCTGTTGAAATTGCGGTACGAAGGCGGGGATTCATATCAACATCTCCACCACCAAGACGTGCGGCAGCCGTAATTTCCTTAATTAACCGGGAAAAAAGTTTGCCACGTTTAGAATCGTTTGCCGCCTTTTTATGTTTAATTGTTGACCATTTAGAGTGTCCTGACATAATCTGTGTCCTTTCTTAATTTCAGTTCAATGGAATAAAGCTTGGTATGCATCAGGGACATACGAAAACCGAAGATATATAGTTGGCGTAACGCCTATAAATAGTATAGCACATAGCAGCAGAAGATACAAATAAAATGTAGATAAGGATTTTGGGTTGAACAGAAAAACGGGATGTGTTACAATTGCTGTATCTATAAGTTTACGGTGTAAAACGGATTGCTATGTTACCTTTTGTCCTCAAAACCACTGAAGAATCGGTGCAGCGTCTCCATATTCCCAGTAGTCTAAATAGCACTGTAGACGTTGATGTCCAAACAGAACTTTACATCAGTGAGGCAGCGATTTCACAGTCGGAGGGGCGTACGCTCAACTTTCAGAGACAGAATCTTTCGGTTTTACGAAGGGCTGAGGAAGCAGCATATAAAGCATTTACAACATTTCTCCAACAAATTTCTGAACCCCAAGCTTTTCTGCCAGTTGAACTTCTATCACAGTATCCGTATCAGCGATACGTCTTAATTCTGTCGGTCACTCGTTCGTATGAACTCCATGAGGTGTTTCAGAATACTCCAGATACTATTTGGATGGACCAAGGCAATTCCATCTTTGAATATGGTGGCTATGAACTTTCTTTAAGCGCGAAGCACCACATATTAGATTCTTCTGCTTTTTTGGTAGCCCCATGTAAATTTACGGTGTTCATGCGTCGCGTCAATGATGCTGAGACCATTCGATTTTACCGGAGCAGCTTTATTGATCTGACAGAAAATGCACCACCACCACTCCATTTAAATGCACAAGAGGTAATTGAAGCTGTGCAACAACATATCGCCAGTCGAGAACCTGCTCTGCCAATAGGACAACTGCTGATGTTTCCACCGTTATCTGAAACAGATATTGATGAAACTGAGCGTCTCACAAGTTGTCCTGAATGTAATGGCGAAGTAAAACGTATCGGTGAAAGTAATTATTTTTGCTTACAATGTGACTGGGATAATCTACTACCTTTAATTAAAACGTCATTGAATGTTCCATAGTGTGAAACAACTATATTTGACTTTCTTCACCTTAACCCGACCAACGAACTTTATCCAGAAATCGGTAGAAAATAAAAAACAAGCATCGTGTTAACAATTGCTAACAGCGTGCCGATGACCGTTTGAAGAGGTGTGTGACGTTCACGGTAAACCCTTGCCCATGCTATAAGTGGAACAAGAAGAAAAAGCCACACTAAATTAGAATTTACAAGGAACACTAAGACCATTATACAGCCGGTTGTAACACTGGTATGAAAACTAATTTTCCATAGTGGTGTAATAGCAGAAAACACAACGCTATTTACAATATAAGCTATGCACGCCCAAATGATCTTGGAACTTGCCCCAATCTTGTAAAGGATTATGGTTCCTATAATCATGCTGACTAACGTGAAGCAGAGCGGTATTAGTCGTTCTTCTTTGGCACGGAGATGTAAATTACTCACCTTCGAAAACCGAAATAGCAAAACTATTGCCAATATCGGTAGCACCGTAACAAATGTTGCCACAATTGCAAGCCAAAGCATCACTTCTTGATTTGTAGTCGCATGTTTTTGGACAACAAATATAGCCGTTACAATCGGTACAATAAACGGACTAAAAATTACAGAAGTTCCCAAAGCAACCCAAGCAGGAAATGCCGAGAAAGTCTTACGTGTCATCAATTATTCTTTTGACGCATCAACGGTTTTGAAGAAATCCACTAAATCTGACCCGTGTGTGCTTGGATTGACCTCTTTGTCAATTTTCACGATTTTTCCTGCTTTGTCAATGATTACCGTCAAGCGCTTGAAACGTTTGTCGGATTTTTCTGCAGCAGCACCAAAGAGTAAGGCAAGATTCTTTTCTGTATCCATCAGCAGTGGAAAATTCAGTTCATTTTCTTTCGAAAATTTCTGATGTGACTCAGCATCATTGATAGTAATCCCAAAGACCTGGACATCCTGTTCAGCAAAACTACTCGACTCATCACGGAGCGAGCAAACTTCAGCCGTTCAGCCACGCCCAAAATCACGCGGATAAAACGCTAAAACCACGTTCTTTTTGTCCTGTAACTTGCTGAGTTGGTGTGTTTTTCCTGCGCCATCCCTGGCGATAAAATCGGGAGCAGGCTGCCCAACTTCTATTTTTGGCAGTGCTTTCTTAAGCAGTTTTACAACATCTTCACCATGCGTCTGCACTTTGACTTTTTTATCAATTGCACGGATATATCCTGCCTTATCAATAATGAAAGTCGTCCGTTTTGAAGCGTTAAACCTTTCCATAACCCCGCTGTACTGCTTGCTTACCTCAAATTCAGTATCAGCCAACAATGAAAATCCGAACTTTTCTTGTTCTTTAAATTTTTTATGCGACTCAACGTTGTCTACACTGACACCGAACAAGACAGTTTCGGTTTCTTTTATGTCGCTCAATTTATCCCGGAGCGACTGGAGTTCGGCTGTTCAGCCACCGGTAAAGTCTTTCGGATAAAAGGCGAGGACAACGCTTTTCTTTCCTAAGAATTCACTGAGACTACGTTCGGTCCCGGTTTCATCTTTCAACGTAAAATCTGGGGCTATCATGCCCACTTTAAGTTCTTTCGGTTTTTCCACTTCATTCTCCGCTAAAGCTAATGGAATCATAAGCGCTGCTATTAACAGTGCAACCCCAATAGATTGAATCGATAGGTTTTGAAACATTTTTATACCTCAATAATTGGTTTTAATACGGTAGTTTATAAATAACCGATTTAGATGTGCGATTAAAAGTAGTAGGCACACTCCGTGTGCCGTCAACCTCTTTGTGTTGGATTTTGTTGTCTGAATCACAGATGATACGGATTACACAGATTTCGCGGATTTTAAGAATATCAGCGTTTGTAGTCGCGCAATTCATTGCGCCTCTTACATTAGTTATAAGTAGGTTGGGTTTCGCAAACTCTACCCCCATAGGTGTCAATTTAGGGGATAAATCCTGGCACACCTTGTAGGGCCAAATCAACGCCAAATGCGCTTTTTGGCATTTGGTGGGGTCTCTGTGCCCCGCCATTGCTGATGTATTCAAACAACTGGCGGGCACCAAAATGTAGAATACCAAAAGCGTATTCTACCAAGCGCATTCGTCTTTAGTCATTCACCGGGTATGAATGCCTTTTGGCATTCACCGGAGACCCGCCCCTACAATTGGGTTCCGGTGTTGTTTGGGTTAAAATGTGTGAAACCTGAAATAAATCCTTAAATTGACGCCCGCAGCATGCCATACGCGCATGCTGCGTTGATTTGGCTGAATGCCATAAAGGCATTCATAGCGTTGATTTATGGGTTTCGCAAACTCTACCCAACCCAACCTACAAACTTTATCACTCTGTATTATTGAAAACGAATTTATACTGATGTGTGAACCGTTTTCAACAACAATATATCGCGCGCTTCTTACTAAAGTGCTTCCACAAAAGGCGCGACGGCCAGCACGCGGAGCGCGCTGGCTACTATGCATCGCGCTTACAAAGCGCTCCTACAAGAAATGTAAGAGGTGCCATGAATTGCACGACTACGAACTCCAAGCGTTTATCGGGGTTTAAAACCCCTCCTACAAGAGGTGGAAACACCGTAGGCAGGGAGTGGTAGCCCCCTTGCGCCCACGATGCGATTAAAGCATACCACAGACTTGATATAATGTCAAGGTGTTATATTGAGATAACACCTTTCTCTTCAAGCCAGACCTTCAAAGGCACATCCACATCCTTTGGAGAAAAATGTCCATTGGCATTGGTGCCGCCTCCAAGAAGTTGTTGTCGGATCGGATCGTTTTGTTCAAATAAGCCTGAAGGGATCGTCATATCGTCTTTACTGCGTAACCATCGGTATCCGTATCCGTAAAAAAGCCCTTTCCGTGTGATGTTCGAATCATTTTGACTACGCGCATGCCATATACGTCTATCAAAAAAGACAGCGTCACCCGGTTTACAACAAACGGCAGTAGCACCTTCAGGGACCGAACCGTCTTGTGGTCGTTCAAATGTATCCCACAGATGGCTTCCTGGAATAACATAAAAATTTCCGCGTCCCGACTCTGAGCAATCTGAAAGCCAATAGACAACTTTGATTGATAGACGTGGGCGAGGCGAACTCTCTATCTCAATGTTAACACGACCACTATCTTGATGCCAACCGAGTGGTGACGTTTTACCGCGTAAAGATTCGGGTCGTGGCGGTGTAATAATAAAATGACTATGGTAAGAGTAGATATTCCATCCCAAAATACCCCATACTTTTGGAAAGGTTTTATACCAATCCAAAACATTGACAAAGATTTGGTCTTTACCAAGAAAATTCGGATAGAAAAAGTTGTCGTGTGGTGTCATCCGTTTTTTGGTGTATGGGTCATATTCAGCATCTAAATGTGTTTTATAGATAGCGTCAACTCGTTGCTCTAACTGGACAACAAGTTGCAAAGGTAGTGCGTCTTCAACGGTGAAATATCCGTCTGCATTTAACGCACAGAGCTGTTCGTCAGTGATTTGATGCTGGAGATGGCGTTCATCAAGCATCTTTTTAGTCCTCCTAATTTTCTTCTAAGGTAAGGGACCCTCTATTTGGTCAACAAGGTGAATAGAATGAATGACATCACGGAGATCAGTAAGCGGAACTTTTTTGTTCTGGACGCAGTCAACGAAGTGTTGGTGCATTGTAAGCACACCTTCGTAACTTGGCGAATCGCGCTGGTCAACACCATCAACTTCCCAACCTCCCATTACATGCCTATTGTTGTTCTCATAAATTTCGATTTCTTCGGGGATTTTCATGTAACATCCGATACCGACACCATGCAACTCAGAGCGCAGCACACGTCCACCTGATGCACGATTACCGAAAACAACACCTGTGACATTATTATCAAAACGGACATAAGCGGTGTAAAAATTGCGTTGTTCAGCACCAAAAATGTCGCGATGTGCTGTAACTTCAACTGGTTCACCACCTGCCATATAACGGAGCAAATCAACAACGTGACAGACATCATTCCAAAGCGTTGTGGTAAATTCTCTATTACCACCGATCATCTGCTTGTTAAATGTTGTGACTGCTAATGAGACGGGGCCTTTTTCTGCGACACGGCGCATCGCTTCGCGTGTGACAGCGGCAAATCTCCGTTGAAAGCCGACCATACAGTAGACATCGTTGGCGACGGCTGCTTCCAATAATTGTTGTGTCTCATCGCTCGTTGCGCCCGGCGGTTTTTCAATAAATATATGTTTTCCCGCATTCAGACAGTCTAACGCTGGTTGCAAAATCCATTTCTCGTTCATCACACAATAAACAACGTCTAAATCCATTGTATCCAACATCTTATGATGGTCTGTGAACGTATGCGGAAACTCATATTTTTGCGCGACCTGCGCGAGTTTGCCTTCGTCAAGTTCGCACGCTGCGGACATTTCAACATCTTCTTCAAGACGGTTGACACTCGGATAATGTGCACCTTGGCTGCGTCCTCCAGCACCAATAAATCCTGCTTTTAGCATTTAGAGATTCTCCTGAAAGTTCGTAAAACTTGTGCGTATTTTACAATTTGATCGGATATATTGCAAGCAGTTTTTGGTTGCCTCTCTTCTTCCAACATGTTTACACGAAAAAAGATACGATATAATATGTAAATACATCTTGTTTTCAGAGAAACAGCGTGGTAAATTAAGTAACATAATAATCTATATCTCTAAAATAGATCCCTATTAGGAGCCAGAAAATGAAAAAAATTGTATTTCTCAACATTCTACTGCTACTAACTACGAGTACATTTCTATCAATAGGATTAACTCAGGATTATACACAATGGCACTTACCGCAAGGGGCAATGGTGCGGCTTGGAAAAGGAAAAATAAATGATGTAAAATTTTCACCGAATGGTTCCCGTTTGGCAGTTGCATCTGACATTGGAGTTTGGATCTATGATGCGCACACCGGTGCAGAAATTACACTTTTAAAAGTACAACCACGCGGGGTACAGACTGCAAATACTATTGCCTTCGCGCCAGATAACAAAACACTTGCACTGGGGAATTGGGTCCTCGGGGGTGCTGTTGAACTGTGGGATACAACCACTGGTGAACGTGTTTCTGTCTTAAAACAAGATGTAGGCAGAGTAAAAGCATTAGTTTTTTCACCGGATGGCACGATGCTTGCTTGCGCCAGTTGGTACCGCAGTGTTGAATATCACATGTGGGAAGTTGCTACGGGACGCGAGATGTTCCACTTCATTGGGCCACAAGAGTCTCTTTTTAACGGATTAGCACTTTCACCAGACGCACACTCGGTTGCAAGTGCTGGCAGAGACACAGTATTTTTATGGGATGCGTCCACTGGAGAACTCCAACATACTTTGAATAATAGTCGCGCCTGGACTTTGGCTTTCTCATCAGATAGCAAAACACTTGTCGGCGGACAAACAAAACTTTTCTCTTGGGATGTTGAAACAGGAGATGAATTATCTGAATACAAAGGACATACACGAAATGTTGAAGCCATCACTTTTTCACCCGATGGCAAAACTTTCGCCAGTGGGGATACAGGAGGCAAAATCATCTTATGGGATTTTGATCTTTCCAGCCAAGAAACAGATAACGGTGACAAGAAACCTACGTTACCAAGTGTCTTACGTTCTCTTACAGGTGATAAAAAGAAGGAAATAGATAATAAACAGGTGGACCGTACTCTAATGGGACATACGCTTCCTGTTAAAGGGTTAGACTGGACAGCAGATAGTAAAAGACTTGCAAGCGGAAGCCAAGATGGAACAGCAAAGGTGTGGGATGTTACAACCGGAGAAGAAATACTGACGATACAAGGGCATACAGGTTCAGTAAAGGCATTAAAGTTCTTTGATGGAAAAATGTTGTATTCTGGTTCATTTGACGGTGTAATAAGAGTATGGAATTTAGAGACGAATACAGAACAGCTTAGACATACAAAACAACCTTGGCTTGCCTTTGCAGCAGCATTCTCCAGCGATGGGAAGATTGCTGCGACAGGATGTTGGGGTGAAGTTAGGATATGGGATATGGAAAAGCAGCGTTTCTACGAACCCATGAAAAAAGACGGCAATTTTGTTACAGCATTGGCATTCTCGCCTGATGATAAAATTGTCGCAAGCGGCCACTGGAAAGGCAAAGTCAGATTATGGGATGTTCCGAACCGTCGATTATTCACTGAACTTGATGGACATACTGAAAACGTCAATGATGTCGCATTTTCACCGGATGGCAAAAAATTTGCGAGTGGAAGCAAAGATGGTATAGCATACCTATGGGACCTTGACAAACAGCAGAAAACTCCACTGACTTTGGATTCTAATGGCGCCGTCACGACTTTTGCATTTTCACCGGATAGCAGTATACTCATTACTGGTCAATCGGATGGCACATTGCTGATTTGGGATACAGATACGCATCAATACATTGGTGATTTTATTCAAGCAAGGGGCAGCCCTCAAGTTCTGCAGTTTTCACCTGATGGTAAAACAGTTGTAAGCGGATACCATGGAGGTTTAATTCGTCTTTGGGATGTAGACACAAGAACACTTCGCCACGAATTCCGTACAGGTGATGCGGGACTGCCAACAAAATTTGCGTTTTCACGGGATGGCAAATCCCTCGTCAGTGGAAGTTATGACGGATCAATTCTGATCTGGGATTTAGAAAAACCTCTAAGCAGATAAAATTATAGTGCAATATAAAAATATATTTACACATGGTAGCAGGCACGCTCCGCGTGCCGTCCACACGTTCAGCATTGGGTTGGTGCTTTGTAAGCGCGCTGAATGACATGTAAAGTTAATTGTAAAATTTACTATAAATACCAATACATTTTTAGAATGTTGAGTCTTTGGTCAAATTGGTAATCGCAGGGTATAGAGACCCTGCGCTACAATAAATTTTATTACATCTCTGCCAACTTATTCTGCAGCCACACCCGCATTGGTGCATGCCCAGGATCGCACACCTCAATGAAATGTCCGGGCAACGTTTGCCCTATCAACGCCTCTACATCTCGCCTTCGATCTGCTACAACTTCAGGATGATCACTCGCAACATTCTCTTTTTCTTCCGGATCATTCCTAACATCAAAAAGTTGATCACCTTTTTCGTCTTTATAACCGACCGAAGTGCAGAAGTTCCAACGGTTGTCGCGCACACTAACGCGTCCCACAGCATTGCCCGTTGCAAAACCTGCCCACCCATTGATAATTCGTTCGCGGAGGGACGCTTTTTCTTGTGTAACGAGTTGCCACATATCTTCACCATCCGTCCAACTGCACGGAATACCAACAAGATTTAGTAGTGTCGGCATTAGATCATGGTTCTGCACAAACGCTGAAATATCTTTGTCATGAGGTCCTTCTGGATGCCGAATCATCAAGTTTAGTTGCGTATTGAATGGATGCAACTTGTTTGCACCCTTGCCGAAACTTCCGTGGTCGCGAAGCTGCGTGCCATGGTCAGACATCACCACAATAAGCGTCTCATCACGGATATTTAGCTGCTCAATTTTATCCAATAATACACCAACCCATTTATCAACGAACGTCACTTCGCCAAGGTAGAGTGCCTCAATTCGGTCACGTTCCTCCGCAGTAGGTCCTCCACCTTCGTTTGCACTACCGGGTGTGATAAAATCCTTGCCAGAATAGTCAGGAAGATAGATATCTGCGTAGGATTTTGGGGGATCCCAAGGTTCATGCGGGTCGAAACTATCTACCCATAAGAAGAATGGGCCGACGGTGTGATTATCTTGAAGCCAATCAGCTGCTGCACGGAAAACGCGTGCACAACTATAGTCATCGTCCGATTTCCGATGCCGTTGCGATAGTAAATAGTTCACAAGTCCTACATGGCGTTGCCAATTGATCGGTTCACGGACATGGTTGCGGAGGATGCCCTCAACCAACCTCGGATCACCACTATGCCAATTGTCCGATTCTTGTCCACGGATAAAATCGAAATGGGCGAATCCGCGTGAGAAATTCATTGTCGGTTTGAACATGTGGTACGTGTCTGCTATAAGAGCAGTCAAATAACCGCGCTCTAAAAGCACTTCGGCGATGGTATCTTGCTCTGGTGGAATCTTATGCCAACCGGGTGCGTGATGCCAGTGTCCACGCCGATCAAAGTTATATTTCCACGGAAAACTCCGCATTCCTGTAAAGTTGCCACGGCGCACCTGAAGCGTCGGTTGTCCTTCTCCAAATGCCCTTGTGAAACGCACACTCTCCAATGCAAACGCATCAAGGTTGGGCGTTTGCACGTGGCTATATTTCTTGCCTTCGCCGATGATGTCGGCTCGAAACGTGTCTAAACAGATACAAACAATGTTCATAATGTTACATGCCTCTCATTTCGTCCAAAATTTTTCCGGCAGCCTCTAACGGGTCTTCCGCTTCAATAATCGGTCTGCCGACAACGATAAAATCAGCGCCACGGTTAATCGCCTCCGCGGGTGTTGTAATACGGCGTTGGTCTCCTGGGTCTGCCCATTTCGGACGGATACCCGGTGTGACAATCAGAAAGTTATCGCCGCATGCTTTCCGTATCGGTTCAATTTCCAGAGGCGATGCGACAACACCGTCTAAACCTGCTTCTTTAGACTGCTTTGCAAGAAAAACCACTTGTTCAGTCAGTTGCCGTTCTGAACCGAAGCTTGACTTAAACCCTGGCTCATCTATACTCGTCAAAATTGTTACGCCAAGAAGAATTGGCTTCGGAATTCCTGCATCGTCCGCAGCATCATCAGCACTGAACCTTGCGGCTTGCATCATTTCAAGCCCACCGGAGGCGTGCATGTTAATCATGTGTGCACCGTGTTTTGTCATCGTGCCGACATCTCGTGCAACCGTATTCGGTATATCATGAAACTTCAGGTCAAGAAAAATTAGATGACCTCTTCCACTGAGCCAGGGAAAAGACTCAGTTCCAAGGGTACTGAATGCTTGAAAACCGATTTTAACCCACGGCACTAACTCTATAAGCGTTCCAGATAGCCAATCAATATCTTCACCGTCGTCGGTATCTAATGCGACAATTAATCTGTTTCTCAATCTTTTATCCTCCTTGCGTAGGAACATTTGAATCACCCAATACTTCGTCAACTATTCGGTGGGTTTCTTGGTGTGCATCCTCAATTTGCGTCTGGCAGGTATAGATACGCATTGCAATTGCATTCAATTGTTCTTCAAAACTATCTATCATCCGAGAAACTTCTGCTGGCGAAGTGCCACCGAGACTCTGGTTATTCTGAAGCGCCAATTCCGCATCCAGTATCTGTTTCAGTTGTAAAATCGGTATGTCAATATCTTTTTGTTTCAAAAGTGCTTGGGTTAACTCCCACTCAGTGAACGTCTTTTCTTGACGCACTAATTCTCCCACAAGCCATCCTACAATCTCATGGGATTCCCGAAAACTGACTTGATGTTCTCTAACGAGATAATTCGCTAACTCTGTCGCTGTAGCAAAGTTAGCATTTACCAATTCAGCCATCCGTTCTGTCTTAAAATCTGTGGTTTTGAGAAGTCCGGGAAGTATTCCGAGGCAAGCCTTTACAACATCAAATGCCTCCCAAAGTGGCGGTTTATCCTCCTGAAAATCGCGGTTATATCCCATCGGTAAGCCTTTAAGGTTCGTCAACAAGTCTAATAACGCCCCGTAGACGCGTCCTGTGCGTCCCCGCGTGAGTTCGGCAATGTCTGGATTCTTCTTCTGAGGCATGATAGAACTTCCTGAACTATACGCATCGTCAAGCACTGCCATCCCAAATTCGTAAGTTGTCCAATAGATAATTTCTTCGCTGATCCGAGAAAGATTCGCCATCACAAGCGACAACGCGAAGAGGGTTTCTGCAATAAAATCTCGACTGCTGATAACATCAAGTGCATGTTCATGTGGGGTGTCAAAACCGAGCAGTTCTGTTGTCAGATGTCGGTCAATTGGGAAGGTCGTGCCAGCTAAGGCACACGCACCAAGCGGGTTCATATTGGCGAGTTCGTAAGCAGCCTGCAGCCGCTTCTGGTCTCTTAGGAACATGCTAACATGAGCGGTAGCCCAGAAACCGAGACTGATCGGTTGCGCATGTTGTGTGTGTGTATAGCCGGGCATGACGG
Organism: Candidatus Poribacteria bacterium; assembly: GCA_021295735.1. Classification (GTDB taxonomy): domain Bacteria; phylum Poribacteria; class WGA-4E; order WGA-4E; family WGA-3G; genus MSPOR6. The sequence goes on along the minus strand of JAGWBU010000083.1, from coordinate 2,914 downwards.
TGGCAACATGTTCTTTGGCAATGCTTAAAAACGCATCGCACAACGTAGAGATGCCACGCTGGATATTCAGAATCTCATCCCGAATATAGAGGTGTGCATCTACGAGTACCTGGTCATTGCGAGAACGAGCAGTGTGGAGTTTTCCTCCAAATTCACGTCCAGCATTCTCAATCAGGTAAGACTCAACGTTCATGTGCACATCTTCTTTATTCGGGTCAAGGGTGAAGTTGCCGATTTGATAATCCTCTTCTGCCTTACGGAGCCATCGCAAAATCTCTCGTAAATCAGTATTGGAGATGATTTCTTGCCGTGCAAGCATAATCGCATGTGCTTGGCTTCCCCAGATATCGTATGCGATGAGGCGGGTATCTGCCTCAATGGAGTGTGTGAAAGCAACTGTTTCTGTGGTGAGGCTTGTGCTAAAACGTCCGCCCCAAAGCGTTTTTTGTGGAGTTTTCATATTGTCAGAATATTACGCAACAAGTGGCGGTCTTCGCGGTGCATTCGGTTGGATAATCTTGCGTTGATCGGGAGTCAGACGTGCCAACAACTCATTTGAATGCGGATAATCAAAACGTTCACGAACATACTTTGGAGAATAGCGATAGACAATTGACCGACGATACCCAGGATTTGTCCGTTCTGCTGAACCGTGCGTGATTGCATCTGTGAACATTACCACATCCCCCGCCTTGAGATGCACCTCCTGCGTTGCGAAGGCTGTCCCTGCAGGCTTGCCGCTATAACCGTCATAAACTATCCCCTTTCCATCGTGTTTCAAACGCGGGTGAATCTCAGAACATTTATGACTGCCAGGGATTAGCACAGGTGCACCATCTCCCGGACCGATGTCGTTGAGTGCCATCAGGACATTAATCTGTCCTACCAACCATTCACCAGTATTGATCTGACGGAATGTCAGATAACTCAACGGCACATGTCCTCCGCAGTGGATGTGGATAAAACCACCGGGACCGCGCACGTTCAGAAAATTCTCATGGATAGAAACGCCATTAACCTCATGGATGTATTTCCGAACCAGATTTATCCACGCAGGATGGTCAATTAACTTTTCAAATACATCCCCACCCTCAATGATATTCTGGAAATTGACACCATTTTCGATATTATAGGTATGTGTCTCAATATTGCCGATCCAGCGAGGAATACGTCTATCCTCGGAATTGGGTTCCCACGGTTCTTCAACGTAAGCCCAATGCGCGTCAATCCATTCGTTTATCTTATTCAGGTCTTCCTCTGAAATCGCATTCTCTAAAATTAAATATCCTTGCAGATCAAAAAGATAATCAAGTTGTTCCTGATCCATGTTTGTCTCCTGAGATAGCACCGTTCTTCTGTTTACATCATCTATGGAATAACTAAAATCTCACCATTACAAATACGAATTCAACGCTACTTCTGTCGGTGTCGGTGTAGATATACCATCTTCAGGAATCTCTACCTTTGCTGTCCAAGCGATAGCATTAAGGATAAACTTACGGAGATTGTCATCACCCCAATTCTTATGGTAATGTCCACCGGTAAATCCAAATCCGCGTCCGCCGTCCGGACGTTCTACACACCACCCCAAATGCTGCGGTTCACCTTTTGCAACGGATGCGCGAACATGAGGATTACCGCTATGAGGGCCATCGGGTCTCTGCAGTGTTGACTCTGGCGCTATAGCACTCAACAAAGGGGTTACACCTTGCATATTATCACGAAACCGCATGTGATAATACCATTCATCATCCAATGAAAACGGGATCAAGCCGCGTGTTACGGGATGTTCTGGAAAAGCCGTAAATTTTGCTGTCCAATGTGGATTGACAGAGAGATGTGTTTCAAAATACCCGCCTATCCAATCTAAAAAACAATTTCCTGGTTCACCTTTCGGCACTTCAATTGCATAGTGGAGCATCGCCAATCCCATACCCTGTGCTGTTAATGCAGAAATCTGGTCAAGGTGAGGAATGCTAAGATGTCCACCACCGCCGTCTGAATAAACTATAATTGCATCTGTATTAGATAAAATTGTCGGATCTTTTGGCCATCCCTGATGAACGACTGCCTCCATACCGTCGACAGCATCGTTCAACTGATCTGCTAAGAAGGCACATCCACCCGGATGCTCATGCGAACCACTACCATGACTTGCACTTCCTGCGACGAAAACAATTCGCGTTTTTGTTGACATATATACTCCTTAATGATTGAAAAACATGGTCATTACCATTACATACCTGCAATCAGACAAATGGAAGTCTGACAACATGTGTTTCAATTATGCCTTTTGAATATAATTTTACAGGCTATAGTCGTCTTTGTCAATCATTTATTTGGAACAGGGTGTGTAAAGTTTTTGTAGAAATCCGCACAACTCCTATTGTAGGGGCCGGGACCCCGCCCTACAGTGGAAAACGCCGCGTAATCATTGCAAATTGAACCTATGTAACCAAATATTTACACACCCTTTGGAACACCAGAACCATTCAGTTTTCGGATTTTTATTCGTTTCAGTCGTCAAGTCGAGATTCGGAGATTGCTCTTACTTAAAAAGTTACCATACGGTAACTTTTTCCATACCGTGGCAACTTTTTTAAATTGGCTATAAAACCAGTCTCTGTATAAGTTTATAGGAATTTTTCTTATTTTGGAAAAATTTTATTTTTGATATTTCTCATCTGTATTGAGGCACACGTTTTTCCTCTTGTTGTCCATATTTATTTTGATAAGTTTTGCGTTGGCGTCTTTGCATTTAATAGTTGTTTACGATTTTTAGGGTATCTGGTTGTTTATGTGTTTGGGATCGGTTATGTTTTTTCATACTTATATTATACCATATTAATATGATTGTTCTTGCATTTATTTTTTGGATGTGTTATTGTGATCAGATGAAAAATAAAAAACATGG